>JAJYRG010000062.1 GCA_021794195.1 Bacteroidota bacterium
TTAAAAGGTCCTTCAGAAGATGCGTCAATACCAATAATTCCAAGCTGAAAGGCATTGACCTGTTCTGTATTACTACCCGTGCGCATAAAAATATCAAACACTCCAGAAAGCGCATTATTATATTCAGCAGGAAAAGCGCCTGAAAAGAAATCAGAATTAGCAAGTAATCGACTACTTAATGCCGTAATACCGCCTCCACCAAAACTGGTTAAGTCGGCGAAATGGTTGGGATTGGGTATTTCCACTCCTTCCATTTTCCATTGCAAGGAATTAGGGTTATTCCCTCTTATTACAATTCCATTATTACCTACGTTGCTTGCCACCCCAGCAAAAGAAGCTACAAGGCGGGCAGGATCGTCAAAACCACCTGCATAACGTCCAGCTTCCTCAACGCTTAGCATCCGTGCACTTGCTATTGCCATATTATTGAGAGGTCTATATTTATTGACGCCGGCTTTTACGACCACTTCATCCAAAGCGGATACGCTCTCTTTTAAAGACGGAGACAATACTGTCTCCTGCGCTGATGAAACAGTAACTTCATTCAAGACTACCGATTCATAACCTACGGCGGAAATAAGTATATCATACCTTCCCACAGGTACTTTATTTATTATAAAATTCCCTACAGAATCTGTTGTGGTACCGTGTTGACTGTTTTTAATGAGTACACTTACTGACGGGATAGGTACTCCCGACGCTATATCTGTGATATTGCCACGTATATTTTGCACAGGTTTCTGTGCAACCGCTTTCATACAGATGAATAAGAATAAGGGCATTAGCAATGATGTAAAACGCATAAAATAAACTTTTGGTTGCTATGCAAAAGTCCTCCAATATTTTAAACGTTACAATACTGATTTATCAGTATTAATCAAGCAGACCTAACTTTGAAGCTAAGACAACAGCCTCATGAGAATTATTTGCACCTAATTTTTCCAATACACGTTGACGATGAGTATTCACCGTATGAACACTGATGGAAAGTTTATCAGAAATCTCCTTGCTCAATAACCCACCTTTAACCATTCTCAAAATTTCTTTTTCTCTATTGGTAAGTTTCTGCTGGGAATTCCTAAGTGTTGTCGTTAAAGGAATGCTTTTACCCGTACGGAAATTAAACAGCCTACTGTTCACGCTGTCAGTTTCCTGCTGATTGGGCGAAACATCGATAATGCTCATTGATAACCATATATTGCCTCTGCTATCCAATTTAAGCGCCTGATGCTGTTCGATCATCCTTGTATATTTCCCGGAAGCATCCTGTAGCCTGAATTCACTTATGAATTTATAATTGTATTTTTCATCAGGAGAGAATGCGTACAGAAACTTCATAGCTGACATACTGTTTTGCAGCAACACTCCATAGTCTTCAGGATGGATCTTGCTTTCCATGAAATCTAATGCTTCTTGTTGTATCTTCTCTACATCATAACCCAATAGCACACAAAAATTAGGAGAGTAAAAAATATGCTCTTGTCTAAAAAAATCAAATACGCTAATTCCGGAATGCCCTATCTCCGCCAAGACATTCAATGCAGCTTTTTGCTCTTCAAAGGAGACATAATCCAACTCCGCTGCATCAAATTGCTGTTTATTGAACAGTTTTTGATAAGCGGTTTTCATCTCCAAAATCTCCTTATTATTATCCATGAGATTGCTATGAAAGGGACTTGTTTTAATATATTATTAAGCTATCCTAAATTCTTGAAAATTTTACAATTCAGAATACCTACTCCTCTTTTCCTGTTATAGAACCATTAATTGAGGCTTTCTATAATTGAAAACGCTAAAAGTAAACAAAGTGCTACTTGAAAATAATTATATGTGTTTATAGGTTTTTAATTTTGCAAAAGAAGTTTCAGCGTGCTGCCTATATATTAGATCCGTAAAACTTCCCGGCTTCAATAGTTTATTATAAAAAAGCCACCTCAGTTACAGAGGTAGCTTTTTCCTATATCTCTCCTTAATACCTGTATGCCTCTGATTTATAAGGACCATCCACTTTCACGCCAATATAGTCCGCTTGTTCTTCTGTCAACGTGTCTAACTCCACTCCTATTTTTGATAAGTGCAGCCGGGCTACTTTTTCATCCAAAAATTTGGGCAGTGTATACACTTTATTTTCGTACTTCCCTTCATTTGTCCACAGTTCTATCTGTGCCAATGTTTGATTGGTAAAAGAGGTGGACATGACAAAAGACGGGTGACCGGTAGCGCAGCCCAGATTCACCAACCTGCCTTCTGCCAATAAGATAATATCTTTATCGTTTACAGTATATTTATCAACCTGTGGTTTAATTTCAACTTTCGTTGTGCCGTAATTTGTGTCAAGCCAGGCAACATCAATTTCATTATCAAAATGCCCGATATTACACACAACCGTTTTATCTTTCATTTTTAAGAAATGTTCGCCTCGTACAATATCTTTATTTCCGGTGGTCGTTACCACAATATCAGCTTCGACTACCGCATCAGAAAACTTTTTTACTTCATATCCTTCCATAGCCGCTTGCAATGCGCATATTGGATCTATTTCAGATACAATAACACGCACACCTGCAGAGCGCAGGGATTCGGCAGATCCTTTTCCTACATCACCGTACCCGGCAACTAACGCTACTTTTCCTGCAAGCATCAAGTCCGTTGCCCGGCGAATCGCATCAACTAAAGATTCGCGGCAGCCATATTTATTATCAAATTTCGACTTAGTAACGGAGTCGTTTACATTAAAAGCAGGTAAATGGAGTGTACCTTTTTTCATTCTTTCATATAAGCGTAAAACGCCTGTCGTCGTTTCCTCAGAGAGTCCTTTGATGCCATCGATAAGTTCAGGAAACTGCTCAAACACCATATGCGTTAAATCCCCTCCATCGTCTAAAATCATATTCAAAGGCTTCTTTTCTTCTCCAAAAAAGAGGGTCTGTTCTATACACCAATTAAATTCTTCTTCAGTCATGCCTTTCCAAGCGTACACCGGAATGCCGGCTGCAGCAATAGCAGCTGCGGCATGATCTTGCGTGGAAAATATGTTACAGGAAGACCAGGAAACCTCCGCCCCCAATTCAATAAGCGTCTCAATCAAAACTGCTGTTTGAATTGTCATGTGTAAACACCCTGCAATGCGTGCGCCCGTCAAGGGTTTGCTAATACCATACTCTTCTCTCAAGCTCATTAAACCGGGCATTTCAGCTTCCGCTAATTCTATTTCTTTACGACCCCACTCGGCTAATGAGATATCTTTAACTTTATAGGGCAAATATTTTTTTTCAACTGTTGACATATTGTTTCGAATAATATTTATGAATGTACAAAAATACTCCAAAGTCCAATTAATTCAAAATCAAGTATAAAAGTAAAGACAATCTGACACTTATCTGAGATTCATGAGTTGATATTGGTTGTTCATAACTCTATCTTTGTGCAAAGAAAAGAAATTATTTTATTTAAACTTTTAAAGTGTATAGAACATGTATCCAGAATATTTAGTTGCTCCTATGCGTCAAGAATTAGTTGACGCAGGATTTGAAGAGTTGAAAACATCTGAAGAAGTAGAGTCAGCTATTCCTACAGACGGGACTGTTTTTTTAGTTGTTAATTCTGTTTGTGGATGTGCTGCGGCAAATGCCAGACCGGCGGCGAAATCTGCTATCCAAAATGAAAAAAGCCCTGCTAAGTTGGTAACAGTCTTTGCCGGAATGGAAACCGACGCCGTAGATAAGGCCCGTGAATATATGCTTCCGTATCCTCCTTCTTCTCCTGCAATGGCTTTGTTCAAGGACGGTAAACTGGTTCATATGATCGAAAGACATCATATTGAAGGAAAACCAGCGGAATTAATTGCGGAAAACCTAACTGCAGCCTTTAACGAATACTGCTAATTAAAAAAATTATATACATTCAAAAATTTCCTGCAGAAAAACCGAGACTCTGCAGGAAGTTATTCTATTAAATCACCCTTCTTTTAATATATCTAACCGAATCGTCATTTCATTGACAATAGCTTCTACATTATCCGAACCGCCGATGGACCTAAAACGAATAAAACCTTCTTTGTCAATAAATATCTTGGTGGGTATACCTGTGACCCCATAAGCCGTAACTGTAGCTTTCGAACGATCTTTCATTTCATCATATAAAACCTCAAATTTATAATCATTCTCCTGCATGAAATCTTCTACCAATTCTTTATAATTGGATTCTTTCTGCCAAGTATTGATAAACAAGAACTCTATATCTTCGTCATCCTCATATTTATCTACAGCTTTTTGCATTCCCGGAAAAGATATGACGCAGGGACCACACCAAGTCGCCCAAAAATCCAAAACTACAATTTTACCTTTTAAGTCACTTAATCTTACCGTCTCCCCTTTTCTATTCACCAATTCAAAATCAGGAGCTTCCTCCTTAACCATCTCTCCTTTATAAGCCAGTACAAATGCATCATGTATACGCGTATCCAATGTTTTCAGATAAGCTGATACATCGCCCTTATCTTGGTTTAGTGTTTTATATAATGATGCAAGCTTTTCGATTAAAGCTTCGTTATTTCCTTTTCCAACTTTTAGCAGGTAGCCTTCCAAGGTCATAAATGCATCTAACTCTCTGCCCAAAGAAGCATATCCTTCTGCTAAGGCCAGTATGGATTCGCTACTTGCCCGTTCTTTATTTGCTTCCTCTAAATAAGTGATTCCTTCCCGTATTTTCCCCGACTTCACTAAAGACACTCCATAAAGAGCTTGAAGAGGGTTGTTATACCTTTCATAGACACGATCAGGCGATTCTTTTAAAAGCTCCCGCTCAATAATCCTATGTCCTTCGCTTAATAGGCTACAAGCTGCTTCATACTTTTCTTGGCGGTTTAATTCTAAAGCTGCAGCATAAACCGCCGGAATGAACTCTTCTTTCCTTTCTAAGGCTTCTACATATTCTATTGCTTTTTCTACATTCCCTTCTTTTCCATAACGTTTAGCCAGTTCTATATTCGCAAGGCTATACACATTTTGCTCTTTTTCGGTATACTGGTTCGAAGGAAATTTTTTCAGCCATTTTTTATATTTTTTTTCAAACTGTTCTGTACTCAGCTCCTCCTCTCTTATTTTTTCAAAGGCTTCCTGACGAGCTTTTACGCCTTTTGGAAACATTTTTACAATTTTACTTTCCAAAGCATCAGCTTCATCGTTTTGGCCAAGCTGCCTATATACATGAATGGCTAAAATCACTATCTCTTCATCTTTGGATTTTACCATCGACTCCAACTCTTTGTCCAATTCTTTGTTCGCCTTTTCATTTCCATCTTCAATAAGTTGGTCTAAATGTCCTTTTAAAGAATCCTTATCGACATTCAAATCGGCTGAAAGCTGCGCATTAACTCCATTTATTAATAGAAATACACTTGCAATTAAACTGATTGTGATTTTTTGTTTCATCTTTTAAATTATTCTCTTATGTTATAATAGTCATGACCGATAATCTTCCGCAAATGTATTCTTTTTCGCAACTCTAGATTACTTTTTCACTTTCCAGGAATACAGCTGCCCTTTGCACACGACACTTTCATCCTCCACTAATGCTCGAATAACTTTAAGTTTATAGGCATCGTCTCCCGCTTCAATTTTATCAACCAAAGTGTGAATATCTAAATCCCTATTCACCAGTAAATTTCGAATTTCTTTTTTGATCCTTTTCTCAAGATCTTTTTTTTTATGCTTATTTACTAAACATAAGTCGCATACTCCACAGGATTCTGATTCTGTTTCCCCAAAATAGCTTAATAAGTATTGACTCCTACATTTTTTTTCTTCTAAGTAACTCTCTACGGCTCGTACTTGTGTAGATTTTATTTTTTTTCTTTCCGAAATAAACTGTGTATCAATATGCAAATGTTTATAATCCACCCGCGACCGAAGAAAGCGCACTTTTGGCGCATTAGAAGAGGGCAAATAAGTACATATTTCAAACTGCTGTAAAGAATTAAGAAGTTCTACCACTACGGGATAAGGTACTGATAATCCTTTGGCATATTCGTACTCATTAATAGCTACGAAATTATCAAATACACCTCCATAATTTCTCAAAATGGCTTTTATCAGAGAATCATACTTTGCATGAGCTATTTGAAATTTATACAGCTCTTTGAAATCCACCTCAAATTTGAATCGGGAAGGAACGAACACCGCTTCTGTTGCGGATAGCCAACCATCCCTTTCCAAAAATTTCAAAGTACTTAACACAGAAAGCACTTCTAATTGGTATTTTTTGACAAAGTCGACAAGATCAAAATCAAACTCCAGACCTTCTCCTGCTCCAAAAGGAATCTGATAATAATTACAGAGATGGTGATAAACTTGCTTTATATATGTGTAATCCGGAAAACTTGCTTCTAAATTATCATGCAGTTTTTCCACGTCTTTTTGGGTATAAAGCATCACCGCAAAAGATTTTTTCTGATCCCGTCCCGCTCTTCCTGCTTCTTGAAAATATGCTTCTAAAGTATCTGGTACATCCCAGTGCACTACAAAGCGTACATCCGGCTTATCGATTCCCATTCCAAAAGCATTAGTAGCTACTATTACCCGTATTTTATTTTCCAGCCAATGGGTCTGTGTCTGGTTCCGCTCTTGCATTTCTAATCCTGCATGATAAAAACCTGTAGGTATCCCATTGTTTAAAAGCCAAGAAGCTAATTCTTTCGTTTCTCTGCGGTTACGTACATAGACAATTCCCCCTCCACCAACCCGCCGGATAATCCGAAGTAAGCGCTGCAGTTTATTCTCATCTTCCAGCACCATGTAAGCCAAATTATCCCTTTTGAAACTCCGAATAAAAACTTGTTTCCTTTTAGAGAAAAGAAGCTTTTCCTGAATGTCTTGTACCACATCTTTCGTAGCTGTGGCGGTGAGCGCCATAATAGGGATATCCGGAAACCATTCCCTTAAGATATGAATCTGTAAATATGCAGGTCTGAAATCATATCCCCATTCCGAAATACAATGTGCTTCGTCCACAGCTACAAAACTAACCTTCATATGCCTAATACGCTCTTGAGCTAAGTCGGAATACAAACGCTCCGGAGAAAGATACAACAGTTTTATATCGCCAAATATACAGTTGTCGAAAGCAATATCAATTTCCCGGGCTGTCATTCCGGAATGGATAACTACAGCATTTATCCCTCTTTTTTTTAATTGATCCACCTGATCTTTCATCAGAGCTATCAATGGGCTTATCACTATACAAATTCCTTCCATCTGCACAGCCGGCACTTGAAAACAAATGGATTTCCCTCCTCCTGTAGGCATTAGCGCAAGTGTATCTCTTCCTTCCAAAATAGAAGTAATAATCTCCTCTTGCAAAGGACGAAATTCATCGTAACGCCAATATTTTCTTAGAATTTCTTTGCTCTTTGTCATACCTCTTAGTCTTTCCAAACATACGCATTATTATTTTTCAACACGTAAAAGGGAATATAATGTTCTTCTAATTTTCTAACTGCTGATTGTATATAAAAATCAGTATTAGAAGCATCAAAAACGAATAAAACTTTTTGAAAGGTACTTTTATTTTTTTCATCTATAGGAAACTCTTCCACCGCATTATGCCTCACTAAAACTAAGTTAACATTTTGCATTTCCGCACCCATTGCTAAACTTGGTTTTTGGCAGATCATCATCTGGCATTTATTTAACTTCATTCGAATATTTTTCTTTTCAAGCAAAATAGGATTGATTTCCGAAGTTTGAGTATATCTTTCCAAAAAAGGATATATACTGTACGACAATAGTGATGGAGTATTCTTCTCCTGATCTGTAAAAAGCTTCACTTGTCCTTTTTGTTGTACAGAGATTGCCATATTCCGGCCCAAATTATAAATCCGTAATTCTTCTTTTTGTTGATAATGGATTTTCTCACTCAGCCTATAGATTGAGAAGCACAAAACCAAGATTAAAAAAACAAAAACATTCTTTTTATTGGGTAAATAGAAAGATATAAGTCCCGAAATAAGCAAGGCATACAAAAGAAAAAGTACAACCCCCGAGATGAAAACCCCAGAAATCATCGAAAAAGGGAGATTATAGATAAAATCCAAACCCACCCAAATCCCCTGAGTGAGCACCAATAATATTTTCCCCACTCCTACTTTTATTATAGGAAAAGGAAGCATAGGCAAAACCAGTCCCAATGCCATTAAAATAGAAGCAGGGAACACCACTAAAATATTCGCCAACAGGAAAAAACTCGGAAAGTAATTGAAATAAAACAAGGTCAAGGGTGCAGTAAGTATTTGGGCCGCAATAGATATATAAAGTACATCAACAAAACGCTGCAGAAATTTAAATTTCGGATAATACCAACGTTTGCAAAGAGGGTAAATCCATAATATCCCTATTACTGCTATAAATGACAACTGAAATCCGACTTCAAAAAGATATTCGGGTTTAAGCAAAAGCAGCACAAAAGCCGTAATACTCAAAATATTCATCGTATTGCTTTTATTATACGTCACTTGACCAAGAACATACAAAGTAATCATAGTCGTGGCGCGCATCACGGAAGGGGCTAAACCTGCAAAGACAGCATATGCCCAAATAAATAATAAGGAAAGAAGCAAGCGTATCCGCTTAGGAAGAGGGTGAAAAACAAATAAAACAATTGCGAAAATCATCCCCACATGCATCCCCGACACGCTAAGAATGTGAATAGTGCCTGTATTGGAAAATAAATCGAAAGTATCAGGGGATAACTCCGTTTTATACCCCAAGACAAGAGCAGAAACAATTTCTACCGATGCTGAATTTTGGATATATTTTTTGTATTGATTAACAACAGATCGACGTAACTCTCTAGCTTTGCTTACCACAAAGTTACCCCCTTTACCTGGTAGAAATTGACATTCACTTTGTTTTATAAACTGCTGAAAAGAAATCCCTCGCCGATAAGAGAACTGCTGATAATCAAATTCACCCGTATTATATGGTGGGGGTATAGTTGAAAGATTCGCTTCAAAAGAAATCCGGTCTCCATAGTGTAATCGCCGAGATATATCTTCTTTTTTTTGTATATATAGATATATTTTTTCTTGAAGCTTCACAGCAGTATCTTTTACGGTCCCCACTTCAAGCATAACTACATACTTCATAAAACTGGGCGTTTCCTTTCCTTCTTCCACTACATACGCTTGGACTTCTTCAAGTTTGTCTTGGTATCCTTTAAACTGATCTTGCTCAAATTGGTTTCGCTTGGCATTTGTTATTCCGAACACAAAGAAGAAGAACATCAACATAAAAAAATGCACCTTCTTTTGTGCTTCCCCTTTGTTGAAAAGAAAAAAACTAAGTAGATAGCCTAAGAATATAAATAGCAAAGAAGCTAAAAGTGTAGAAAAATCCACGTTTAAACTTCTGGGTAAACCGACAGTAATTCCTGCAATATAAGGCACTAATAGTTTTACAATTGGTGTTTTTCGAATGTCAAATATGTTGTCACCTTCACTCATAGTTTCCAACGGAGTTGCAACTTAAGTTCACGCCTTTTATTGCCTTCAATTTGATTCAATCCTGAGCTTATAGACTTTTCAGCAGGTAAAACGGTAAAAGCATAACGACTCCAAAAATCTAATTTATTGCTTATTTTGAAACGTACGTTCAAATAACTCCTCCATCCTTTTAAGTAATAGAATGGGAATGCGGATGCATACAACACATCATTTTCGTACGCATATAAACGTGTGTCATAAGAATCTGTTTGAAAATGTGCCAACCGCATATTAAATTGTATTCTTGTATAAAACGGAGGATTGTAAAATACATCTTGATAAACCATTCCGCCTTTTTGTTGTCCCTCTAACTCTTTATAATAAAGAAGATACTCTCCGCGGGTCCGGGTTTTCCATTTATCATTCCATGTATATTGGAACTCTACTCGGAATTGATGTCTGTGGATATCAACTATCAGATTTTCCTCTGGGCTCATCGATGAATTTTCCTGTCTCATTTTATTCCGATAACGGAACGAAACTTTCCCTTTCTTATACCAGATATATTCAAACTGAGTAAACAAATCCCGCCCATAGCTCGGTCCGTCAGCACGATAACGAAGCCATGGAAATGAAAAGATATCCGCATGTATAAACCAATTTATATTCCGCGAGGGGTGATATACAAAACCTGCATAAAGCCCTTTTTCATTATTTACTAAACTGCTTTCGCCCACACCCTGAGCATATACCTGCCAATAGTTTTTAGCAAAATAGCGCTGATGAATAAATACAGAGAGAGAAGGATGCAAACTTGCTATCAAACCATTTACAACTGCTAACCCTCCTCCAAAACTATGGGATGTCTCCCCATAAACGTAAAGATTCTTAAAAGTATAATCATAATTGACAGACAGTGCATTCAAATTATTCCCTTCAAAATCAAAAGCATGACGAAGGGCATTTCTTTTTATGATATTTCCATCCCAAAATGTAGAAATAAAAGTAGCACCCACATTTAATCGATTTGCTGAATAACCGATATGTTGCCCCATCAGTGTTTCGCGTACTGTTTTTCGGTTTTTCAATTCAGAAGGTGTACGATGCAGACCGGATATAGGTCTTGACAATATTCTTTTTTCATCATCTACCCACTCTATATTCCCATCTATTTTTTTGAAAGAGGCAAATGAAGTGAGGTTGAACTTTCCATAAGAGAAGTTCACAGCCGTTCCTCGTAAAAATTGATTTTCATTGGTCGATGTGTAGGGCTTCAGCTGAACACCCTGCTTTGCCATGCTTGTCGCCCAGGCTCCTTTTCCAAAGGACAAACCATTCCACATTATAAGTCCCTGTCCTAACTGCAAAGCATAATCTCCTACGACAAGTTGATTTACATTCTTTAGACGGTTCATGGATAAGCTACCCGAAATAAAATCAAAACCATAAGGCTGATCTTTAGTCATAAAAGGTTCTCCTGCACCTTTTGTCATCGTTAAAGAAATTTTTGCAGTGTTTTTGTAATTCATCCTGTATCGGAGGTTCCATTGATCAGGCGAACCTAAATACCGGGATCTGTTTTCATCTTTTATCAAATAGCCTGCGGCCTTGTCCAACGTCCGCCCATAGCGTAGCATCAATTCTTGATCTGCATCTTCCCACAGCATTTTTAAAGATAAGTCTGAGTAGGGAAAATCCTCTTCGACCGTAACAAAATTTTGCAATAAACTTATAACTTGCGCATCAAATCCCTCCACACCTTGTAACTCAAATATGGAGTGAAAAGCTCCTGTTGTTTCTCTGTGGTACAGTAAGTGAGAAATTTGCAAAGGATTTAAAATATACAACTCTCCCAGCTGTTCTTTAGATGCTTTATTTAAATTTAGAGGGTTTTGCTGAAGAGTCCGTAAATGTTCCGTTACTTCGCTAAAATCCAGTTCTTCTTCCGCATTCTCAGCGATATATTCCAAAAGTCCTTCTTCTATTGTCTCCACTTCAGATTGCCCTTTCGCTGAAAAAACAAGGGGAATAAAAACCAAAATAGACGCTATTTCCTTACCGAACCGCATACAACAAAGCCAACTGGGGAGAAGTTCCTAAATAAGGGTGAAAAGAGGATGCAAAATCTATTCTAAACGGTAGCACTACCAATCCAATACCTGCATAGTATTGTTGAGGTTGCGTGGACATTCCTCCGTTTACATAAATTTTTTCTGAAGCAGAATAAGAAATACCTATTCTAACACTTGATGGAGCAGAATTAAAATCCTTTGCATAATCACAGGAAAATGCCACAGATCCTGATACCTTATAATGTAAGCCTAAGAGCAATTCATTTGGAATAGATTGTTCGGCATATATATCAAATTGAGACCCCGTAATATTTCGATAAAACACACCGAAAGTTAATTCTTTGATTACTACCCATTGAAAACCTAAATCTGCTGAAAAAGCTTTCTCATTAGTATGATCTTTTATGTAATAGCGGTGATGATTGACAGATATAGAAGAAGAAAATGACGAACCTATTTTCTTTGCATACGCAATCCCAAAACTGTTAAGCTTTGTGGTATTCGGGATCCCATAACTTAAAGCTTTAACCCCAATTAGTGAATTGGAATATAGGGGAGCACCTATAAAAAGAGCTACCGTTTGGATTCCAGTTCCTAAGTAATGATTTTGATAAGCTGATGCGGCCGTAAAAGAAGATAAAGAAGCAATACCTGCCGGATTCTTTTCTAAGCTATATATTCCTTTTTGGGCAGTACCGGTGTTGCCCATTCCTAAATAAGGTGCAGGATTAAAACTCTGGCAATAGACGCCCAAAGGTAAAAACAACAGTAAAAGCGCCCTCATCATAATTAAAGCTTAGGCCCCCCATAATATAATAAATAAACCTGTTATTTAAAACACCATGATTGATAAGCTTTAAAAAATTGCTTTACTCCTGTTCTTTTATCGTCTTTTAAGCTGTTTAAACTTATAAGCTAACCCTTTATTAGTGGGAGCAGCAAATTGATCCAGTTCATTCACTTGCCTCACTCCTTCCACTGTGTAGAAAGCTTTAGGATGATATTGGTTTATCCCCGCGATCAGTTTATCTAACTTCTCCCGCTTCACGACTGTAAACATTACATTTACCTTACCTGTTTTACCTTTTCCATCCAAAATTGAATATCGAAAGTTATTTTCATGAAGAAAATCAATCAGTTCCTTTCGGATCGTTTTTGTGATTAGCCGCAAGACGACCATTCCTACTGCTAATCTTTCTTCAATATACATGCCTACAAATGTACCCGCTGCAAAGCCAAGAGCATAAGCAAAATATGACCACACATTATCTACATTATTGATGATTTGGCCAATAGCCAGCAACCAAATTAAGGCTTCAAAAAAGCCAAGGATAGGTGCAATCACACGCTTCCCGTTCATGACGAATAAAATTCGGATAGTTGAAAGGCTTACATCACATACTCTTGCGAAAAATATCAATAAAGGGAGAACCACATAGGTAAAAAGCTCGTAGCTTATATTCCATTTTTCCATAAAAAATGTATCCATAATGTACTCTTTTTAAAAAGAAGCCCCTTTAATCTAATATTTATATCCTTACGATCCGATTTTTCGGAAACATTTATTTTCCTTTCTGTTGATTCGCCTGCTGTTGACGCATCATCTCTTCCATACGCTGCTGAAAAGAAGATTTCTTCTTAGCTTTCGGATTCTTTTTATGTTCTTCTATTTTCGCCAAGATAACTTCGTCATTTATACGGGAACGAATTAAAACCTGTGTCAGGAAAGTAAATACAGCTCCTAAAAAGTAGTAGTAATTCAAGCCTGCCGGAAAACTATTTAAAATAAAGAAGAAAAAGAATGGCATGATGTATCCGATGTATTTCATCTGTCCCGTAGCACCTGAAGTGCTGTTGTTATACCAAGTAGTCAAAACTGTAGTCAAAGTCATCAGGATACACATAAACGAGATGTGATCTATTCCAAATATCGGAGCAAAAGAAATGGGTGCATCATAAGTAGATAAATCCTGTACCCAAAGAAAGCTCTGTCCTCTTAATTCAAATAAGTTTGGAAAAAAGAAAAAGAACGATAAAGTAAACGGCATTTGTAACAACATAGGCAAACACCCTCCTAACGGATTTACCCCAGCTTGTTTATAGAGTTTCATTTGCTCCTGCTGCAACAACATCTGATTGTCGCTCCCTACTTTTTCTTTTATGGCATCGAGTTGTGGTTTTAACACACGCATTTTTGCCATTGATTGATACGACTTGTATGTAAGCGGGAATAAAGCTCCTTTTAACAATAATGTCAAAATAAGGATAACAATCCCATAACTCATATGGAAACTATCCAAAAAGCTAAATACCGGGACAGTAAGGTATTTATTGATCCAAGACATCGGTCCCCAGCCCATTTTGATTACTTTCTCAAATTGGTGCCCTTCCGTCTTTAGTACTTTATATTGGTTTGGACCAAAGAAAAAATTAAAGGAGTAATGATTATCCGTTTGAGTAGAAAAAGCTAATTCTGCTTCTGTTTTATAGGTTTTGACAACACTGTCTTGAGAAGAAGTCTCGACAGCAACTTCCGAATTCTGAAACCCTTCTTCGCTCAGGAGAATCGCTGAGAAGAAATGTTGTTTATAACCAATCCATTGAAGATTATCCGATATTTTCTTATCGTCATCACTCGATTCTTTCAGGTTATCTACTTTCCCATCCGTTTTTCGATAAAAAAGTGTAGATCGCTCTCTTTCCGACTTCACACTTCTTTCCTTTTGTAAAAGAGTCGTTTCCCAATTAAAAGTGATTGTTTTTTTACTAATATCTTCTATTAAATGATGAATCCCTACAGCATTGACATCAAAAGTCAAGTTATATCCATCATCCGCCAAAGCATATTTATATTCTATGTAACGATTGTCATCATAATTCAACTGCAGGTTCAACGTCTTTCCATCATCAGTTGTAGAAGCTTTTTGAAAATATAAATTACTGGTGCTTATATTTTGATTTTCTGCTCTAAAAAGAAAGCCGTATTTATTATTATCCGCTTCAAAAAGAAAAAGAGGCTTTCCATCAAAGGTCTCTTCTCCTTTTACTTCTACAGATTTCACACTTCCACCTTTATTACTTACACGGACGATCAGTTTATCATTTTCCAACACATATTCTTCTTCTCCTTTTGTAGAAGAAGAACCGAATATACCTGAATTTTGAGTTGAATCAGTATTTACTCCCGTATTATTTTGGCCATTTACGCCCGCAGATGTATCTGCAGATTCTTGTTTAGCTTCTTTTATGCTTGAATCCTGTCTGATTTGTTCTTGTTTCAATTCTTCTTCAGAAGGCTTCATTAAGTAAAATGAGCCTGCGAAAATCACAAAAATCAAAACCAGCCCAAAAAGATTATTTCTATCCATTTTATAATTTAATTTTTCAAAATCTAATCCAATATTAATTTTTGCCTATTGACTTCTTATAAGCAATACAAGCGTCCACAAAGTTAACAAAAAGTGGATGAGGATTACCTACTGTTGACTTTAATTCGGGATGGAATTGTGTTGCCAAAAAATAAGGGTGGTCCTTTAACTCTATAATCTCAACCATTTCACTTTCAGGGTGGCTGCCCGAAGCAATCATACCTTTGTCACGAAAAGAGTCAAGAAACTTTTTATTAAACTCACATTTATGTCTATGACGTTCTGATATTTTCGTTTTGGCATAGACTGAATATGCTTTTGTTCCTTTTTTTATTTCAATATCGTACGTGCCCAAACGCATTTTTCCGTTAAATTCCGACACCTCTGAATGCTCTTCAAGTAATTTGATGACAGGGTGTGCTGATTTTTCATCTATTTCAGTACTGTTTGCAGAACTTAAATTCAGTACGTTTCGGGCAAACTCAATGATGGCACATTGCATGCCAAGAGAAATACCAAAAAACGGAATCCGATTTTCACGTGCACAACGAATAGCCTCAATTTTACCTTCAATACCGCGCTGCCCAAAACCCGGAGCCACTAGAATCCCATGCACTCCTTTCAATTTTTCTTTTACATTATGTGCTTTTATAGCTCCAGAAGCAATATAACTCACTTTCACTTTACATTCCGTCGCAGCAGCAGCATGTTTAAAGGATTCTGCTACTGAAATATAAGCATCTGGGAGTTCAACATATTTACCTACTAAAGCGACATGGATTTCATCGGTAGGGTTTTTCAATCTGCCCAAAAAATCCTTCCATTTGCCCAAGTCCGGTTCATTACGTGTAGGGAGCTTCAGTTTTGCCAAAACCGTTCTATCCAATTGCTCTTTTAACATTAAGAGAGGTACATCATAAATAGAAGGTGCATCTATAGATTCAATAACGGCGTTGATATTCACATTGCAAAAAAGTGCTAACTTCTTACGGATGTCCATACTCAATTTATGTTCTGTACGGCATACTAGTACGTCAGGCTGAATTCCATATTCCAGCAAGGTCTTTACTGAATGTTGTGTAGGTTTTGTCTTTAATTCTCCTGCCGCAGCCAAAAAAGGAACCAAAGTCAAGTGGACAACCAAAGAGTCGTTATTTCCCAACTGCCAGCGCAGTTGACGGACAGCTTCTATAAACGGAAGAGACTCTATGTCTCCTACCGTTCCTCCCAACTCAGTAATGACGATATCATATTCGTCATTTTCACCTAATAACAGCATTCTACGCTTTATTTCATCTGTAATATGAGGCACGACTTGAACAGTTTTACCAAGATAAGCCCCTGATCTTTCCTGCTCGATCACATGTTGATAAATACGGCCTGTGGTTACATTGTTTGCCTGAGAAGTCTGTACGTTCAAAAACCGCTCGTAATGGCCTAAATCTAAATCGGTCTCCGCACCGTCCTCTGTTACATAGCATTCTCCATGTTCATAAGGATCCAATGTGCCCGGATCAATATTTATATAAGGGTCAAATTTTTGGATGGTTACTTTATAGCCGCGTGCTTGCAGTAATTTGGCGAGAGAAGCTGCGATTATTCCTTTACCTAAAGAAGAAGTCACACCGCCCGTAACAAAGATGTATTTAGTCATTTTACTTAGTATTATTCTATTCGAAAACCTCTACCAACGGACTGGTCTTGCCCATCGTTTGTACGGGGTACAAAGTTAGCATATTTTATTCACTCTTCGATAATTTATCGGGGATTGTGTAAAAAAAACATCAGTGCTTGTATTGATGTTTTTTACATACTACAACGCAAAATCGAAAGGCTGTTTTCAAATAAAAAAGGATCTGCTGTTGCGCAGATCCTTTTTTTATATTTTCTGGTAGAAACCTGTTCTACACACGTTTCGTTTTTACACGAGCGGCTTTACCGGAACGCTTACGCAGATAGAATAATTTCGTACGACGTACTTTTCCACGGCTATTGATTTCTATTTGCTCGATATTAGGTGAGTTTAAAGGAAATATACGTTCTACACCTACACCATTCGATACTTTCCGAACTGTGAAAGTCAGATTCGAGCCGTGGCTGTTTTTTTGAATAACAGTACCTCTGAATACCTGAACACGTTCCTTGTTCCCCTCTCTAATTTTATAATGTACACTAATAACGTCTCCCGCCTTAAATTCAGGAACATCATTTTTGGCTACTGCCTGCTCTTCTACAAATTTTACTAAATCCATGACTTTATATTAGTAATCTCTTTTAATATATTCTACCCGTAAAAATCGGAATGCAATATTACGGGTATTTTATTGAAAAAAAAAATATTTTATACTATTTTCAAGCACATACCACAATATTTC
>JAJYRG010000063.1 GCA_021794195.1 Bacteroidota bacterium
TTAAGAAGGGAAATCTATTGTTTTCTTAGAATTTTTATTAATAAAATGTTTAAATTAGTAATTTATCAATTAAAAACACATGGATGGAGACACCTCTGGATAAGTTATTGGAAGAGTTTCAATTACCTTTAGAAAGCCCTATATTAATATTCTCATTAATACTTTTCATCATACTCTTAGCGCCACTTGTGTTAAGCCGCTTCAGAATTCCAGGGATCATAGGCCTCATCATAGCGGGTATAATCATTGGGCCTAAAGGATTAAATGTGTTGGAAGAAAGCTTGTTCGTCGAAGTTTTCTCTACGATCGGGCTACTTTATATTATGTTCATAGCTGGTCTGGAACTGGATTTGAATGAATTTAAGACTCATAGGACCAAAAGCTTACTCTTTTCATTTTTCACTTTTATCATTCCGCTGGGAATTGGCCTCCCGGTCTGTTATTATCTTTTAGACTATGGGTTTTACACGAGTTTATTGACCGCGAGCATGTTTGCTACGCATACTTTAGTGACTTACCCCATTGTAAGTAAGTTTGGGGTGGCTAAAAACCCGGCAGTAGCCATTACAGTAGGCGCTACCATTCTGACAGACACTTTAGTGCTTATTTTACTGGCCGTTATATTAGGTGCGAACAACGGCGGATTATCGCAGGAATTTTGGTTACGTTTAGGCTTTTCTATTTTATTATTTTCCGCTTTTATGTTTTTGGTAGTTCCGAAAATTGCTAAGTGGTTTTTCACAAAATTAGAAAGTGAGAAACACTCTCATTACATATTTTTATTAGCTGTAGTATTTTTGGCGGCTTTTTTAGCTGAAATTGCAGGGCTGGAAGCTATTATCGGTGCCTTTTTTGCCGGCTTGGCCTTAAATAGACTCATCCCCAGTTCTTCCGCTTTAATGAATAGGATAGAATTTATAGGCAATTCTCTTTTCATTCCTTTTTTCTTAATAAGCGTGGGTATGCTCGTAGATATAAGCGTGATTTTAAAGGGGCCTATGGCTTTGATCGTAGCTGGAAGCCTAACATTAGTAGCCGTATCCGGCAAATGGCTGGCCGCACTCGTTACCCAGCTGGTTTTTAAGTTCTCAAAAAATCAACGTAAAATTATTTTCGGTTTGAGTGGTGCACATGCTGCGGCTACTTTAGCTGTCATTTTAGTAGGGTATAAAGAAGGTATTCTCGATGACAATATTTTAAATGGAACCGTTATTCTGATTTTAATCACGTGTATTATCGCTTCTTTTGTTACTGAAAAAGCGGCCAAAGAAATGGTTAAAGAAACGGATGAAGATATGGTCATCAAGTCCAAAACAAATCATGAATCTATATTGATCCCGATTGCAAATACAATCAACTTAGAAAAGATAATGGATTTCGCAGTATTGATAAAAGATCCTAAATCCGAAAATCCTTTGACAGTATTGACTGTAGTGCCGAATACCATGGCAGCCGAAAAGCAAATCGTAAAAGCGAAAGAAAAATCTGAGGATTTTGTTAAAGAAGCAGCCGCTTCTGAAACAGCAGTAAGTTTTAAAGCCACCATAGACCATAATATAGGTAGTGGGATTTCCAGAACGGCCCGTGAAGAAGTATCAGACATTATTCTTTTGGGCTGGCCTCAGACCAAAGGTTTTTTAGATAAGATTATAGGGGATAAAATAACAAGCATCTTAGGACAGACGAAGAAAAACCTATTCATTTGTGATCTCAAAACACAATTGCTCCACCACAAGCGTTTATTTGTTATCGTACCTCCGAATGCAGAGTTTGAAGAGGGGTTTCCGGTATGGCTGAATAAAATCACGAAGCTTTCGAAAGAACTCTCCGTACCTATTTGTTTAAACTCTACGCAAAAAACCTATGATAGCATGGTGAGATTTTCGGAAAAAAACAAAATAAAACTAACCCTTACTTTTAATCCTTTTGATAATTGGGAAGACTTTTTTATACTTTCGAAAAACATTGAGAAAACAGATTTTTTAATTATGATATCTGCTCGAAAAGGATACGTTTCCCATTATCATTACTTAGATGACTTACCCACTAAACTTGAACGACATTTTAACAAGCTGAGTAAGATTATCATTTACCCTCAGTAATTTCCGGTTTTTTATAAAAATTAGAAACCTTACAACCCTTTTTCCATGGCTGCCCGCATTTTGCTATAGGATCTCCAGCCAGCCTACATAATAAAGTTTTCTATTTACAGGGAGTCGAGAGTGCCTCAAATGGCTAACAAACACCAATAAACGCGTCATCGCGAGGAAGAATAACGAAACTACCGAACGACGTACACTCATAAATGCCCTTGAAAATAAATGTTAATGAATAATCTGCATTTTGGCATCGTCAGATTGCTTCGTCGTCGGTCCTCCTTCCCGTAATAACGACGATGTTTAACTTTTGAGACACCTTCGATTCTTGTAGAGCTTGATTATTTGATTTACTTATTCTTCTCTAAACTGTTCATCCATCCACTCTATACGCGTTTGCAAAAAAGAGCGTAAAAAATCCACATGACTTTTATACGATGGCAAACCGGGTTTTACTGCCCAATTCGGATCCGAAAAATCCGGCCATAACTTAAAATTGTTTTGTTGAGAAGTGCTTAACTCTGCCGTTATATGATCCAAAGAAGGAATAGTCTGTTCAATCACAGGCTTATACTCCTTCCACATATCCCGCACCTTTTTCTTAAAACCCTCATCGTCATACATTCTATGGAACCATGGATGATGAAGCACGTACCAGCCCTTAGGATCCATACAGCTTTCGCAATGCATGGCATTTCCCGCGCTTAAATCAAAATCCCAAAGTGGCCCCATGACCAACTTCCCGTCCCGGTTTTTATGAAAAAAGATACTGCTAAACTCCTTGGAGTCCACATTTTTGAAAACTTCAGACACTAAAAACCAGCGGATCATACTCTCTTCATCAAAATACTTTCTAAATCCTTGTTCCGGATCCTCAAAGTGTTCGCCGAATAATACTCCCTCGGCTTCCTTCACATATTCTGAAATGTAGTTCATTTGCTGTGTTGATGGTTCTTTTGGAGAGCGGATCCGAATCGGAAAAGTTTCCGTTTCAAAATAGGGTTTCTCTTTATCAGGCACCCGAGTATCAATTTCCAAAAGGTATCCTCCGGTTATTACGTCCGGATCATTATCCGAAGGAGAAAGCTCCGGAATTTCCACACGCCCCGGATTTACTTCTGTCTGATCGGTAAACATATAGTTTCCCTGATGTTTATCATTAACATATACTTCAATAAAATGATAAGAAGGAGAAAAAGGCAGGCCTATATTATCCGCCAGCTGATAAGCTAAGTAATTACGGACCAGAGTTTTGTCTGCATAATTAGCCAAGAGCACCCAGATTTTCTGAGCTTGCATGTCAAAAAAATCTATCTCATTGTCAAATTTCAATTTATAGGGCTTCTTTACCATATCCCAAGTAGAGTTTCCCCGGCCCCGTATTTTACCCACTACATTTTCCCATATAGCCTCTTCCGCGTTGTCTTTTGCATAAAAGCTAAAATCTGCCGGTACATAATCTTCTCTGCCGATTTCATTACCTCCCTCGGTATGTATACGAAGAGCCGGTAATCCGGAAGGGGGTTCGATAATAGGGCCTTCACTTTTTTGACAAGCTGTCAGAGCCACGGATAAAATTAAGGGAATAAAATAACGCTTTAACATATCTTCAATAGTTTTTAGTTAGGTAACGGATATTTAAGATAATTTGCAACAATTTAATGTCAATAATAATAATGAGAACAGAAAGGGGGATGAATCCTTTTTGATAAATACCTGTGGTTTTCCATCAAATATTCGTATTTTTAGGCTATGGAAAATTTACTTCCCATACTGATCATCGGGGGCATATACTTTTACAACGTATATAGCAAGTACAAAGAGGAGCAAAAAAAGCACCAAAAAAGAATGCAAAAGCCTCAAAACCGACGATCGCAGCAATCCTATAAAAAAGCTCAAACCACCTATAAAAAGGAATCCCCTCCCCCAATTTACAAACCCCGTCCTGCTCTTCAAGTGGAATCTATAAGAGTGGAGGAAAACACAAAAGGAAAAGGTAAGCAACCTGATGTGACAGCTGAAATTGAAGCTGCCCGCGAAGAACTTCAAGAAATAAATGAAAGTTTACCTAAATTAGACTTAGAAGTAGTGGAACTAAACGAGCCGGGTAAAGAAGTACAAAATAATCTTGAGTATTCTTTTGATTTGAGAGATGCTATCATCAAGTCGGCTATTTTACAGCGCCCAAAAATATAATTCTCTTTTGCTTGGGTAATGCTACAATAATTTAAAAGAATCAGCATCTTTCATAAAAGGAAACTTCTCTCTCATCTTTTTCAAATCTTCGGGATAAAGCGTAAAAGTGTACAAATCTTCATCTTCGGGTTTATAGTAAACCACATCCCCTGCGGGTGAAATACACATGGATCCTCCGGAGTAATACACATCGTCTCCATCATACCCCACTCTATTCACTCCTATGGTGTAGGCTTGATTTTCGATAGCACGGGCGGGAATTAAAGTACGCCAATGTAAAGATCGACTGTCTGGCCAACAAGCCGTATATACCAGTAAGTCATAAGAAAAATCCACGCTGCGTGTCCATACGGGAAAACGCAAGTCATAACAAATCATAGGGCAGATTTTCCATCCATTTATTTCCGTCAGGATCCGTTCTTTACCTGCTGTAAATTTTTCGCTTTCTCCCATCAAACCAAAGAGATGCCGCTTGTCATAACTTACGTAACTCCCGTCTGCCGACATCCAGACAAAACGGTTGTAATAAGCCTCATTCTCTTTAATAATCAAAGTGCCGGCAACCACACAATTGTGTTTTTTAGCGGTGTCATACAACCAGCGCATAGTGGGGCCGTCCATAGCTTCTGCACATTCTTCAACATTCATGGTGAAGCCTGTGTTAAACATTTCTGGAAGTATAATGAGATCTGTATTTTCCTTTAGGGATGACAGTTTCAAACTCAGATTTGAAAGATTCTTCTCTATATTTTCCCAGAAAATATAAGCTTGGCAAATAGTTATTTTTATCGGTTTTACCATGTCTTCTTTTATAAAATACAATCTCCCTTAAACGCTCCGCGCCAATTTAGGTAAATTAAAGAGAACAGACAAAGAAAAGCATTTCAGCTCTTTCGGTTTAACAAATTATTGACAATTTGTTTTAATGGCTGTTTGCGTGTTTCAGGCACTCTTATTTCATCCAGTTCCGTCAAGGCTATTTCCGTAAACCGATTTTTTAAACTTACAGCCTTTTCATAAATGTTATATTTTGCAAATAAGTTTTTGACCTGTTGAATCTTGTTTTCTTCATCCCTTTCTTTTGTCATGAAGTATTCTAATTTTTGGCTATCTGGTTGAGAAATGCATTCCAACAACTTTACCAACAAAATCGTTTTTTTATTTTCAACAATATCTCCGCCTATTCTTTTTCCGAGAACTGTTTTCTCTCCATAAGTATCTAAAATGTCATCTTGCAACTGAAACGCCAGCCCCAGATTGATTCCAAAACCATTGATGCGGAGCACGTCTTTATCGGTAGCATTGGCCAGAATAGCGCCCATTTGTAAGGCTCCCCCCAATAACACAGAAGTTTTCAAACGAATCATTTGAAGATAAGATTCTTCTGAAATTGACCGTTCTTTTTCAAAGTCCATATCCCATTGTTGTCCTTCGCAAACCTCAATAGCAATTTTGTTGAATACACGTAATAAAGAAGGAATATATGCTGGAGCGCATTTACTGAGCTGTTCATAAGCTTTTACCATCAATACATCTCCCGATAAAATAGCAATATTTGTATTCCATTTTTTATAAACAGGTAATTTTCCACGCCGCAAGCTTGCATTATCCATGATATCATCGTGTATCAATGTGAAATTATGAAAACACTCTATGGCTAAAGATGCCGGCAATACGTCATCCAGCTCTTCTTTACCAAAAAGTTCTGCCGCTAAAAAAGTCAATAGAGGTCGTACATGCTTTCCTTTCATAGAAAGCATATAATGAATAGGTTCATAAAGATTATGAGGCTCTTCCGGAAGACAAATCTCTTGTAATCCCGTTTTTATTTTGTGTATATATGTATTATAAAGTTGCATCTCATCCATCTAATCGCTTTTGCGAAGATAAGTATTCAAATTAATTATTGAATATTAAAAACAAGCCTTATTTTTAAGGCTTAAACTACATTTGCATTGTATGTCAAATAATAAACTGCGTATTTTCATTGTTCACAATTATTATCAACACCAAGGAGGGGAAGATATAGTATTTGAAAACGAAGCAGAAAAACTTTCAGAAAATCACAATGTACGTACGTTTACAACTAAAAATTCTTCAGGTAAAAAAGGATTTATACAGTTTTTAAAATACCCATGGAATCAGAGAGCAACACGAAAAATCATCCGAAAAATAGAACAATTTCAACCGGATGTAGTACATATTCACAATTTGCATTACGCTATCGGGCTTCTCCTGATACGGAGACTAAATCAGTTGCAAATCCCTCATGTACTTACTTTGCACAATTACAGAATCCTTTGCCCCTCAGCCACTTTATACCACAAAGGGGAACTGTTTAAAAAAAGCCTCAAACAAAGTTTTCCCTATTCAGCTCTTTTTAGAAGAGTACATAACCAGTCATTTCTCAAGACCTTTTGGATAGCTTTCACGTATTTCCTTCATAAGAAAATACGTTCTTGGCATCCCCACACCCACTTCATTGCCCTCACTGATTTTGCTAAAAATATTTTTGTAAATTCTTCTTTGGGTGTGCCGGCAAGCCGTTTTTTTATAAAAGCTAATTTTGTAGAAAGACCAGAGCCCCATTCTGCAGAGCTTATAAAACGAGGCAATCACTTTCTCTATGTGGGGCGATTGTCTGAAGAAAAAGGGATCTTACGTTTTATAAATAGCATCAAAGATTCTCCGCATACCCTAAAAATAATCGGTGCGGGTCCCCATGAAAAAGAAATCACGGCGATAGCAAAGCAATATCCAAAGAAAATCATTTATCTGGGCTATCAAAACCGGGAAGCGATCTTTACTGAAATGAGTCTGTGCACAGCATTAATCATGCCTTCAGTGTGGTATGAGGGAATGCCCCTCACCCTATTGGAAGCTTTTGCAAGCGGCACCCCTGTGCTGGGCTCGAATCTCGGAGTTTTGAAAGAATTGATTTCGCCTGGACATACAGGGTTACTTTTTGACCCTTACAATACAAAAAGTATTCAAAAAGCCGCGGACAAATGGTTATCTTTGAATTATAAAGATAAGATAAGTAAAAACTGCTTGTCAGAATACAAAAAAAAATATTCTCCTGAAGTGATAATGAATCAGTTAATCAATATTTATCAGGAAATAAGTATTAAAAAATTAGAGAAAAATGAGTCATAACATTGTTATTAGAGACGAAATAGGCATTAAAGATTTAATTCTCGACGCCTTAGATACTGTAGTAGATCCTGAGTTAGAGCCTGCTACCATTGTGGATCTGGGATTAGTCTATGAAATAATCACAAAACCTGACGGCACAGCCAAAGTTATCATGACGTTGACGGCTCCGGCCTGTCCCGTAGCCGGGCAAATGATGGAAGAAGTCCAGCAAAAAGTCGCCAAAATTGAAGGTGTAAAAAACTCTTTGGTAGAGTTAACCTTCGATCCCCCATGGACGCAAAACATGATGTCTGAAGAAGCAAAATTAATGCTTGGTTTTATGTAGTTATTCTGCTTCAATAAGAATATATTCGCCATCGGATTTCTCTTGTGAAACTCCTATGGCGATATTTTTAGAATGGTAAAAAAGAAATTTCCACTTTTCCGGTGCCCCTTCTTTCCAATATTCCTGTCTTAAAGCTCTGGCTAATTTTCCATCAAAATCGTATTTCGCTACAAAGTTTACAAACAATTGTTCAGGCTCAGGGAGTACGTCTCCTCCAAAAAAATAATGCGAATCATCTGTATAAATATGGAATACCTGATGGTATTTCGTATGCCCACCTGACAGGTTATAATGTATATTGCCGTTGATTTGTCCATCGCCATGTACAAACTGTATATCAGCTTTGTCTTCGACCAGGCTCCAAATTTCATTCAATACTTCATCTTTTTTATCCTTGACGGTATTTTCCCATTCTTTTTCTTGAATAACATATACGGCATTCGGAAATGTAACCTGTCCACTTTTCACATCAGCCATGCCACTCGCATGATCTTTATGCAAATGAGACATGAGCACATATTTAACATCCGCAGCAGAGAAGCCCAATTCTTCAATTTTCTCCACAATCATCAACTTTCCTGTATCTCCATAATGTCCAAGCCCGGTATCGCAAACTATTAAACCCTCCGGGGAGTCAATCAAAAAGGGATGTACATACACAAATATGGAGCCGGGACGACTTTTAGGATTATCTTTTTCAGGATCAAAAGGAATAAATTTTTTACTGGTGTCAACTGAAAATGACCCTTCAAATAAGGAATATGCTTTGCTCATTTTTTTATGCTTTGTAATCTTAAAATAAGAAGAGATCTTGCTGCAGCAAGATACCCGGATTAGATACCATAGGTTAAACTATCTTAAAAATGTATATTTACCCTTCGATATCGTACAAATATATGGAAAAAAGATGGGTACTGAAATCTGAAACCGATAAAGAGAAAGTGAAGAGCTTAGCGCAGGAGTTAAATATTTCTTCAGTCTTATCTCAATTATTGATCCAACGGGGAGTTCAGACTTTCTCAGAGGCGAAGGCATTTTTTCGTCCTTCTATGGATGCTTTGCATGATCCTTTCTTAATCAAAGATATGGATCTCGCCATAACCCGTATAGAAAAAGCAATAGCACAAAATGAAAAGATCCTTATCTACGGCGACTATGATGTGGACGGCACGACCGCCGTATCCTTATTGTATAATTTCTTACGCGATTACTATCCACACATAGACACATATATTCCCAATCGTTATGACGAAGGATATGGGATTTCTTTAGCCGGAATAGACTACGCACAGCAACATGCTTATACTTTGGTTATAGCTTTAGACTGTGGCATCCGTTCTCTACAGGAGGTAGCTTATGCAACTGCTTTGAATATTGATTTCATTATCGGCGACCATCATATTCCCGGAGAAGAACTTCCAGAAGCTGTAGCCGTACTCGATCCACATAGAGCAGACTGTCCTTACCCTTATAGAGATCTATCCGGTTGCGGAATTGCATTCAAAATTGCACATGCTTTTTTAAAAAGAAAAAATTTAAATACAAATGTATTGAACAAGTATTTGGATTTGTTAGCGGTAAGTATTATTTCAGATATCGTCCCTGTGACGGGGGAAAACAGGTTAATGGCTCAATTGGGATTAGCGCAGCTCAATAAATCTCCTTGTGCGGGCTTAAAAGCTTTAGTGAAGCTACAAGATAAATACCAGAAAATAGGGGTAAGAGAAATACTGTTTCAGATAGCCCCACGGATAAATGCCGCCGGACGAATGGATCATGCTTTACAAGTCGTCAACATGCTAACAACAAAAGATCCGGAGAAAGCAAAATGTATAGCTGAAGAAATTGATAGATTCAATGAAGAGCGGAAAAGCTTAGACAAAAGAATAACCGGAGAGGCCCTTTCTTTACTGGATAAAGAAAAAAGCCATCCGGATAAACAAAAACTCAATTTGGCGTATCGCCCTGATTGGCATAAAGGTGTGGTCGGAATCGTAGCCTCCCGGGTTATTGAACGCTTATACCGGCCTACTATTATATTGACGAAAAGCAAAGGGAAAATAACCGGATCGGCACGCTCTGTGCACGGAATAGATATACATAACCTTCTCTCACAATGTGAAGAGTTGCTCGAAAAATTTGGAGGCCATCCTTTTGCGGCAGGTATGACACTGGCAGAAAAAAACTTACCGGAATTTCTAAAAAAAATGCATAATCTCGCTAATACATGTATACCTGACGATCTTTTGGTGGAGCAGATACAGATAGATAGCTACATCGCATTGAGAGAGATCGACAATAAGTTTTTCACTATTCTCCGACAGTTTGAACCCCATGGCCCTAAAAACCCAAGGCCCATATTTTTGAGCAAAAAAGTAGAAGTAGTGGGTTCACCCTATATAATCGGAACAAATCATTTGAAATTTGCGGTAAAACAAGGAGATTCTGCTATCTTTGATTGTATAGGTTTTGGATTGGGAGATGAGGTAGATTTATTAATAAAAACTTCATATATAGATATTTGTTATTCTATCACAGAAAATAAATGGAATGGAAAAAACTCTATCCAACTTGATGTAAAAGGAGTTAAGTAAGGTAAAACAAAAAAGGTTTTATGATTCTCAGAGCGGAGCATTTGGTAAAAAAATATAAACAAAGAACTGTCGTAAATGATGTTTCTTTTCAGGTAAGTCAAGGCGAAATTGTAGGACTTCTCGGACCGAACGGCGCCGGAAAAACCACTTCATTCTACATGATTGTCGGGCTGATTAAACCTAATCGTGGCAAAGTTTTTCTAAATGATAAAGAAATCACGCAGGATGCCATGTACCGAAGAGCCCAAAAAGGTATTGGGTATTTAGCACAAGAAGCTTCTGTATTCCGAAAACTTTCTGTAGAGAACAATATTTTAGCAGTATTAGAGATACATCATAAGGATAAAAGTACGCGCAGAGATAAATTAGAAGAATTAATTCAGGAGTTCAGTTTAGAGAAGGTGCGTAAAAACCGGGGAGACTTACTATCCGGTGGAGAAAGACGGCGTACGGAAATAGCACGAGCCTTAGCTGCAGATCCTTCTTTTGTATTATTAGACGAACCTTTCGCAGGAGTAGATCCGATTGCCGTAGAAGAAATACAGAGCATAGTCTCTAAATTAAAAGCGCGAAATATCGGTATTTTAATCACCGATCATAACGTACAGGAAACGCTTTCTATCACGGATCGGGCTTATTTATTATCAGAAGGAAAAATTATGTTAACGGGCACTCCAGAAGAGATAGCTGTTAACGAGATGGCACGCACATACTATTTGGGACGAAACTTTGAACTAAGAAGAAAAAAACTCTAATTCTATATTGCATTATAATATGGCGATAATTAACTCTTTATTTACCTGGATATTAAAAAAGCGCATGCATCAGATTGAGCTCTTCATCAAGTATCCGCACGATGTGCAAGAAGAGTGGTTTCAAAGCTTGATAGCTACAGCCGAAGGTACAGAATGGGGACGAAAGTATTATTATAATGAAATTCATACGGTAGAAGAATATAAAAAAAGAGTTCCTATACAAGATTATGATGACATCAAGCCCTATGTAAACAGGATGATAAAAGGAGAGCAGAACCTCCTTTGGCCTTCCGAAATAAAATGGTTTGCTAAATCATCAGGAACAACCTCCGACCGCAGCAAATTTATCCCGGTCAGTATTGAGGCTTTAGAAGAATGTCATTTTCAGGGAGGAAAAGATATGCTAACCATTTATTGCCACAATCGTCCGGACAATAAGATATTTACAGGAAAATCTGTGGTGATAGGGGGAAGTTCGCAAATCAATAGTTTCAGTTCAGATTCTTATTATGGTGATTTGAGTTCGATTATCATACGCAACTTACCTTTTTGGGCCGAATTTAAACGCACACCCAATATAGAAGTGACGCTAAACCCAAATTTTGAAGAAAAAATAAATGAAATTGCCGAGATAACCATTAAAGAAAATGTAACCAGCTTGGCAGGCGTGCCTACTTGGAATGTCGTATTGGCAAATAAAATCTTAGAAATCACAGGGAAAAACAATCTGTTGGAAGTGTGGCCTAATTTGGAGTTTTACAGCCACGGCGGGGTCAGTTTCAAACCTTATATAGAACAGTTTAAACGCCTTATCCCTTCAGAGGATATGTATTATCTTGAAAACTACAATGCCTCGGAAGGATATTTTGGTTTACAAGATTTACCCAATTCAGAAGAACTGCTGCTCATGTTAGATTACGGTGTTTATTATGAATTTTTGCCTGTGGAAAATTTAGAGGAAGAGCAGCCGAAGACCCTCGGTTTATCCGAAGTAGAGCTCGGAAAAAATTATGCCTTAATTATTTCAACAAATGCTGGTTTATGGAGGTATAAGATAGGCGATACTATTAAATTCACAAGCCTTGACCCTTATAGAATCATCGTTTCGGGACGGACCAAACATTTTATCAATGTATTTGGCGAAGAATTAATTGTCGATAATGCTGACAGTGCGTTGCGGGAAGCTTGCCAGATGACGGACGCAAACATTCGGGACTATACAGCCGGGCCCATATATTTCAAGGAAAAAGGAGCAGGGGCACACGAATGGATCATCGAATTTGAAAGAAAACCGAATAATTTTTTGCGATTTTCAGAAATATTTGATCAGGCATTGCGAAAGATTAATTCAGATTACGATGCTAAGCGATTTAAAGATATGGCATTATCGTTTCCGCAAATACATATAGCCCCGGAAAATACTTTTTACAATTGGCTGAAGTCTAAGAAGAAACTGGGTGGGCAAAATAAAGTGCCAAGGCTATCAAATGACCGGAAATATTTAGATGAACTGCTACAAATGATAAATTAAATAAAAGAAAAAAATCACTCTTTAGATAAAATACCATACAATTCTTATGAAAATCAGGAACATGAAATTTACCAAACTCAAAAACATAAGCGTAATTGCGCTTGGGCTTATTAGTTCCTCTGCTTTTGCACAGGATAAAAGTACAATCGAGAATACAAGTCCATTTGGAGATATCAGCCAATACAGAACTTGGTCGATTGGAATAAATGGAGGAATATTAAATCAAAGTAACATTTTAGGATTTAATCAAGGAGGCTTTGAAAAACTTGAGCATAATTTCGGATATAGCTTGTACGTCAAAAATCAAATTTCACCCTCTTTTGGAGCTAAGCTTCAATATTTAGGCGGAAAAGTAGGGGGTATTAATGAAAATCCCAATTCAAATGAAGTGTCTCAATATGAAACACAGGCTCCCTGGTCGGCAGCCCTTTCCGCCGAATGGTTGTTAGGCAATACAAATTGGCGTTTTTTTAATGGTATCGTCAAGCCGTATGTATCTATAGGTGTAGGTGCCCTAAATTTTAAAACCAAAACAAAGACCGACGCCGACGGAGATTTCATCACGCAGGATGCAAAAACAAAGATATATGTCCCTGCAGATGTCGGTTTTAAATTTGCCGTGACCAAAGGAATCCATATTGACTTAGGGTATCAATTAAATTGGGTGAACCAGGATTTTGATGGAGTTCGGGCCGATCAATATAAAAATGATTTGTTTTCTTATGCGCATGCAGGATTGGAATTTTCTTTAGGCAACCCCGAAAAGCCGGCTTTAAACAACTCAAACCCAGTGGCTACCTTAGTTAATACAATGAACATGCAATATGACGAACTTAAAAAAGATAGAGATGAACTGCGGGCTGCAAACGAAAGTTTAAAAGAAGAACTAATAGGATTATATGAAGACTTAGCGGATGATGATGGAGATGGTGTCCCCAACAAATACGATAAGTGCCCCAATACGCCCCAAGGAACGAAAGTAGATGGGTCGGGCTGTCCTCTGCCTGAGATGAAACACGAAACTAAAGTCATCGAACGGGTAGTAACCAAAGAGGACAAAAAAATAGTCGATGAAGCTATAAACAATCTGGAATTTGACTTAGGAAAGGCCACCATTCGTCCTACCTCTCACGCGAGCTTAAATAAAGTAGCAGCTTTATTGATTGAAAAAAACTTTAGTTTAAAATTAGCAGGACATACCGACAACACGGGCTCCATGCAGGTCAATCTAAAACTATCCAAAGACAGAGCAGAAGCCGTAAAAGCATATTTGGTTTCAAAAGGAGCAAATGCCTCACGCATAGAAGCCACAGGATACGGCCCTAACCAACCCATTGCCGATAACTCTACGGCTGAAGGAAGGCAACAGAACAGAAGGGTAGAGTTCAGCTTGTTTTAACTTTTAAAAGCTCAAAAGCAACTTTAATTACGCATAAGTAGTCACTGCACTATATGCAATAGCTCTTACCGGGAAACAATACTCCTTAATTTTCGGTAAGAGCCTATTTTTTTGCAAATAACAAGGATTTGATTATCTTCGATATTGCTTATAAACTACACGGATAGATTATGGTATACAGGAAAAACTTATCGAATAGAAGAGATTTCATAAAAAAATCTGCTTTTGCAGCCATGGCGGCATCTTTGGCTTATCCCTCCTTTTTATCGGGATCACCCCAGATGGAAAAAGTATTAAAAGTTGGTTTAATAGGCTGTGGGGGAAGAGGAACAGGGGCCGCGGCACAAGCTCTAAAAGCGGACCCGAATGTAGTCATAACTGTATTAGGAGATATATTTGACGATAAGCTTCAAGAATCATTACATTCTTTGACTCAAATAGATTCCGAACGGGTAAAAGTACCTAAAGCGTCCCAAATAACTGGATTTGATGCGTATAAAAAAGTGATAGACTCGGATATAGACGTAGTTTTATTGGCTACCCCACCGGCATTCAGGCCCTTACATTTTGAATATGCCGCTCAGCAAGGGAAACATATATTTAGTGAAAAACCGGTTGCAGTAGATGCTCCCGGAATCAGACGTATTACCGAAGCTGCCAAAATAGCTAAACAAAAAAACCTGAATATTGTTTCGGGATTTTGTTTTAGATACGATAACTCTATGCGCGCCATTTATGACAAAGTATTAAAAGGGGACATCGGACATATTAATTCGGTAACAACTTTTAGGAACGAAGGTGAAGCTTGGTTCTTTCCGAGAGAGGAATCGTGGAGTGATATGGAAAATTATTTACGAAATTGGTATTACTATAAATCTTTATCAGGAGATTTTATTGTAGAACAAGCCGTACACTCTATAGACTTAATGTCTTGGGCAATGAAGGATGAGATGCCTGTACGTGCTATTGGTACGGGAGGCCGGCAAGTAAGGGTGGATAAAAAGTATGGCAATATCTATGACCATTTCGCTGTAGAGTTTGAATATGCGAATGGGGAAAAAGGGTATCATTTTGCGCGGCAGCAAGCAGGAACCACTCCTCGAAACAGTGTTGACATGCTCGGAGACGAGGGTGCGGCGCTGATCAACGTAAGAGGCAAATATGAAATAAAAGGAAAAGAAAACTGGAAATACAGCGGCCCCAAAAATAATATGTATCAAACTCAGCATGATGAACTATTTGCGGCCATTCGCTCTGGCAATGTGCTTGACGATTCAAAGCATATGATTAACAGTACCTTATTAGCAATATTAGCCCGAGATGTTAGTTATTCGGGCAAAACGATCACAGTAGATGAAATGCTTTCATCCAAAAACTCTTTGGGGGCTGAAATTGATTCTTATGACTGGAACATGAAATGGGAACCCCATTCTATAGCGATTCCAGGGGTAACAAAAGTGATTTAAAATTATGAAAAATCTTATTGCTTTTTACAGTATTATTCTCCTCTTTGCATACACGGCTGACGCTCAGGAACAAGCCTTTCCTTTTGAATTTGGATTAGAAAAAAAGTTAGATAGTTTTTTGCAGTCAGAAGATACCGCCGGTGAACCTATAAAATGGATTGATGTCAACACAACAGATACTACCTGGCATAAAAAGGAAGATGTTTTAGTATGTAAAGGATGGCCCATAGGTGTGGTACGCTCCGAAAAAATGTATGAAAACTTCATTATGCACGTAGAATGGAGGCATATGGAAGCCGGTGGGAATTCTGGGATTTTTGTTTGGAGTGACGCCAAGCCCGATTCAGTAGGAAGACTGCCCGGAGGAGTAGAAGTACAAATGCTAGAATTAGATTGGGTAAATCAAAATGTGCGAGACGGAGTACGTCCGCCGATTGCTTATGTTCATGGAGAGTTATTTGGTGTAGGTGGTGTCACGACAATCCCAGACAACCCAAGAGGCGAGAGAAGCAAATCTATAGAAAACCGCTGTTTAGGCCAAGGACAATGGAACACTTATACTGTTATATGTGTAGATGGCACCATAAAACTGTCTGTAAATGGAAAGTTCGTGAATGGTATCAGCCAGTCTACAAAGCGAAAAGGCTATTTGTGCTTAGAAGCTGAAGGTGCTGAAATTGAGTTTAGAAATTTACAGATAATTGAGTTGGATAACTCTGTTTTATCTGCGCAACACCTTGTAGAGCCGATTGAATAAAAGAAATCTTTCTTTAGCTTAGGTTATTCACGTGTTTATCTTTGTGGGGATCAAGACACAAAAGTCTAAAGCTATAGCAGCCTGTTAAAGGTTTTGTGGCAAAGAAGCTGCAGATAGCTAAACCAAACAAAAAAGTATGCGTCAGATTTAGACTACCAAATCTCAACGAGTCTTATCATTCCTCCAATTGATTATTATCAGAACATGTAAAGGTGATGAATTATTCAGTATAAAGTAGGGGAATTAGAATTATGGAATTGGA
>JAJYRG010000064.1 GCA_021794195.1 Bacteroidota bacterium
GCTTTCTCCAACAACTTCAGTTCTTTCGCCCATTGTGCAATGAGGGGGGCTTCTAATTCTGATTCTCTATACTCATCGGGCGTCATGATGGGGATTCCACTAACTATCGGATACACTCTTTCACATTCCACACAATTAAGAAGCCCTTTTATTACATTCCCTTTATCATCTTTTTCCAAAATTTGTAGAGCTACCTCCGCTTTATCAAAAGGACAACATAGTTTATCTAAAATAGTTTCTAATTTCATTTCTTTTAATTTTTATTTCTTAATTGTTTATTATAGGCTCTCAAAGCCTTAACAGGATCTGTCGCTTTCATTATTCCCGAAACTACAGCCACTCCCTCAAAGGGTAATTGCTGAAGTAAACCCATATTATCCGGATTAATCCCTCCTGAAAGAAAAATGGGCATAGAAGTAATCGCTCTGCATTTTTTTACAGAATCCGGATGTACAATTTCACAACTATCTACTGTCTTTGAAGGGAACATAGAACAGAAAGACACATAGTCAAAACTAAATTTATCTGCTTTTTCTACTGCTTCCAAATCATTGCTAAGCGTTATTCCTTTCAAAAACTCACGATCTAACTCTTGTTTTATTTTCGGAAAGTCACTTGGAACATTATCAAAATGTACACCGTCAAAATCAATTTCTTTTAAAAGCTCCCACTCTTCATTTATCAGAATAGGCACAGGAACATCTTTATACAGTTGAACAATGTCTTTTAAAAAACATTTATCTACTTTTTCAACAACAGGATTATTCCAAATCTGTATAGCGGCTATCTTTTCATTTTTCACAGCCTTTAACTGATTTAAGGCCTGCTCTTTATCCATTGAAGAGTCTATAACAAGATACACACCTTTTGAAATATTCTTTTTCATTTTTTAATTCAGATTTTTTTCTACAGCATCAAAAAAAGCTTTCCAATACGGATCTTCTTCTTCATACACCAGCTCTCTTGTCTGCTTTGATTCTATTATTTTCTTTCCCTCACTCCGTTTTTTTGTTTGTCCTATGATTTTTGCTTCTATATTCTCTGCTTTCAAATGCGTTATGACATCCATAGACTGTGTGCTATCACAAGAAATTAAAAGACTTCCCGCACCGACGCTACGGAAAGGATCTATCTGGAACAACTCGCAAATTTCCTTTTGTTCTTTCCCTAAAGCAATTTCTTGTTCGTAAAGTTCTACTCCTACTCCACTCGCTTCGCACAGTTCGTAAACCGCTCCCAAAACCCCACCTTCCGTCACATCGTGCATAGCTCTTATATTGTCGTATAAATCAAGACGTTTTTTTAAAGCCCGCACTTCCTGAAGGACGCTAATCTCATAAAAGCTGTTAACTAATAGTTGCTGCGCTTTCTCCCCTATGTGTTTTTTTGTGAAATCAGGAAAACTCATTGCTAAAATTGAGGAACTTGAAAGCGCTGCAGATTTAGTCTGAATTATATCTTGACCGACTGTGGCATAAACTGAAGATTTCACTTGTTTTAAATCTACTTCCGCAAACATACTTCCACCACCGGCCAAAGTGCTTGTCCCCAAATTATCAAAACCTGTATGCCCTCCTGTGATAGAGATTCCGAATTCCTTACAAAAATAATGGATATGTTCCCAATATGCTTCCAATTCTGAAGCCGTCATCGTATGAGGCAGATTTAAAATAAACTGGGCATATTGGGGTAGGAAACCCGACGTAGCTACATCATTAGCTGTGAGAATGACAGAAAGAAATGCAGATTCTTTCAAACCTAAAGCAGGTATATAGCTCAGTGGGTCACTGGCGACAACTATTCCTTTTCCGTTTCCTACCTGGATAATCGCTGTATCCACTCCAAAAGCCGGACCTTGTTGTACATTTTCTGAGAAAGCTCCTGTTCTTCTGAGAAAAACTTCCTGAAGATCTTTTTTATCTATTTTCCCTAAGCTTCTGCTCATACTACATCCTTAAACTGTATATACATAGCAAAAAAATCTCCTACAGGCACATTCCACTGCTGAACAGGGAACCATTTTGGCAGGCCTGTACAGCTCCACTTGATAGAATAGTCCCTGTCCGGAAGAGCTTGCTCGATAATTGTCTTCAATTTTTTTGGAGTATAAAACGTCGCTGTCTCATAGAATGGGTTTTTACCGAAAGCCTGTTGTGTCCTTCGTCGGATCAGTTTCGGGGTATTTCGATTCATCATTCCCATAATAATCCCATACTTGCCAACACGTGCGGCTTCTTGTATCACTTGGATAGGATTTTTATAATATTCAAAGGTGGTAACAAACGCTAAAGCATCAAAGGTATCCTCTTTAAAAGGTAAATGATGAGAATCTGCCATGACCAAATCTCCATCAAACCTATAAAGTGCCTGAGAAAGCATAAAAGGAGATATGTCTCCGCCCGTGGCATCGATACCGATCTCTTTCCACCACCTTGTAAATCGTGTGGTACCGCATCCAAACTCCAATAAAGTTTTTACACGGGTATCTGCTTTGACAAAGTCTCCCAATAGTTTTTTCTGCCATACTTCCGCCCGCTTGTAAGGGCCTTCATAATATTCTTCATAACTGTCTGTGTGTTCACGATTAAAAAACCATTCCTCACGATTTTGCCATTTGGTTTGCTTTTTAGGAACTAGCTCATTAATTGAATGTTGAATGATATCTTTGTTATCCATATTGTTGAAATTAATGTTTCAAAAAGTGAATAACACCAGTTTCAAGGATAAACAATAGGAAGATTGAAGCCTTTATATTGATTTTATACATCCCTACGTTGGTATTATCCAAATCAGGTTCTCGGGTGTTATCTCAGCTTACCGCATAGCAAGCACCCCGTGCATGCCTCAAAGATACAAAACATTTGACAGAAATTTCAATAGCTTATTTATGGGCTCCTCAAAAAGGCAATGTTGCTTAATTAAGCAATACTCATTCTTTGTCATGAACAGACATTAACAGCCCTTTAAAACCATGAAGAAACAGGTCTTATTCTCAACTTAATATTTTTTACGTTCCCAGTTATAATTTTACTTCCTGATTTCTCTTTCCTATACCGTTTCTTTCCTATATTGTGACAAAAGTTCAATTATGTTTTGTGAATTTTTCATTTCATAAACCTTTATCACAAAAAATAAGAAATACTTTCAAAACCATGAATAAAAAAAAATCATTCAAAATGAGTTTCCAAAAAGGGATTATGATCCCGAGTACTGTTTTTATTTTATTAATAAGCTTACTTGCCATCATTTTCCCACAACTTACTGGCGAACTTTTAGGGCATATTAAAGATTTCATATTTATAAATCTCAATTGGGTTTATATATGGGCAGTCATCTTTTTTATTCTCTTTTTATTCTTTTTGATGTTCAGCAAATATGGCAAAATAAGATTAGGTTCTAATGACAGCAAGCCCGAACATTCTTTCTTTTCCTGGGTTTCTATGTTGTTTGCAGCAGGCATGGGCATCGGGTTAATGTATTTCTGTGTAGCCGAACCCATGCAACATTATTCCGCTGAAGTATTTGCAGGCCAACCTTCTGCAGAAAGAGCTAAAAATGCGCAGCTTTTTACATTTTTTCATTGGGGTATTCATGCTTGGGCTATCTATGCTATTGTAGGGTTAACTTTATCTTACTTTGCTTACCGCTACCGTCTGCCACTTTCTTTACGCAGTTGCTTTTACCCTATTTTAAAAAATAAAATCAATGGAAAATGGGGAGATGCCATTGATATTTTCGCCCTCTGCAGTACATTTTTCGGAATTACAACTTCCTTGGGCTTTGGGGTAGTGCAAGTAAACTCTGGCTTAGAAACCTTAAATATCCTTCCCTCTACTAATTTTGGTTATCAAATACTTATAGTAGCTATATTAGTAGGCTGTTCTATCCTTTCGGCAACATCTGGAGTAAATAAAGGAATCAAGATTTTAAGTAGCATAAACGTAATCGGAGTTCTTATACTTTTACTCTTTGTTTTATTAATGGGACCTACTGTTTATCTTATTAGTAGCTTTACCGAAGGTTTGGGGTATTATATCAGCGATTTTGTCAACTTAACTTTTAATACACATGTATTTGAACAAGAAAAGCTACCTTGGTTCTACAACTGGACTATCTTATATTGGGCATGGTGGATTTCATGGTCTCCCTACGTAGGAATTTTCATCGCTAAAATTTCTAAAGGAAGAACTATCCGGGAGTTTGTGGCAGCCGTATTGATATTGCCTACTTTGTTTAATTTTGTATGGATGTCTGTTTTCGGAAACAGCGCTATCTGGTTTGACTTTAATGTAGCTGAAGGTGGACTAAGCGCACTGGCCAGTAATCCTGATGCATTATTATTTGAATTTTTAAAATACCTGCCCCTTGCTCCTATCATTAGTCTAATGGCTATTCTCATTATCATTATTTTCTTTGTTACGTCAGCAGATTCAGGAATATTAGTGATGAACAGCATTGCTACCCGAAATGCAAAAACATCTCCCAAATGGCAAATGGTATTGTTAGGGAGTGCACTCGCCATCCTTGCACTGCTGTTACTAAATGTAGGCGGGCTACAAGCTTTACAAACCATGACTTTAATAACAGCTTTGCCTTTTTCAATTATTGTGCTGTTATTCATTGTTAGTTTAATGAAAGCTTTAGTTATTGACAACAACTACTATGCAGAAGAATTGTCTGCTTCTACGATTCCTTGGTCTGGCGAATTTTGGAAAGAACGCTTGTCGAAAATAGTTTCCTTTAAAGATGATTCTTCCGTAAATAAATTCATTGACACTACCGTAAAAGAGGCTTTTGCCGAATTAAAAAAAGAATTTCTTGAAAAAGGAATCGGAGCACAGGTGAAAACTTTTGAGAACCCTAAAAGAATGCAGATTGAAATTAAGCATGATACAGTGAATAATTTTATTTATGGAGTAAAAAAAAGAAAATATACCGTATCTGAATTTTTATTAGATGAAGAAAACCTCCCTGATCTGGAAGGTGATAAGAAAATTTATCCCGAATCCTATTTTGGGGATACGCGACAGGGATACAATGTAGAATACTTCACAAAAAACGAACTGATTTCAGATGTATTAAAACATTACGAACGCTACTTAAAAATTGTTTCTAAAAAGAAAAATGAATTGTTCATCAGCAGCAACAGCAATAAGTATGTATAAGGATATACATCATATTGTGCATCCGAATGAAGTGGATGAGATTATCTGCATAGAAAATGCATTACTTCTTAAACAAAAACCTTCAGTTAGAATTAAAGTTTCTGGATTCGGAGAAGCGGAAGCAAATAATATATATTTAAACTTACAAACACTTAATTTATTCTTATTTAATTTATAATTAACATTATGTCGGAACTTGAAGAGTCTATAAAATCTTATTTTGGAGTACCAAATGAAGAAAACTTGGCTACTATCATGTCTGTATTTGAGTTTCAAAAAATAAAAAAAGGTGCTTTTTTATTAAAAGTAGGCGAATATTGCCGAAGCTTAAGCTTCGTACAGTCTGGCTTATTACGTATGTATATTCCTACTCCCGATAAAGACATTACCCAATGGATATCCACAACTGGGGATTTCACTACTGATTTATCCAGTTTTATATTTGAGACACCTTCCCGGTTATCCATTCAAGCTTTGACAGACACAGAAATCTTCACCCTTTCGAAGGAAAATTATAATCGAATTGGAAATGAGGTTTCAGAATGGCATGAATTAGAAAAATTTTTTATAATCCGTTGCTTCGTAATGCTAGAGGAAAGAATTTTCAGTCACCTGTCTATGACTGCTGAAGAACGATATAACGTTTTTTTTGAAAAACACAGGGAGCTCTTCCATCAAGTACCTTTACAATATATAGCTTCCCTTTTAGGAATGAGCCCAGAAACATTCAGCAGAATCAGAAAAAACCTAGAAAAATAAATCCTTGATTTTTATCAAGAGCAATACTATTATTCTTTTAGATCTTTGTAGTAAAGAGAAAACAATAGTAATGGCTGAAGAAATAAAAACAAAAATTTTAATCCATGCTGAACCCGAAAAAGTATGGGCGGTTTTAAATGATATCAATAATTATCCGAATTGGAACCCTTTTATACTATACATCAAAGGAGAGATGAAGGTTGGGCAGCGAATTTCTATAAAAATAAAATCTCCGGATGCTAAGGCCATGAACTTTTACCCTAAAGTTCTTGTTTCCGACGTCAACCGGGAGATTCGCTGGATAGGTCATCTATGGATAGCTGGACTTTTTGACGGCGAACATGTATTTAAACTAATTAACAACGAAGACGGCACTACAACTTTCATTCAGAACGAAAGATTTACTGGGATATTAACTCCACTTCTCAAAAAACAAATTAAGATCTCAAAAAAAGGATTCGAAGCAATGAACATAAAGCTAAAAGAATGGGTTGAAAAACAATAGCTTACTAAGATAAAAAACAATATTTCCTATATATTCTTCCGCTCTTTTCAAACTCACGGAATAAAAACAATTCGCTCTATCATAAACACGGTATAATTTTAAAATACTGTCTATCAATACTTTTTATTATTCAGTGAAAATATTTTCTAAATAGCTTTTTGATAACTTAGTATATAAAAATACAGCTTATATGTCTAGTTTATCCCTAAATCAAAAGCTCAGGGCAAATGTTAAACTTCTGGTTATAGCAGCTGCTTTAATTTTCGGCTTATGGTTTGCCTATGAAACGATCAACATTCTCTTTCTTTTCTTTTTTGCAATTGTTTTAACTTTAGTGCTTAATGCCCCGGTCATGTGGTTAGTGTCGAAAAAGTGGAACAGAACCTTAGCTGCTTTGTTGGTTTTTTTCATTATGATCACTTTCCTATTTCTACTTGGATGGCTTGTATTACCTAATATTTTGGAACAAGGGAACAGCCTATTTAAAAATTTACATGACTACTATCAAGATCTTAAAGAAGGAGTATCAAGTGTTTTGAAAGATTATCCCGAGTTACAACAGAATGTTACCAGTAGCGCAGCAATTAAAGATCACATACCTTCTGCTTCAAAGGTAGTGTCAGGTGTCGGGCTCTTCTCTTTTTCTATATTAGGGATAATCTTCATGGCAGTAATGTTTTTCAGTATTGTAGTTTACATGCTGATAAACCCTGCTCCTTTGTTAGAAACTTATCTTTATTTCTTCTCTCCAAAAAAGAGATCCAAAGCAGCACATGCGCTAGCCAGGGCGTCTAACATGATGGTCGGATGGATGTGATCAAATTTGGTGGTAGGAACGATAGAAGTCATTGTTGTATTTTTCTTTCTGACCTATATGGAGGTGCCGGGTGTTTGGATTTGGGTGGGATTAGCTTTATTTGCTGAAATGATTCCAAAGTTAGGCCTTTATATCATGTCTATTCCTCCTGTTTTAATTGCACTTTCCATTGATCCCATGACAACTTTATGGGTATTGATTTTTTATGTGGTTTTGAATGAGATTACGAGAGATTTTATCACACCCCGTATCCGTGCTTCGACCATGGATTTACATCCAGTATCCACTTTATTTGTTATGTTAGTTATGGCGAGTGCCTTTGGTTTGATGGGGCCCTTATTGCCACACCATTAACTGCTTTTATAAAAGCATATTATGAAGAGTTTTTTGTAAATAAAGATACTAACGGAAGCTTAAAAAAGAAATTAATAATATATTAAAGAGAAAGACACAGTCCTGATAAAATATTTTTGAATAAAAAAACGTAATTTCAAACACAATGAATATCATCAAATCAATTCCTATCTTCATAATAGCAGGGTTATGTGAAATTGGCGGCGGCTATCTTGTATGGCTGTGGTTACGGGAAGGTAAGCCTTGGTGGTTTGGTCTTGCAGGGTGCCTCCTTCTTGCATCTTATGGTATAGTGGCAACTTGGCAAACCGAAAACTTCGCCAGAGTATATGCAGCCTATGGTGGCTTTTTCATAGTAATGTCCATTCTATGGTCAATGAAGTTTGATGATTTTTCGCCGGATAAATACGATATTGTCGGCGCGCTGATTGCCCTCTTAGGAGTTTGTATTATTTATTACACACCTCGATGAGTGAATTATTTTTCCATATTGTACTTCCGATAAATAAAAAAGACTATTGAAATAATATTCATATAAAAAATTAATTGGAATTTCGGCCCGTACAACGAATAAAATCAGCATACTTAGAATGAATTGAGTATGCTCTGGAAGCATTTTTTGCGGATAACTTATTCGATAAAATATCCAACAAACTTTCCAACGAGATCCTATGTTTTATATACTGACTATAAAAGTGATTATACAGATGAATATACTGTGATGATGGATTATAAGCTCTCTCATCTTAATAAAATTCCAAGCGGGTTCACTGGAAGAGCATTTAAACTGAACACTTTTTCAGAAACTTACAGCAGAAGAAAAAATACCAAAGAACGTCATAAATACCGGGTATAAAATTCGGTAAAATGATAAAAAACTAAACCGAAAACACTCCTGTGACTTTAAAGCGTATAATAAAGACTTTCGAAAAGGAGAAAATCCAAAAATCGGAATTTATATGGCAACAGAATCAAGAACTTAATTTCTTCTTTCCCTACACATGTTTTTTCTCAACATTTTAAAATGTATTCTGGAGGTTTTTGAGATCCATTCTAAAAAACAATTAAATCAGGATAATAAACTTTCAATTCGATATCTTGCAGGAAAGTTGTCAAACAGGGTTTTATTTTTTGACAGCTCTGATAAAATAAATTCATTATATTATAGCTTACGGATTAACAAACAGAGTGAACATAAAATTAATAGAAACATGAAAAAACATCTTCTTTTTTTAACGATTCTGAGTCTTTTTATCGCATGTAAAAACAAAGAAACTGACAGTTCCAAAGATGAAGGTGAATATGCTCACTTATTATCTACAGCCCAGACGCTCTTTCAACCTATTTCCTCAGTAAAAATGGAAGAACCTGACCCAGATAAAGTACTTTTGGGCAAACATTTATATTTCGACACCCGCTTATCCGGGGAGGGTAACATCAGCTGTAATTCTTGCCATAACTTAGAAACTTATGGTGTAGATAACCTTCAATTTTCACCAGGAGATGCGGAAGGAACAGTAGGTGGGAGAAATTCGCCTACAACTTTCCACGCCGCATTACATAAAATGCAGTTTTGGGATGGAAGAGCAGCGGATGTGGAAGAACAAGCCGGGGGACCTATTTTAAATCCATTAGAACATAATATTAAAGATGAGCAACAATTGGTGAACCGATTAAAAGAAGTAGAGTTATACCATGAACTGTTCTCCAACGCTTATGGAAGTGATGACCCTATTACATTCGATAACCTGACAAATGCTATTGGTGCTTTTGAGCGTACGTTAATGCCGGAAAGCAGGTTCGATAAGTACTTGGAAGGGGATGAATCCGCATTAAGCAATTCAGAGAAAAAAGGTTTAATGGTCTTTATCGATTCTGGATGTATCACTTGCCACAGCGGAGTTGCTTTGGGTGGGCAAATGCTGCAAAAATTTGGATTATATCACGATTACTGGAAACATACCGAGTCTAAAGAAATAGATTATGGGTTATTTGATATAAGTGAAGATGAATCTGAAAAATACTTTTTTAAAGTGCCGGGCTTGCGCAATGTTACCCATACAGCTCCTTACTTTCACGATGGATCAGTCCAAGACTTAAAAGATGCTGTTCGGATTATGGCAAAACTCCAACGGGATGTTGAGCTTTCGGATGAAGAGATTGATGATGTCACTGTATTCCTTGAAAGCCTTACAGCAGATATTTCGGACGAAATAAAAAAATCACCTTTTGAAAGTTAACGATTCAAAAGCTCTTTTTTCAACATAAACAATTAGGAAGACCTATAGCTTTTGCTATTAGATAAATTGAGTTTAGTCTATACTTTGGAATGGCTACCGTGTCTTCAGTTTCCAAAAACTATATATGCTATTTATTTATTACAGTCGGTTTATATTCGATGGTAAAATCAAAATAGATAAAAAATAAAAAACTATAAGTAGCCCACAGAAAAACCAAGGTTTCCAAAAGTCAACAATAATTCCTACCTTAATTAACATTAGGCTGATTTGCTTTAAAAGGGCATTTAAGCTCCAAAACCAGAGACATAAAATGTGGATTGACATCTTAAACATATTCTTCTTTGCAACATTTTTGTTATTTGCATATTTCAATCTAAACGACCCGGATTGGTGGGTTTGGGTGCCTATTTATGTTGTACCGGCAGTATTGTGTCTATTGACCGTATTTAGCATTGAAGTGTCGATGATTTTGATCATTCTGTCTGTAATTTATGGTGCTTATGCAATTGTACTTTTTTTTATAAAAGATGGTGTATGGGACTGGATCCGAAGACACCGAGCCCGCAGCATTGTACAAAGTATGCAGGCAGACAAGCCATATATTGAACGAACGAGAGAGTTTTTTGGCTTATGTATCGTTATAGGTGTTATGTTATTTAATTATTTTATTTAAAATGAGCGGTTGTACGGAAGATTTAAAAAAAATCATTCAATCATATATTACTGAAGAAGAATATTCTTCATTATTACGTTTGAAAAACAAGCAGAACGAAAAAGGTATCGTAGGCTTTGATTTACGGTTTGCCAAAATTCGACGGGCCTTAAAACGCAGTACACAAACCCTGATTGTCAATGAAAAAGAGACTTGTGAAAATAAATTAATTATTGAAAATTGGGATATTCTTAGATTGACAAGGGTCTGGTTTATAAGTTTACTATCTTCTTATCAAAAAGAAGAGTATTGTCAAGCGCTGGACGAATTATTTGAATTTGCCGATGTAAAGGAATTAGTCGCTTTGTACAGTTCTTTATCCCTCATACCTTTCCCAGAATATGCCCTTAAAAGATGTGAAGAAGGCATCCGTGGCAATATCGGCGCCGTACATGAGGCTATCATGGAAAACAACAGGTTTCCTGTTAATCATTTGGATCAAACCGTATGGAATCAAATGGTGCTAAAAGCTTTTTTCACTGATAAAAACGTGTTGAACATACAGGGTCTTTTCGATGCTATGAATGCAAGCCTCGCCCGGGCAGCCAAAGATTATATTTTAGAAAGAAATGCCGCAAACCGCTCTATCCATCCGGTACTTTGGGTTTTGGCTCAAAATGAATTAAATAATGAAAGAATCCTTTCTGTTTTTCAAAGAGAGCTTAAAAATTCGGATGATGAATTTAAAAAGTATTGTTTGAGCTATACACTCCATCACAATGCTTTTCTCAAAGAGAATATTAAACAAGATTATCCCAATATCACAGGCATTCAGCCTACATTAAACGAAATTAAAAATTTTTATAGATAAAATACTATGTGTACAGGAATAAATAGAAGTAGAGAAAGTATGGGAAAACCTATGTCTTTTGATTCAGAACTGATAAAGGGTATGCGTTTTTTCGATCCGCATATCCATATGGTTTCCCGTACTACCGATGATTATCAAGCTATGTATGACGCAGGTATCATAGGTATTATCGAGCCTGCATTTTGGACAGGTCAGCCACGTACAGGTATAGACACCTTCAAGGACTATTACAGCAGTTTAATCGGATGGGAACGATTCCGTTCTTCACAGTTTGGGATTCGACACTTCTGTACGATGGGTTTAAATTCCAGAGAAGCGAATAACGAGCCTCTGGCAGAAGCCGTCATGGAATTACTTCCTAAATTTATCCATAAAGAAGGGGTTTTGGGTATAGGCGAAATTGGCTTTGACGATCAGACAGAGCTGGAGGAAAAATATTACAGACTGCAATTAGAATTAGCCAAAGAAGCTGACTTACCGGTACAAGTACACACTCCCCACCGGGATAAGACCCAGGGAACAAGTCGAAGCATGGACATAGCTATAGAACACGGCTTAGATCCTAAAATGGTTATCATTGATCATAACACCGAAGAAACGGTCAAAGAAGTTTTAGAAAGAGGTTTCTGGGCAGCTTTTACGATTTATCCTTTTACTAAAATGGGGAACGAAAGAATGGTGGAAATTGTAAAAGAATATGGTCCTGAACGGATTATGGTAAATTCTGCCGCCGACTGGGGAATCAGTGATCCTCTGGCTGTCCCAAAAACAGCAGCCTTGATGCTGCAACACGGAATTGACAAAAAAGATATTGAAAAGGTTACTTTTCACAATGCTATAGAAGCTTTTTCTATCACGGGTGATCTCAGCATTTCACTATTTGAGGAAGATCCGGAAATCGATCAAAACGAAAAATTTGCTGGAAACAGTATCCTGAGGGGTGGGCAAATGCCAAAAGTGGACAAAGAATCAATCATTATAAAATAAGCTGTTCGATGAATCGATATATGTGGCAGATTCTGCGTCCTGCCAATGTGGTAACGGCAGTTTCCGATATATTGGCCGGTATTTCTTTGGCAGTCCTCTTTAGCAGTCAAGCTTTCCCTACTCTCTCTCAGGTACTCATCATTGCTGTTGCAAGCATGTGCTTGTATGCTGGAGGAGTAGTGTTTAATGATGTTTTCGATGTTGAAATTGATAAAAAAGAACGCCCGGAAAGGCCTATTCCTTCAGGGAATATCAGCCTAAAAAAAGCCATATTTATCGGAAGCTTATGCTTTCTTATCGGGATTATTCTTTCCGCCTTTATCGGTTTAAACGCCTTATTGGTGGCTCTTGCTATTGCCCTAATGTGTTTGCTATACGACGGTTTGTTTAAACACCATTATATAGCCGGCCCCATTGCTATGGGCGCATGCAGGGCTTTAAATCTGCTTTTGGGCTTTACAGTGGTAGCTCTTCCTTATGAAAATTTCTACATTTTAATTTTCCCTATAATATACATAGCAGCAATTACCAATATCAGCAGAGGAGAAGTGTATGGAAATAACCGAAAAGCCATAATCGTCTCTGTTATCATGTATACTGTCGTATTATTAGCCATGTTATATCTGTCCATTTCTTTTCAAAAGTTACAGGCTTTACCTTTCATTCTTTTTTTCGGGGGATTTATACTTTACCCGGCTTTTAAAGCCATCAACACATTAGTACCCAGAGATATACAAAACGCTGTAAAAATGGGTGTGCTTGGACTCATCATTATGAATGCAGCTTGGGTTTCCATCGGTTATGGTTTTGTTTGGGCGTTAATCACTTTGCTGTTGTTACCTGTGTCGATTTGGCTATCTTCACGTTTTAAAGTTACTTAAAAGAAATTTTATTTATGCGTATAATTAATCAAGCTTTCTCAGTTGATTTTCAATATCCAGTATATTTTACGAATGATCTGTTTGCTGCGTCTAACTCTTTATTCGCCAATTTCTTGAATAAACATCGTAATGAGGCGATACAACATAAAGTTTTATTTGTAATAGATAAGGGAGTTACTGCACATCATCCAACCTTAAAATCCTCTATCTTTACGTATTTTAAAGCTTTGAACGGTTTTACTTTAGTGGATACTTTCATTGAGCTAACTGGTGGAGAAGAAGCTAAAAATTCGTATAAACCGGTAGACGAAATCCTATCAGCCATCGACAAGTACGGGGTAGACAGACATTCTTACGTCTGTATTATAGGCGGCGGAGCGATATTGGACATGGCCTGTTTTGCTGCTTCTATAGGCCATAGAGGGATACGCCACATCCGGATTCCCACTACTGTATTATCCCAAAATGATTCGGGCGTAGGTGTTAAAAACGGAATAAATTTAGAAGGGAAAAAGAACTTTGTAGGTTCTTTTGTACCCCCTTTTGCCGTATTTAATGATTCCGGTTTTCTGAATACCTTAGACGACAGAAACTGGATAGCCGGAGTATCGGAAGCCATTAAAGTAGGTTTAATAAAAGATCATGATTTTTTCCACTGGATAGAAGAACATGCGGAAGCATTGACCAACAGATCTGCGAAAGAAATGGAAGATTTAATCTTTCGTTGTGCGGAAATACATTTAGAACACATTAGAAGTGGAGACCCTTTTGAATCAGGTTCATCGCGCCCTTTAGATTTTGGTCACTGGAGCGCGCATAAACTCGAGCAGCTCAATAATTTTGCTCTTTTACATGGGGAGGCTGTCGCTATAGGCATAGCATTAGATGTTGTATATTCCCATAAAATCAATAACCTCTCGCTCGAAGATGCAAAAAGAGTCATTAATCTTTTTATTCAATTAGGGCTACCTATCGACAATAAGCATATGACGACGGTAACATCTGACAACCCTTTACTGCTCGGATTGAATGAATTCCGAGAACACTTGGGCGGCAGACTTTGTATTACATTATTAGAAAAACTGGGGCGGGGAAAAGAATACCATGAAATACACACGGGTAAACTCATGGAGTCTATTCAATTTTTGAAAAACTACAACGCGGAAGATTAATGCTTTTAGAAAAAAATAAAATTACGTATTGCACAAATATACACAAAGGTGAAAGCTGGACAGCACATTTTACAGAGTTTAAAAAACACGTTCCCCGAATACGCCAGCAGTTTTCTCCGGATGAATATTTTGGTCTAGGATTGCGTTTATCAGCGCAAGCGGCCAGAGAATTACAAGATGAAACTACTTTCGATATTTTCAAAAAATGGCTTAAAGAAAACCGTGTATATATTGCTACAATGAATGGATTTCCTTACGGAGAATTTCACAATACAGCAGTCAAAGACAAAGTTCATTTCCCGGATTGGACTTCTGAAGATCGGGTGGCCTATACCCAGGCATTGTTTCAGATCCTAACTAAACTCTCTTCACAAAATACAGAAGCCGGCATTTCAACTTCTCCATTGAGTTACAGACATTGGTACGAAGGCAACGAGTATGAAAAAATGATGGAGGCCGCTACGAGCAATATCATACAAATTGCCGATTACTTGTATTTATTAGATAAAAAAGAAGATAAAACCTTCCATTTGGATATAGAACCTGAACCGGATGGTGTACTCGAGACTGCAGAGGAGTTTATAGAATGGTATGTGAACATTCTCTTACCCAAAGGAATAAAGTTCTTTCATGAAAAACATGGACTGAAAGCGGAAGCAGTAGAAAGTATTCTCAAAAAACACATTCGTATCTGCTACGATATATGCCATATAGCAGTAGGGTTCGAAAATCAATCGCACACTCTAAAAAAATTAAGAAAGTATGGAATACAGGTGGGGAAAGTGCAAGTCAGCGCCGCACTCAAAATTCAGCTAAAAAAACATTCGGCCGACAAAAGAAAGAAAATAAAATCTACGTTGGAAAAGTTCAATGAACCTGTGTATCTACACCAAGTCATTGCAATGTTGGAGTCCGGAGAATTAAAAAGATACAAAGATTTGCCGGATGCCTTACCGGATATAGAACGAGAGGAGCACCAAGAGTGGAGAAGTCATTTCCATATTCCTATTTTCACCGAAAAAGCCGGAGATCTGGAAAGCACACAATCGGAAATTTTAGACTTATTGGAGTTACATAAAAATCAAGCCGTCAGCACTCTTTTTGAAGTAGAGACATACACTTGGGAAGTTTTACCAAAAGATATGCAGCAGCCTATAGAAGATTCTATCGTCAGAGAGATGCAATGGCTCAAATCAAAATTATCATAAAAACATGAAAAGAACAGTCGTCATCAATGTAGTAGGGCTTTCTTCAAGCATTTTAGGTAAGTACACACCTTTTCTGAATGAGTACCTGAAAGGGAAAAACCTACATAAAATTAAGCCTGTGCTTCCTGCCCTGACCACTTCTGCACAATCTACTTACTTAACTGGGAAGTGGCCTTCAGAACACGGCATCGTCGCCAACGGCTGGTATGACCATAGAGATTCAGAAATAAAGTTTTGGAAACAGTCAAACCCTTTGGTACAGGCAGAAAGTATTTGGGATATTGCCAAAAGAAAAAACCCCAGCTTCACATGTGCGCAAATGTTCTGGTGGTACAATATGTACAACCGTGTAGAGTATTCGGCTACACCTCGGCCTAATTATCTGGCAGACGGCCGTAAAATACCTGATTGTTATACCTATCCTGCCGAATTAAGGGATATTCTGCAAGAAAAATTTGGGCAATTCCCTCTTTTTAAATTTTGGGGTGCTGCAGCAGACATCACTTCTTCACGATGGATTGCAAATGCTGCGATGTATGTAGAAGAAGAACACGAACCTACACTTAATCTGATTTATCTGCCACAA
>JAJYRG010000065.1 GCA_021794195.1 Bacteroidota bacterium
TGCTTGTCTATGGATAGGGTGTTTTTTCTTGTTCAACTCGAGTTTTGCCCAAGAAAAGCTTACCCTCAGTGAAGCTATAGAGTTCGCTTTGGAAAATAAAGCAGAAGCGAAAAAAGCGAAGTTGGAAATCATTAATTCAGAGCATGTGATTGAGGAAACACGTTCGGCTGCTTTACCACAGGTTAATTTTGATGGAGCGCTCAACTATAATCCCCTTATTCAAAAAAGTGCTATTCCCGCCGAAATCTTTGGAGGGGAACCGGGAGAGTTTATGATGGTGGAATTTGGGCAGAAGTGGCAGGGGCAGGGAGCTGTAGCTGTTAGCCAGCAACTTTTTAACCAAACCGTATTCACAGGTTTGAAAGCTGCAAAAACTACCCGGGAGTTTTATCAGATCAATAATACATTGACAGAGGAGGAGCTTATCGAGAAAGTAGCCAATAGTTATTATGAAGTGTATCAAGCTCAATTGCGTTTGGAAACTCTGGAAAATAATTTAGAAAACACGAATAAAACAAAAAAAATAATTGAAGGGATGTATGAGAGTGGGTTGGCAAAAAAGATTGACTTGGACAGAGTAAAGGTGTCTGTCAGTAATCTGGAAGCCCAAAAGCAACAGCTTGTCAATGCGCTTGAATTGCAGGAAAACGCTCTTAAGTTCGTGATCGGGATGAATATTTCCACAAAAATAGAAATGCCGGAAGAAACTTTTGAAATACAATATAAAGATTATGGAGGAGTGGATGGTTTTAATTCCCGTACGGAAGTTAAAATGCTTGACAAACAACAAGAACTGTTGGAGTTAAACCGTCAGGCTATAGTTTCTGAATATTACCCTTCTCTGATGCTGACAGGGAATTTTGGATACTTAGGTTTTGGGAATACCTTTCCTTTGTTTTTCAAAGACAAAGGGGTGCAATGGTCAAACTTTGGAGGTGTAGGTCTGAGTTTGAGTATTCCGATATTTAACGGAAATGCAACACGTGCCCGTGTACGACAGGCAGATGTGGAGTTGAAAATGAATGAAATCGATAAAGAAGACGCTTTGCTTGCACTCAGCATGGCCGATGAAAATGCAAAAGCCCAAATCCGAAATTCTTTATTAACAGTACAGTCCAATAGAGAAAACGTGGTTTTGGCAAAGGAAGTGATGGAGGATACTCAAAACAATTATCGGCTCGGGATTGCTACTTTAACGGAAATGTTAGAAGCAGAAACCGCCTATGCCGATGCACAAAATAATCTAAATACATCTTTATTGGATTATAAAGTTGCAGAGATTCAGGTGTTAAAATCAAAAGGAGAATTAAAAAGTCTATTAATAAATTAATTGTCACATAAAAGAAATGAAAAAGGGAATCATTAGAGTCGTAGTTATTATCGCATGTCTTGCCGGTATATACTACATTATTAATAAGAATAAAGAAAAAAATGAAGCCGAAACGAGAATTGTGGCAGAGAAAAACCCAAATGTATCTGTGACGGCCGACACTGTTAAAATCCGTTCTGTAGATACGAAGTATCATGCGAACGGTACTTTCATGCCTTTTCAAGAGATGCAGCTCGCAGCTGAATCTATGGGCAGAGTCACTCGGGTAATGGTCGATGACGGTTCTTTCATAAAAGCCGGGCAAACTTTAGCTGTGATTGAAGACAACAAAGTTAGTTTGGGTGTAGAGGATGCACAAGCTGTCTATAATAGTGCAAAAGCAGATTTAGAAAGAGTTGAAAGTGCCTATGCTTCGGGCGGTGTAACGCAGCAACAATTAGATCAGGTGAAATTGCAATATGAGAACGCAAAAAATAATTTGAGAAGTGCTCAGATTAATGCATCAGAAACGACAATAAAATCTTCGATCGACGGTGTCGTGAATCAAAGGATGATAGAGCCCGGATCTTATGTGAGTCCAGGAACTCCGGCTTTTGATATTGTGAGTGTCTCTACTTTAAAGCTCCGGGTGAATGTGGATGAGAAAAATATAACTACTCTAAAGATCGGGCAAACTATCCCGGTAAAAGTAAGTGTATATCCCAATGAGACTTTTGAAGGAAAAGTGACTTTTATAGCGCCAAAAGCGAATAACAGTTTGAGTTTTCCTGTGGAAATCCAAGTTCAAAATAATAGTGAGAATGCACTCAAAGCAGGAATGTATGGTACCGCTATGTTTGGAGGAGAAGCTGAAGTAGATGCACTAGTGGTACCGAGAAGAGCTTTTGTAGGGAGTGTCAGCACTAACGAAATCTTTGTCATCCGTGACTCGGTTGCCCATTTAATTAATGTAAGCTCCGGAAGGAATTTTGGTGATTATGTGGAAGTAACCGGAGGTTTGGAAGAAGGTGATAAGGTAGTGACTGCCGGCCAAATTAATTTGATAGACGGCACTCCTGTGAAAATTATTCAATAATATTTTATTTTTCAAATAACTATTTATGAAAATTGCTGAAATATCCATCAAGCGTCCCAGTTTAGTGATGGTCATGTTTATCATCCTGACTTTAGGAGGTTTGTTGAGTTATAGTTTTTTGAGCTACGAACTGATCCCAAAGTTTGAAGTCAATGTGTTGACCGTTCAAACGGTATATCCGGGGGCATCTCCCTCTGAAGTGGAAAACACAGTGACCAAAGATATTGAAGATGCAGTATCTTCTTTGGAAAACATAAAAAAATTAGAAGCTAAATCTTTTGAAAGTTTGTCTTTAGTCATGATTCATTTAAATGATGAAGCTGACGCAGACTATGCGCTTAATGACGCCCAACGGAAAGTAAATGCTATTTTAAAAGATTTGCCTGAAGATATTGATCCGCCTTCTCTGGTAAAGTTTTCTATTGACGACATGCCGATAATGACCTTAAGTGTCACAAGTGATCAATCGGAAAGCGAGTTATATGACTTGTTGGATAAACAAGTTGAACCTGTGTTTTCGAGAGTTCAAGGAGTAGCACAGGTAGATTTAATCGGAGGGCAGGAACGTGAGATCCAGATAAGTATAGATCCTTATCGTTTAGAAGGATACGGCTTGTCTTTGATGGAAGTACAACAGGTTATTTTGTCTTCCAATCTGGATTTCCCTACTGGAAATGTGAAAACCCGTAATGATCAGACCATCATCCGGTTAGCTGGAAAATTTAAAGATATAGAAGAGTTACGCAGGTTACCGATCACTACAGCAGATGGTTCTCATATTTTTCTACAAGATATAGCAGATGTACAGGATAGCGAAAAAGAAGTAGAAAAAATATCCCGGTTAGACCAGCAGAGTACTATTTTTATGCAAGTACTAAAACAGTCAGATGCGAATGCAGTGGCTGTATCTCAGGATATTCAAAGTACAATTGAATCTGTAGAGGAGGCATATGCAGAAAACGGGCTGAAAGTGCATGTAGCAAACGATACGACGGATTACACACTCAATGCAGCTAACAGCGTTCTTTTTGACTTAGGATTAGCTGTCGTGCTTGTGGGATTGATTATGTTGTTCTTTTTACATAGTTTACGTAATGCCGCAATTGTTATGACGGCAATTCCCCTGTCTTTAATCGGTACTTTTATAGGCCTCTATTTATTGGGGTACACCTTAAACCTTATGAGCTTATTGGGGCTTTCTCTGGTGGTAGGGATTTTGGTGGATGATGCCATTGTGGTTATTGAAAATATTCACAGGCATATGGAAATGGGTAAAAATAAAGTTCGGGCCGCCTATGACGGAGCTGCCGAAATAGGGTTTACCGTATTGGCGATTACTACGGTTATTATTGTGGTGTTTTTCCCTATCGCTATGTCTTCCGGTTTGGCCGCTAATATTCTTACTCAGTTTTGTATGACTATTATTGTTGCCACAGGCCTTTCTCTTTTGGTCTCTTTTACTATAGTGCCTTGGCTGTTTTCCCGCTTTGGTAGAATCGAAGTGATCGCAAATAGAGGGGTTTTAGGGCGTATGATCCATGGATTTGAAAATGGGTTGACACGTTTTACGCATTGGATATCTGATTTGTTAAAATGGTGTTTGGCTTCCCGGCTTAATAAAGTCTTGTCTATAGCTGTTGTGTTGGTTGCTTTCGTGGGTTCTATCGCTTTAGTAGGACTGGGGTACATTGGGGGGGAGTTTTTCCCGGGTTCAGATAAAGGAGAGTTTCTTGTACAGATAGAAATGGAAAAAGACGCTTCTATCGAAACGACTAATTTCATGACCCAGAAGGCTGAACGGTATATCAGTCAGCGTGATGATGTCGAAAGACTCATTACGACAGTAGGACAGTCTAGCCAAGGGGGAATGGCATCAGTTTCCGGCTCAAAAAACATGTCGGAGATCCATGTTATCCTTAAGGATAATATTAAGTCAAACGAAAGTACGAAAGTGTTTGCAGCTAAACTCAAAAGAGAATTGGAGGAAGAGCTAGTGGGCGCCAAAGTTACAACTGTTCCCATGGGAATGATGGGGCCGGAACAAGCTCCATTGAAACTGACGATAATCGGCACTAATTTAGATGATGCCTTAGATTTTGCAAATCAGGCAGCCGATCAATTAAGAGAGATCTCGGGAGCCACTAATATTGAGTTGACTACAGAAGAGGGGAACCCGGAAATAGAAGTAGAGGTGGATAGAGAAAAAATGGCCCAATTGGGGATTAATCTTTCCACCGTCGGAACTACCATGCAGACAGCTTTTGCAGGAAATACAGATGGTAAGTTCAGAGCCGGAGAATATGAATATGATATTAATATCCGTTTTGCCGAAGCAGGACGTATGGGAATTGAGGATGTACGGAACTTGCAGTTTATAAATCCTCAGGGCGAAAAAGTATTGCTTTCGCAATTTGCCGATGTAACATATAGTTCAGGGCCCTCCTTATTAGAACGAAGAGATAAATCCCCAGCTGTTTCTGTAGAAGCTCAGGTAGTGGGACGGCCTTTGGGCTCGATCGCCGAAGAGTGGGAGCAAGAATTTTCGCAAATAGAAGCTCGCCCGGGAGTAAGTTATGTTTGGGATGGTGATATGGAAAACCAATCTGAAGGATTCGGAACTTTGGGAATTGCCTTGTTGGCTTCCATTATATTAGTTTACTTAGTCATGGTGGCTTTATATGATAGCTTTGTGACTCCTTTTATTGTGATTTTTTCTGTACCGCTTTCTTTTATCGGAGCGCTTCTGTTGATGGCGTTAACCAATACCAGCTTAAATATATTTACTATTTTAGGAATTATTATGCTGATAGGACTGGTTTGTAAAAACGCTATTTTATTGGTGGACTTTGCTAATCTTCGAAAAGAGGCAGGAGACAATACACATGATGCTTTGATAGCTGCAAACCATGCAAGGCTTCGCCCTATTATGATGACAACAGTAGCCATGGTAATTGGGATGGTGCCTATCGCTTTTGGAACCGGAGATGGAGCTGAAGTGAACCGGGGGCTGGCTATAGTGATTATCGGTGGATTGCTTTCTTCACTTTTTTTAACCTTAATTGTTGTGCCGGTAGTTTACTCTATATTTGACAGCATTCAAAACCGTTTCGGTACGAAAGAAAAAATAGACTTCGATAAAGAAATCAATGCAGATTTTGAGATGAATCCGGATTATATAGCAGAGTATGAATCAAATTAAGAAGTGGGCTTAATTCCATGATTCTATATCAGGAGAGTAAAATCGGAAAAGAAAGACAGTTTCTTTTCCGATTTTTTGTTCGAAAAAATCTTAAATAACACGAAAATTTTGTATATTAACCTATAAGCTTTTACTAATATGATTACAATTTTAGCTGCCACTGATCTTAGCCGCGAAGCAAATAATGCAGCGGCCTACGCTGCAAATACATGTGCGGAAATAGGAGCGAACCTTATCCTGTTTACCCGTCATGTCACCTCTGTGCATGTAGTAAATGCGCGGTTATCTGCTACAGCTTTCCAAGAAACTTTGGATCTAAGCAAAGCTAAACTTGAAGCACAGGCTAAAAAATTATCTGCTACACATAATATTTCTGTGACTCCGGTCTGGACTACGGGTAATTTGTATGAAGAAATACAAAAAGCTATTCAAGAACATCATGTGAACCTTATAGCAATGGGAATGGCTGATAAGTCTTTCGATCAAGATTTATTAGGGAATACGACGACCGCGGCGATCAGCAAATTAGATATACCTGTGTTAGCCGTGCCACATAATGTCAGCTATAAAAAAATAAAAAAAATCTTATTTGCCTGTGATGCACATAAAGGTCTTTTCCCTACTGATTTCCGTGTTTTAAAAACTGTCGCCCAGGTTTTGCACGCCGAAACAAAAGTTTTTTATGTGAAACGGACAGCTCATCCGGAAAGCAATAAAAAGAACTTGATGGAGATGTTGGAAAATAAATTTTCCGATATTTCTTATATAGTAGAGATCAGAGATTCGGATGCACCTGTGATTCGGGAAATAAAAAATGAAATAGAAAGGTATAAACCCGATTTATTGATGATGGTCCCCTACAGGTATGGTTTTTTAAATTCCATTATCCACAAGAGCAAGACCCGGGCTATGGCTTCGGGTAGAAAAATACCCTTGTTGACTGTTCCTTATATAGAAGGAAAATAACAGAAACTAATCGAACAGAAAGATATTTTTCACAGATTAAAAAGGACAAAATCAGAGAAACTTTTTTGGTCTGCCGCATAATAAAAGCTTATATTCGTTGTTAAATTTTTAAGCTTTGTTACGAATAGCATTTCATCCGCTGTATATCCACCCTTTACCTGAAAAACATAGGTTCCCTATGGAGAAGTACGAGTTGATTTGCGAACAGTTGCTTTATGCAGGTATAGTAGACAAAATGTCTTTTTTTGAACCTAAGCTTGCCGACAGACAAACTTTGGAAGCTGTACACGACAGCGGGTATGTGCAACACCTTTTTAACCTTACTCTTGATCCAAAAATGGTCCGTCGGATAGGATTCCCTTTGTCCAAACAACTGATAGATAGAGAACGCTATATTGCTGACGGTACCGTACAAAGTAGTTTGTTCGCCCTGGAAAATGGAGTTTCATTTAATATTGCCGGAGGCACACACCATGCCGGCCGCAATTATGGAGACGGGTTTTGTATGTTTAATGATCAAGCTGTAGCAGCTGCTTTTTTGTTGAAAAATAATTTGGCGAAGCGGGTGTTGATTATCGACTTGGATGTACATCAGGGAGATGGAACAGCCGATATTTTTCAGGATCGAAAAGATGTATTTACACTATCCATACACTGCCAAAATAATTACCCCTTTCAAAAAAGAAATTCTACATGGGATATAGGGCTTGAAGATAAAACGGGAGATGAGGAATATCTCCGAATTCTTGATCATGCATTATCAAACGTATTTACGGAGTTTCGTCCTGATTTTGTGTTTTTTCAAGCAGGGGTGGATGTTTTGGAAACGGATAAATTAGGGAAGTTATCCTTGAGCTTGGAGGGATGCCGTCAAAGAGATGAAATAATATTTACAACATGTTTTGTACATGGAGTGCCTGTGCAGGTAAGCATGGGAGGGGGCTATTCTACGCAAATCCGGGACATAGTTAATGCACATACACAAACTTATAAAACTGCTATCCAAATTTTTAATCTTTAAGAGGTAAAACAAATGATTAATTATAATGACGCTATATTTGAAGACATTTCTATTCATCGGGTAGGAAATAAACAACGGGATGAGTATTACAGCTTATCTAATAAGCCCTTGGCTTTCGAAGAGGATTCGGTGTTGCCGGATCTGCTTTTGCAATATTTTTTGAAACCATTTACAAAAGTGGAAGAGCAATACCGGTTTTTTCATCCCAACGGGGAATTAAACCTCAATGAACTCTGGTATTTTATCCATCAGTTTTTTGATGATGAGTTGGAATTCCATGTTTTTTCGGAGCATATCGCTAAACATCTATACGAAGTAACTGCCCATCCGAATATTAAATCGGGAGAATTATATGTTACGAATATCCGTCAGGTAAGTTATCAAGGTATGGAATATGAGGCGATCGGAATTTTTAAATCCGAGAATAAAGAAACTTATCTTAAAGTATATCCTCAGGGAGAAGATTTTGCGATAGATTACGAAGAAGAAGCCATCAATATCAATAAACTGGATAAAGGTGTACTCATCTTAAATACTGAATCTGAAAATGGATATATTGTGTTGGCTGTGGACCAAACAAATAAACAAGAAGCAGCGTTTTGGAAAGACGCCTTTCTGCAGGTGAAGCTTGTTAATGATACCTATCAGCAGACAGGAAACTTTATGAAAGTGTATAAAAAATTTGTAGATGAAGAGGTAGAACAGCATTTTGAAATGGAACCCGCTGATAAGATAGATTTGTTAAATCGTTCTATGGATTATTTTAAAAATAATGAGGTGTTCGATGAAGATTCTTTTTCTGAGAATGTGATTGCCAATGAAGAAGCGAAAAATATTTTTTCTGATTATAAAAAGAACTTTGAAGAGGAATTCGATATGCCTATATCTGATGGCTTTGAAATTGCCAGACCGGCAGTAAAGAAGATGCAGGCTACGTATAAAAGTGTACTTAAATTAGATAAAAACTTTCATGTTTATATCCACGGAAAACGGGAGTATATAGAAAAAGGCTTTGACGAAGAAAAAGGTCTACAGTACTACAAACTCTATTTCGAAAATGAAATTTCATAACTCCAAAAGAAAAGGGGTATGCAAAAATCATTAAAAACAACAGCTTTTGGAATATCCTTATTATGTGTAGTCATTCAATTATTTAAGCATTTCGGTGGTGCTTGGGTAGAAGAGGTGTATAGCCGAAAAATTTATCTCTATATAGCTATTGTGAAAGGATGGATATGGAATAATTTTCCCTTCAGTTTTGGAGATATTTTTTATATCCTTGTCATAATTGTATTTGTTTTTCTGTTGATACAACTTATTAAAGCTCTTGCTAAGAAAAATAAGTTAAAGATCTCCCATACATTTATCAGGCTATATATATGTGTGTTATCTCTTTGGGTGTACTTTGATGTAAGTTGGGGAATAAATTATTACCGCACCCCATTTGCTGAATATTTAGGAGTGGAAAGCAAAGAAATAGAGGAAAACTATTATGAGGAAATCATCAAAGGATATATCGATAAGACAAACTCACTGCGGAATGAAATCGATATGGAACGGTGGGACAGAACTATTGCTAATGAAGAAGTAACATCTTTTATACAAAATGATAAACGATGGACTGATTATCTTAGCAGAGCTCCTCTGGCGATTAAATATCCCGTTTATTCAGAATTAATTTCCTACACATTGGTTAGTGGTTATTTCAATCCTTATACCCATGAGGCACATGTTAATCAAAAAATGCCTTTAATGACATATCCCTTTACTGTTGCTCATGAACTCTCTCACAAAATGGGTGTGGGGTTTGAAGATGAATGTAACTTTTTAGCTTTTTTATATCTTAAAGATATGTCCGATCCTTGGTATCGTTATGCAGCTTATTTAAGTATTAGCCAATATATGTTGAGGGATATGTTCGGAATTGATTATGAAAGGTATAAAGTCTTGAGTAATCTGTTTAGTACTGCTGTAAAAAAAGATATTCAAGAAGAGCAGTCCTACTGGGAAAAGTACAGTGGTTTTTACAGCCAGATCAGTTCTTTCTTTTACAATTTTTATTTGTTGGGCAATAACCAACCTGAAGGCCTGAAGCGTTATAGTTATGTCAGTCGTTTGATTTACAACTGGGAGTTGAAAAGATAAATTCTACTCTTTAGCTTTTATTTCCACTTTTCCTTCTTTTCCAGGCGAACCTGAATATACCTGACCCTGGGGCAATCCTCTCAGGCCCGAAGGTGCTTGAGCAATACGATCGTATAGTTGCCCTACTTCAGAAGATGGGGTTACATGCAAACCTCCAGGACTTACATCCACGAATAAATAATGTTTTTCCTTTTTATTATTAGACTGTGGAATGATTTTGTCCGGATTGTAAGTAAGGAGAACTTTACCGCCATCTCCATTAGAAAAGGTCTTAGTGCCGTTTAGAGCATCTTGACCGTTTGCGAGAACAGACAAAGAACCTAATTTTTCAAACCCTATATCTATATTAAAATTGGACGCATTATTTTCTTTGCCAGTTCCTGTTATGTAAACTTTATTACCAATAATGGCATGTTTAGCTTTGATCTTAACGTCTTTTTTTCCAAAAAAACGCAACGATGATTTATCTTCCATGATCAAGGTATCTATTTCTAAAGAAATACTTGAATCTCTGCGGGAATGGAATGTTTTTTTCTCTTTTTTAGTAAGATGAAGCACATCGAAATGCATCTCTTGAGTTTGGCTCTTGGCTACATTCCCTCCCAAGAGCAACAAAATAAAATATACAATATATGCGCGCATAACAGATTCCTTTTTTATTTATACTATACTACATTTACTTAGAGCCGCTGGTTATTATTTGGTTTAACCTCTTCCGCTTTTAATGATAAATAAATGACACGCAATTGTGTAGAGGTCACCCTGTACTGGAGAAAATGAAGCGGTTCGGATAAAAAAGAAGATTGTTATAAGTTCCCTATGTTTTAAATGGAATTATCGTTTTTAAAATTTTGCTCCCAAAGTTAATATAACATTTGTCCGGTTATTGTCCACATTTATGATCGGCGACGGGCTATCCCAATGCTCTTCGTCTAAAGTGTAAGCATTCAAACTGTAGTTATAAAGGGTATGTGTCACGGCTAAATCCAAATACAGAGAACTATTTAGTTTTGCACCTAAACCTGCACTGATTAAAAAATGATCTTGATCAGCATTTTTATAGGGGTTTCCATAATAATTAAAACCTGCTCTGCCGCTGAATACAGGATCAAATTTATATTCACCGCCTACACGCAAGTTAACTGCGCTTTTATAGAGGCTTTTGATGTCGTTATTGTTATCATCTTCCAGTTGTGTGTCTCTTTGTTCAGACAGAGTTTTAAATTTAGTTTTTGAATAATCCACAAATTCAATATCTGCAGAAATAAGTCCGGAATTAAATAATTTACTTACTCCAGCTGCCAATTTCAAAGGTGTGATAATGTTGTACTCATATGAAAACTCATCTCCATATCCTTCAAAAGACTCGAAAGGCTCTGTGTCGTCGGCAGAATCATAATAATGAACTTCTCTTCCATCGTAGCCATCTTCTTGAATCGTCATCCAGGTAGGAGAGGTGAAGGTAAAACCGAGATTTAGATCAGGTGTAGGCTTGTATAATAAGCCTAAAGTCATGTCTATTCCTGAGCCTTCTACATCTTGCTCGAAGTCGTCATATAAATCATAGGAAGCTTCTACAAAATCGAACTCCGGTGCACTGGGATCAGCTAGTGGAGAATCCGGATTATAAGATTTGATTTCGTCTATGGATTTCGTCATTCCATTTAACTCATCGAAATAATCATATTTTCTATATTTAACTGTTGTTAAACCTAAGGATCCGCCTATGTATATTTTATTACTGTAGTTGGCGCCAAATGCTAAATTGATCCTGGATTTATTCCCGGCTCTGTCCAAGTCTCCATTTTGTGTCTTATCTGCATTTTCTCTTACGACTGGGAAAAAATCATTGGGATTACCTTCAAGTTCTTCAGCAAGATACATACCGTAAATATCATCTGCAAATTGGCTGGAGGGGTTGAGGTACATTTGATCGACATAGTTGTTTACAATAGAGTTGTTTGGATTTATGCCGCTGTACCGCTGTTGCCTTAAATAATCATTATGCCTATCGTATTGTATCCCTATATTAAAGTTTAGCCAGCCTTCGCTTAAATTTGCAGCATCGAGACGATGATTAGGTAGATGAAACACGACACCCACTTGAGATACGGCAAATCTGCCTGCAGAAACAGAGTTATTATTGCCCATGAAGCCTGTTTTATTAAGGTGATTCATATAGTCCAAGCTGATTCCTATATCTGATTGGCTATAGAAGCCGAGTCCAGCCGGGTTTCCGGAGATAGCACTCAAATCTCCTCCTAAGGCTGTTTGGGCATTACCCATAGCTTTAAACCGTGCTGTTCCATTAGTGTAATCTTGGGAAAACAACACAGCGTCATCTGCGTATTGAGCCCAAGCTAAAGTAGAAATGAAAAAAGTACTCACTAAACTAAGAAGTAAGGATTTTATTTGCATATTTTATTCATCATTTATTTTAAATAAAAAGTGTCTGAAATTAACCTTTTAACATGCAGTTTAATTATCTTTCAGACACTCTCTATATTTTAATTCTTATCCATTTTATCTTGTTCTTCCGCCTGAACGGGCTGCTCCACCTCCTCTTGAGGCCCCTCCTGTAGATCCTCTACTGATTGATCCGCGTGAAGGTGGAGGAGTAGCGCGTGTTGCCGGACGCGACTGTCTGGGCGGAGCTTGGCGGGTAGTCGGTGCCGGGCGTTGTGTAGGCCTCTGCGTACCTGTTCTGTTAGCAGGAGCCTGTCTTCTTGTCCGCGTATTTGACTGTGTACCTCTACTTCTTTCCGCTGCGGTACCCTGATTTCCTCTCACTCTTGTCCCCGCATCATTTGTTCTACGTGAAGTTGAGGTTCTATTTCCTCTTTCGGCGGTATTACGTGAAGTATTTGGATTTGTTCTTCTCACCGAGTTTCTCTCTGTTCCACGAGTAGCAGTTCTTGTGCCTCTTGTAGCGGAGGCTCTTTCTCCATTACGTCTTACAGAAGTAATTCTACCATTTGCATCGCGGTTTACGACATTCGTTCCATTTCGTGTGCTCCGTGTATTTTGCGTGTTCCGTATATTCGTGCGCGGTGTGTTTCTCACGACTCTCGGATAGCTATAATAAGGGACGCCATATCCATACCCATAATAAGGATGTCCCCAACGGCTGTAATAACTGTTATATCCCCAAAGCCCACCGTAATAGGGGGAATACATACCGGCATATCCATAATGCCACGGGTTATAACCAAAACCAAAGTTAATTGACCAACGGCTGCCCCATCCCCAACTGGACCACCCTAAACCAAAACCACTGTACCCATACCACGGATCAAACCATGGATCATAATACGTGGCTCCCGGGCTGGAATAATAAAATCTGTTTATCCGGTTGGCATATTCTAATTCTTCATAACCGTAGCCATCGTCAGCATAGTACTCTTCATCAGAATACTCATCTGCATAGTAACCCTCATCGCTGTATTGTTCCTCGGCGTAATATTCATCCTCCTGGACTTCCTCATCTGTATAATAGTAATCAGGACTTTGATACACCTGTCGGGCTTCTGACTGCGTATTATATACGTCGTCTTTCTGAGCCATTTGCCTGCTGGTGGAGCACCCCGACATCACAAACAGTAAAGCAAGCGTGCTACTGCCCAGTAATAATTTATATTTTTTCATGATACCCTTCATTTTAATACAATTCTCCTTTATAATCCTTGTCTTTTACTATATTTGACCATGATTTTACCCAATGGTTTAATCTATATACAAAAATACAAATTTAGCCTTGAGATTTCTGAGAAAACTAAAGGTTTAACAGGCTAAAGATAAGGTTTATAACAATAATATTACAGGTGTATAAAAATGAGTAAAGGAATAACAAGCAGGAATGAGGATTATTCTCAATGGTATAATGATTTGGTCATTAAAGCAGATCTAGCAGAATATTCAGCGGTTAGAGGTTCAATGGTCATAAAACCTTACGGGTATGCAATTTGGGAAAGAATGCAAGCCGATTTGGATGCGCGATTTAAAGAAACAGGACATTCTAACGCTTATTTTCCGCTCTTTATTCCCAAGTCTTTCTTTTCGAAAGAAGCTTCCCATGTAGAGGGTTTTGCTAAGGAATGTGCAGTAGTTACCCATTACCGTTTGACAAATGATGAAGACGGAAACATCGTAGTGGATGAAAATGCAAAGCTGGAAGAAGAACTGGTGGTACGTCCGACTTCAGAAACTATTATTTGGAATACGTATAAGGGCTGGATAGAGTCTTACCGGGATTTGCCTATTAAGGTCAATCAATGGGCGAATGTAGTACGTTGGGAAATGCGTACCCGTTTGTTTTTGAGAACAGCTGAGTTTTTATGGCAAGAGGGGCATACTGCTCATGCGACAAAAGAAGAGGCAGTAGAAGAAACAAAATTAATCTTAGATATATATGCTGATTTTACAGAAAATATTCTGGGAGTACCTGTCGTAAAAGGATTAAAAACAGAGAGTGAAAAATTCGCCGGTGCATTAGACACTTACTGCATTGAAGCTTTAATGCAAGATGGAAAAGCTTTGCAGGCCGGTACTTCACATTTCCTGGGTCAGAATTTTGCAAAAGCTTTTGATGTGAAATTTACTACGAGAGAAGGGAAACAGGAATATGTCTGGGCAAGCTCATGGGGCGTTTCAACCCGGTTGATGGGTGCTTTGATAATGGCTCATTCGGATGATGCCGGCTTGGTCCTGCCTCCAAAATTGGCACCTATCCAAGTGGTTATTGTGCCTATTTATCGCTCTGAAGAAGAAAAATCACAAGTAGATGAATATGTAAATGCTTTGACAGAAAGTTTTAAGAAGAAAAATATACGTTTTAAATATGACGATAGAGATACACATAGGCCCGGTTTTAAATTTGCAGAATGGGAAATGAAAGGTGTGCCGCTTAGGCTGACCGTAGGAGCGAGGGATTTAAAAAATGGTACAGTAGAATTAGCGCGAAGAGATAGACAAACAAAAGAAAGTATTTCTCAGGAAGGCCTGACCGAGCATGTTGAAAATCTTTTGGATACCATTCAAGAAAATATCTACACCAAAGCCCGGGATTTCAGAGATGCGCACATTACGGAAGTAAACTCCTACCAAGAATTTAAGGAGGTTTTGGAAAATAAAACTGGCTTTATTTCTTGCCATTGGGACGGCACAGAAGAGACTGAGCTTAAAATAAAAGAAGAGACAAAGGCTACTATCCGCTGTATTCCTTTGGATGCCGAAAAAGAGGAAGGAAATTGTGTTTATAGCGGAAGACCGTCTACACAACGGGTGTTGTTTGCCAGAGCGTATTAAATAAAAAAAGAGTGATGAAATATAAATTTGCGACACATGCTATTCACGCCGGGCAATCGCCCGATCCGTATAGTGGAGCAGTGATTACACCTATATACCAAACATCGACTTATGAGCAAGAGTCGCCGGGAAATTATGGTCAATATAATTACTCCCGAATGACCAATCCTACGCGTACGGCCTTTGAAGACTGTATAGCGGTTTTGGAAAAAGGAAAATATGGTTTGGCTTTTTCAAGCGGAATGGCAGCTATTGATACCGTGATGCGTACATTAAAGCCCGGTGATGAGGTGGTAAGCAGCACGGATTTATATGGTGGAACGCGTAAGTTATTTGAAGAGGTTTATAAAAGAAACGGAATTCGGTTTCATTATGTAGATTTTTCAAAACTGGAAGAAATAACGGCAGTTATAAATGAAAATACACGATGGATATGGTTGGAATCTCCTACCAATCCTTTATTAAAAATATCCGATATCGCTGGTATCGCTAAGCTAGCCCGACAAAAAGGGACAAAGCTGGGGGTAGATAATACTTTTGCCTCGCCTTATTTGCAAAATCCTTTAGAGTTGGGAGCAGACTTGGTTATGCATTCTGTCACCAAGTTCATTGGTGGGCACTCGGATGTGATAATGGGAGCTTTGGTTGTGCAGGATGAAGATCTGTATGAAGATCTAAAGTTTTATAGGAATGCAAGTGGAGGAATTCCGGGGCCACAGGATGTGTTCTTGGCTTTAAGAGGAATAAAAACGCTACCTTTGCGTATGCAGGCTCATTGCCGGAATGCCCAGGAAATAGCCGGATTTTTAGATGGACACCCAGCGGTAGAAAAAGTTTTTTGGCCAGGATTGGAAAGTCATGAAAATCATACGGTGGCTAAGCAACAAATGAGAGACTTTGGAGGTATGGTTTCTTTACTGCTCAAGGATGCCGATAAAGAGACAGTGTTTCGTAAAATAGAGAAGCTGAAAATATTTACCTTAGCAGAATCGTTAGGAGGAGTAGAATCTTTGATAAACCATTCATCTTCGATGACGCACGTCTCTCTGTC
>JAJYRG010000066.1 GCA_021794195.1 Bacteroidota bacterium
CAAGGTGGTAGTCGATGAACCTTCCATTGTAGCTTTTGATCGGACGACAAACAAAGTGCTCGCCATAGGTCGTGAAGCCATGCAGATGGAAGGTAAAACGCATGGGAACATCAAGACTGTGCGACCTCTAAAAGATGGTGTAATCGCTGATTTTACAGCTGCCGAGTATTTGATAAGAGGTATGATAAGGCTTATCAACAAGGGAAAAGGATGGTTTTTCCCATCCCTAAGAATGGTGGTTTGTGTGCCTTCAGGCATCACAGAAGTCGAAAAACGCGCTGTCCGGGATTCCGCAGAAATAGCCGGTGCAAAAGAAGTTCACCTTATCCATGAACCCATGGCCGCAGCTGTAGGTATTGGGATAGATGTAGAAGAGCCGGTAGGAAATATGATTATTGATATTGGCGGGGGTACGACAGAAATAGCTGTCATAGCGCTTTCAGGTATAGTATGCGATCAGTCCATAAGAGTGGGAGGAGATAATTTTGATTCCGATATTATTCAATATATACGCCGTCAGCACAATATCATGATCGGGGATAGAACCGCAGAGAACATAAAAATTGAAGTAGGCTCTTCTTTACCCGAATTACAAGATCCACCGGAAGATTTTGCGGTAAAAGGACGGGATCTGATGACCGGAATTCCGAAGCAGATCACAGTATCGTATACTGAAATTGCACACTGTTTAGATAAATCTATTTCAAAAATAGAAGAATCTATATTAAAAGCTTTAGAAATCACACCTCCTGAACTATCAGCAGACATTTACCAAACAGGGATATATCTAACCGGAGGAGGAGCTTTGCTACGCGGTTTAGAAAAAAGAATTCACGCAAAAACAAAACTCCCCGTACATATCGCTGAAGATCCTCTGAGAGCTGTAGCACGAGGCACAGGGATTTCTTTGAAAAATATAGGGAGATTTAAGTTTTTGATGCAATAAATATAAAAAAGCGTTTTGAAAATTGATTCATATTCTATAAAAATATAATAAAGAGAAAGTATAAAAAGAAAAAGTAGACATAATGAAAAACCTTTGGTTATTTTTTGTCCGTTATAATGCTTTTTTTTGGTTTATACTTTTTTTCGTTTTTGCTCTTATCTTAACCATCCAAAACAACGCTTTTCAAAAAAGCCACTATCTATCTTCTTCTAACAAAGTGATCGGATCTTTTTATCAAGAAATAGATTCTTGGAAAGAGTATTTATCACTCGAAAAACAAAACCGGGAATTGAGTGAGGAGAATGCGCAACTGCGATCTAATTTGTATGGATATGCTCAAAAAGCATATTTAGATTCTGTAAAGATAAAAGATTCAGTAGATATTGAACGGTATCGTTTTACTCCCGCTAAAGTGATTAACAACAGTATTCATCAGAAAAACAACTATATAACTTTAAATAAAGGAGCTAAAGATGGAATAAAATCAGGGATGGGAGTCATTACTTCCAAAGGGGTAGTAGGAATAGTTTTGAATGTATCTCCGCATTTCAGTACTGTACAATCTTTGCTTCATACCGAAACAAAAGTTTCGGTAACACTGGATAGCTTAGATATATTTGCCTCATTAGTATGGGGCGATAATACGGATTCTCGTTTTGCAATGGTTCAAGATATCCCGAACCATATAAAAGTCAAAAAAGGAAATAAAATCTTTACTTCAGGGTATTCTTTGTTTCCGGAAGGAATAGAAGTTGGGGAAGTAGTCGAAACAGAAATAATTTCAGGAGATAGTTTTAAAAATATACGTATATTATTAACGACAAATTTTTCGAGCTTACAACATGTCTATGTAGTAGATGATGTATTAGGAGCAGAAAAAAAAGAACTTGAAGAATTAGAAGAGTCAAATGGGAAAAATAATAATTAACAATATTCTTCGCTATCCTGTTTTTATAGTATTGCAAGTATTCTTTTTTAAAAACATCGGTTATTACAATTTAGCGGCACCTTTCCCCTATGTCCTCTTTCTTTTGCTCTTACCCATCGGCATTTCAAATTTTCCACTGTATCTTATTGGCTTAATAACCGGAATAACGATAGACATCTTCTACGACACATTAGGAATTCATGCTGCTGCTTGCATTGTACTTTGTGCTTTTCGTATTTTCTTTCACAACATTACTTTAGATCGGAAGTTCGACAAGTCTTTTATCACTCCTACATTAAGTGTCATGGGATTTAAATGGTTTGCTTCTTATGCATTTTTAGGAGTATTCATTCATCATTTATTCTTGTTTTTTTTAGAAGTATTTTCTTTCCAAAATATAAGTATTACTTTGTTAAGTACTTTGATGAGTAGTATTTTTACTTTTTCATTGATACTTTTGATAAGTTTGTTTTTCTATAAAAAGAAATCTCGAATACTTGAATAGGTTTTCAAAAGAAAACCAGTCGTAATATTAGCAAATGAATAATTTTTTTGCGAGAAAATATATTATCCAAGGAGTACTCATCTGTGCGACCCTATTAATGGTGGGGAAGTTGTTTTATATCCAGATCATAGATGACTCCTATATTTTGTCGGCTAACAATAACGTCCTCAGAAAGGTGGTTGTATACCCAGCAAGGGGAATAATATTAGATCGGAACGGTAAAGTACTGGTTCAGAATGAACCTGTTTACGATATTCTTGTCACTCCCCGGGAAGTTGAAAATATTGATACAGCTTTATTTACTGAACTCATTGGAATAGACAACGAAGGGTTTGAAAAACGAATGGACAAAGCCCGGAACTACTCTCCTTACCAAGCTTCTATATTTGAAAAACAATTGTCTGCGGAGAATTATGCAAAATTACAAGAACATCTGTATAAGTTCAGGGGATTTTATGTGCAGAACCGGACTGTGCGTAATTATCCGGACAGTATTGCGGCTCAACTTTTAGGGTATATTCAGGAAGTAAACCAAAAGGACATAGAAAGATCGAATAATTTTTACCGGGCCGGCGATTATATAGGGGCTACGGGTATAGAACGTTCTTATGAAGAAATGCTCAGAGGAAACCGGGGTGTCCAAAACATCATGGTCGATGCTTTAAATCGTCCTAAAGGCAGCTTTATGGACGGGAAATTTGACACACTTGCTCTTTCAGGAGATGAACTGATATCCTCTTTGGATAAAGATTTACAAAAATTTTCCGAAACTCTCTTAGAAAATAAAATGGGTTCTATAGTGGCTATAGAACCTTCGAGCGGAGAGGTTCTAACCATGGTAAGCAGCCCGGGCTATGATCCCAATTTAATGGTAGGCAGAGAAAGAGGTAACAATTATGCAAAGCTCTTAGAAAATCCGTTCAATCCCATGTTTATCCGGCCTATTCAGGCGTCCTACCCACCCGGATCTATTTTCAAGGTCATCTCAGCACTGACCGCACAAGAAGCCGGCGTTATAGAAGCCGACACCCGTTTTTCCTGTGGAGGAGGGTATCGGTATGGCAGAGGAGGAAGAGCCATCATGAGGTGTACTCATGTCCATGGAAGTATTGACTTGATCCAATCTATCAAAACTTCCTGCAATACTTATTACGGACATATTTATCACAGAATGATAGATTCCCGTCAAATGCCGGGACACAAAGCGTATGATCTTTGGAAAGAAAGCTTACATAAATTTGGTCTCGGTAAAAAATTAGGAATTGATTTGCCAGGCGAAATGGCGGGATTTATACCTTCTTCAGATTATTATACAAAACTGTACGGTAATAATAAATGGAGCTCCAGCTTTAATATATCATTATCCATTGGTCAGGGTGAATTAGGAATCACCCCCTTACAGATGGCTAATTTCTCCGCTATTATTGCTAACCGTGGGTTTTACTATCGTCCCCATTTAGTAAAAGGAATTGGTAATAAAAGAAAAGTTAAATCTGAATACACAGAAAAAATCAATGCCGGAGTTGCCGCCAAATACTATGAACCCGTCATAGAAGGCATGTATAAAGCTGTCAATGAACCGGGAGGTACTGCAAATGCAATCCGGATAGCTGGCCTTGAGATGACGGGTAAAACAGGAACTTCACAAAACCCGCATGGAGAAAACCATGCTGTGTTTATTGGCTTTGCGCCCAAAGAAAACCCTAAAATTGCCATCGCAGTATTTGTTGAAAATGCCGGATATGGAGGAGTCTGGGCGGCTCCAATAGGCAGTATGATTATGGAAAAATATCTAACAGATACAGTCTCATTGCCTCAATATATACAAGACAGAATCTATGAGGCGGATTTACTTCCCGAAAATAAAAAGGAGGATGATACTAATAGTATCGCACAGAAGCCAAATCCAAATAAAAAGAATAATAGTCGAAAAAATAAACACAGGTTAGCTTATCACAATTTAGCCGTAGGGAAAAATGAACAATCGCAGGAAGAATAGGTTTTTAAATAATTTAGATTGGCTGACAATAAGCATATGGTTCACCCTGTGCATCATAGGTTGGTTCAATATCCGTGCTGCTGTATATGATCCCGCACATCCAAGTTTATTTAATATACACACGAATTATGGAAAACAAGCTGTTTATATATTATCAGCTGCTGTCCTCGGTATTTTTATCCTCATTATTGATGCCCGTTTTTTTATTTCTGTATCACCTTTTGCTTATTTAATCACTACTCTTTTACTTATTCTGGTCTTAGTAGTCGGTAGAAGCGTAGGCGGAAATCAGGCATGGATTCCATTGGGTTCCTTTCGTTTACAACCAGCAGAGTTTTCTAAGTTTGCAACCTGTCTTCTCTTGGCTTATTATATGAGCGAACAGTCTAACCGCAGTGCGCCCGCTCTGCGGAAACTCATTATTGCATCGGCGATTATTCTATTTCCAGTGGCACTCATCATGCTACAGCCCGATGCCGGTTCCGCTCTTACTTATTCTGCTTTGATATTTGTTTTATACCGTGAAGGCTATGTAGGCACCCCCCTTCTGGCTTTTGGAGGCTTAGCTATCGTGTTATTTATTTTAGCACTGTTGATTAATCAATGGGTACTGATCGGAATTCTAGCCCTTATCGGCGGACTGATTTTTTCTTTTGGTCAAAAACGTAAGCGGAATATCATCCAGCTTATCACCATCTTTGTGGTTTCTGCTTTGTATGTGCTTTCAGTCGATTTTGCATACGACGAATTATTACAGTCCCATCAACGTAACAGGATTGATGTCCTTTTAGGCAAAATAGACGATCCCCAAGGAGAAGGATACAACCTCAACCAATCAAAAATCGCCATAGGATCTGGGCAGTTATTTGGCAAAGGCTATCTACAGGGAACCCAAACCAAATTCAAATTTGTACCCGAACAAAGTACGGACTTTATATTTTGTACAATAGGAGAAGAATGGGGGTTCATAGGGAGTGTTATCCTCATCGCTCTATATATTACTCTATTGCTGAGATTAATACACCTCGCAGAAAGACAGAGAATAGCATTTGCCCGTATATATGGATATGGAGTATTTTCCATTCTGTTCTTTCATTTTTTTATTAATATAGGCATGACAATAGGAATTGTCCCGGTAATCGGTATCCCCTTGCCTTTTATTAGTTATGGAGGATCTGCTCTTTGGAGTTTTACCATCCTTCTATTTATCTTTTTAAAATTTGATTCTACCCGGAAAGGATTGAATGATTAAAAATAATAGGTAATGAGAGCGGACGAAGGCTTCCTTAACTCAATTCGAAGGATTCTACTTTATATTTTGGATCTCTACCCCTTTCATATTTTCAACAAGTTCTGAAAGCTTCGGAATATCGTTTTTCCGTATTTCTAAAGTTAAGGCACAATCCAATGCAAAATCCTGTTTGACTACCTCCCAGTTGTTTTGCTTTACTAAGCGCATGACATCATTCATCTGGGGGTAATCAAATTTTAAAACAAACTGGCTACTGATAGTTTTCACAACAATTTCTGCATTTTCAAGGCACGCTATAGAAGCGTTCTTATAAGCATTTATCAACCCTGGCACCCCCAAAAGTGTCCCCCCAAAGTACCTTACGACGACGAGTATTAAGTTTGTCAGATCATAAGATTTCAAACAATTAAAAATAGGCCTTCCTGCGGTACCCGAAGGTTCACCATCATCATTGAAACGAAATAGATCATCTTGAGGATTCACACGGTATGCCCAGCAATGATGTCGGGCTTTAGGATGTAGGCCTTTTACCTGCTCTAATACAGATTTCCATTCCTCTTCTTGTGAAATAGGATAAGCATAAGCAATAAACTTACTTCCCTTATCTCTAAAAATCCCTTCTGATGTTTTGGTTATCGTTTTGTATTTATCACTTTCTAAACTCATGCATACGCTATTACAATGACCGATAATATAGCCAATAATATCCCAATTTTATTAAGTTTGTTCAGTTGTTCATGAAAAAGAAATACACCTACTAATGCTCCCACGATAATGACGCCGATATTCATTGCTGTAAACACAATAGAGGGATTTTCAGGCAGGTACTGATGGGCTTTTAAATAAAACAAAATATTTCCAAAATTGAGAGCTCCCATAGCAATTCCCCAGGCAATAGCCGGCTTATCCAAACTTTCCCTTTTGATAAACAATAAATACAGGAGATATAAGAAAGCAAAAAAGAAAGCAAATACAAACAATATAAACAACAGGCTACTATAGGGCAAAGCGTCTATTTGGGCTATTTTTTTGAATAATACATCTATAATACCCATCCCTATAAATACGATAACAGGGTATAAAATTTTCGATTCATCCGATTTGACTTCTGCCTTTTTATTTTGATATAAACAGAGAAATATCGCCATAAACCCCAAAATCACTCCGCTTATTTTTTCGATTCCTAATCTTTCTCCAAAAATAAAATAAGCCGCCAGCAAAGGAATGAACAAAGATAAACGTTGGGCTACTTCTGTCTTGGCAATACCCGTAGTCCGGATAGAATGAATAATGACGATAAATAAGGCAAACAGCAAAAATGCCAAAGACAGCAATAAAAAAACCGGGAGCTTATGTATAGAGATGTCTGAAATATGGGGCGACAGCAAAAAATAAGAAAGAAAAATCGCACAAGGATAATTCCAGACAAACATTTGCAGATTGTTTATATTTTTTTGACGGGCATATTTAATCAATACCGAAACGGAAACGCTGCAAATAACACTTAATAAAACGTAATGCATAAACTGAAATAAATAGAATCAAAAGTTAATAAGTGAATAGCTTCAATTGCCTGTCAAACTCTGCATCATAAAAATTAGACACAGTAACGCCCAATAAGCGCACTTTTTGTCGAAGTTCACCTTCCCGACGAAGTAAAAAAGTAACCACTGATAGTATATCTTCTGCTTTATATAAATATTGTTCATGGGTTTGGCTACGCGTAATAACAGAAAAATCAGAGAACTTTATTTTAAGTGTTACAGTTCTCCCCTTTTGCTGCTTGGCCAATAATCGACGTTCTACCTTTATACAGAGTTTTTTTAACTCCTGCTTAAGAATGTCCACATTTTCTATATCTTTCGAAAAAGTATCTTCCACGCCGATTGACTTATTCGGCCTGTTTACCCGGACAGGGCGATCATCAATTCCACGTACTATATCGTAAAAGAACCTTCCCGATTTACCGAACTTGGACACCAATTCATCTACTCTGTATTTTTTCAGATCTTTTCCCTTGAAAATCCCTATACTGCGCATCTTTTGCGCCGTTACTTTGCCCACCCCAAAAAACTTTTCTATAGGAAGTTCTTCCATAAACGCCGTAATTTTAGAAGGTCCTATAAAAGTAAGTCCATCAGGCTTATCCATATCTGAGGCTATTTTTGCTAAAAATTTATTTACCGACACACCGGCGGATGCTGTCAGTTTCAGTTCTTGTCGGATAGCCATTCGGATTTTTTCAGCTATTTCCAGGGCGTACCCTATGTTCTTTTTATCAGTAGTGACGTCAAGAAAGGCCTCATCTAGTGAAAGAGGTTCAATTAAATCCGTATAGCGTCGGAAAATCTCACGTATCTCTTGAGAAACAGCGCGGTAAACATCAAAACGAGGGGGTACAAAGGTAAGGTGTGAACACAATTGCAAAGCTTCGCGGGAAGACATGGCAGATTTCACACCATATATGCGGGCTTCATAGCTCGCTGTAGTCACCACTCCCCTTCCTTCGGGTGAACCTCCTACAGCAATGGGGATCCCTCTATACTCCGGAAAATCCCGCTGCTCTACCGATGCATAAAATGCATCCATGTCTATGTGAATAATCTTCCTCATCGCCATTGATGAAACATAACTGCAAATATAGTGTTAGATTAAAAAAATAAAAATGGGACACAAAGATTAAGATGTGTCCCATTTCTAATAAAACAAAAATATGAATGTGTTAAAACTAATTTGACACTACATAGCTTCTATAATGCCATTCAATGTTTGGCTCGGCCGCATAGCTTTACTTGCGCGCTCATCATTCATATAATAGTACCCACCTATATCCTGTGTTTTATTTTGGACACCAATTAATTCCGTATTAATCTGCTCTTCATTTTTATTTAGGGCATCCGATACAACTTTAAATTTCTCAGCCAGTTCTTTATCCTCTTTTTGTGCCGCTAAAGCTTCTGCCCAATATTTCGCCAAATAAAAATGGGATCCCCTATTATCTATTTGGCCTAAACGACGCGCCGGGGATTTGTTATTTTGCAAAAACTGCTGTGTAGCTGTATCTAAAGCTGTAGAAAGCACCTGAGCTTTAGGGTTATCCTGAGAATGCGCTAAATGCTCTAAAGAAGCTCCTATAGCCAAAAACTCTCCCAGGGAATCCCATCTTAAATACCCCTCTTCTACAAACTGCTCAACATGCTTAGGTGCAGAACCTCCGGCTCCCGTTTCAAACAATCCTCCTCCCTTCATTAAAGGAACAATAGATAGCATTTTTGCTGAGGTACCCAGTTCGAGAATCGGGAATAAATCTGTCAAATAATCCCTCAGCACATTCCCAGTTACCGAAATCGTATCTTCACCTTTTCGTATTCTTTCTACTGAAAACTTTGTCGCCTCAATAGGGTTCATAATACGTATGTCCAATCCGTCTGTATCGTGGTCTTTCAAGTATTCATTCACTTTCTTAATAATCTCACTATCGTGTGCACGGTTTTCATCGAGCCAAAATACAGCAGGCGTATTGCTCTGGCGGGCACGGGTTACTGCCAATTTCACCCAATCACGTATAGCTGCATCTTTTGTCTGGCACATACGGAAAATGTCTCCTTCTTTTACATCTTGCTGCAGTAGAATATTCCCCCCACTATCGATCGCACGGATAACCCCGTCCGCTACCGCTTGAAAAGTCTTGTCATGAGAACCATATTCTTCGGCTTTTTTGGCCATCAGCCCTACGTTAGGTACCGAACCCATAGTCGTCGGATCATACGCTCCATTGGCTTTACAGTCTTCCACCACAGCTTTATACACTCCCGCATAAGACCTGTCCGGAATGATAGCAAAAGTATCCTGCTGGTTTCCCTCCTTATTCCACATTTTACCGGAAGTACGGATCATCGCCGGCATAGAAGCATCTATAATAACATCTGAAGGGACGTGTAAGTTAGTAATGCCACGGTCGGAATTAACCATAGCCAAATCCGGACCTTCTTCTATCGCTTTCGCAATGGCTTCCTTTATTTCTTCTTCAGCCTCATGTCCTTTAATTTTAGCATATATTTCTCCTAAACCATTGTTTTCACTGATGTCCAGATTCTTAAATGTACTTGCATATTTCTCAAACACATCTTTAAAATATACTTTGACAATTGCTCCAAAAATAATAGGATCAGAGACTTTCATCATCGTCGCTTTAAGGTGTGCAGACAACAACACTCCGGCATTTTTTGCTTCCTGAACAGTCCGGGCTACAAAATCTTTGAGTTTGGCCATACTCATTACCGAACTATCCAGTACCTCCCCTTTCTCTAAAGGGGCAAAAGTTTTCAACTCGCTTATATTTCCCTCTGCATCTACAAATTCAATTTTAAAATCTGTTTCTTTTTCTAATGTCGTAGAAGTTTCTGTTTCATAAAAATCTCCATCCGACATAGACTTCACTTCGGTTTTAGAGTCAGAGGACCAAGCCCCCATAGTGTGCGGATTTACCTTGGCGTAATTTTTCACCGCTTTTGGCGCTCTTCGATCCGAATTTCCTTCTCTCAGCACCGGATTTACAGCCGAGCCCAATACTTTAGCGTATAATGATTTAATTTTTTTCTCTTCTTCATTTGTCGGCTCCCCCGGATAATTTGGCAGGGCAAATCCTGCCTTCTGCAATTCTGCGATAGTGGATGTCAATTGAGGGATTGAAGCAGAAATATTAGGGAGTTTTATAATATTTGTATCCGGCTTCAAAGTCATTTCCCCCAATTCTGCAAGAGCATCGTTGATCCGTTGATCCGCTTCCAGGTATTCTGACAAGTTTGCCAATACGCGCGCAGCTAACGAAATATCCTTTAGCTCTACTTCTATATTAGCTGATTTTGTAAAGGCTTTCAAAATAGGCAAAAAGGAATAGGTCGCTAACAAAGGCGCTTCATCTGTTTTTGTGTAAGTAATTTTGGATTTACCCGACATAATAATATTTAAAAGTTAAAAAATTATATAACAATTATTTCTATTGTCTTTTTTATTCGATTTCGCTAAAGATAAGAAATTTAGGCTGATTTTCCACTTCCTTACGTCTGTACGAAGACAAAAAAATAAATAAATTTATTTTAAAACCGCTTTTATAAGCCCTTTTTAAAGAGAGAAAAAAACCATAACAAATGCTGGTTTTTCCCCTTACTGAGGAGCGTTCGCCCGACCAGTTTTACATCCCAATAATTTTTTGACACAAAAACTATATTTTGAATTTCATGTAAATCTCCATTTACCCCCTCTTAAGACTACTCACAAAGCACTCATAGACAATTAGATGTATTAAAGGTGCTATTTTCCTCTTCTCCTTCCCCCCTTTCATACCTCCTTTGAAGGATAAAAAATATGACATTATAGATATAAACAATTTAAATAGTATTTGTTTCTTTGAGGCGGTTAATAAAAGCAGGTAAAAGCAAGAAAAGTGTATCGACATTTAGCCGTAATTGTACTTATGTTCCTTTTTTTTTCTCCCGCTATGGCGCAGCAAGAGTTGGCCATCAGCGGAGTGATACTAGATAGTCTAAATCAACCTGTTGATGGGGCTACAATTACACTTTTCCCTGACAACAAAGTATATAAAACAAATGAGGATGGTTTTTTTCAATTTCACAAATTGCAGACAGGTAGATACGATTTAAACGTGAGCAGTCTAAACTATCAAACCTATCAGGAGACTTTAGATTTGGGCAAAGACGGTCAACATATCGAAATTAAATTATGCAATCAACCTCAACTGATTGAAAAAGTAGAGGTAAATGGTAAAGTACTGCCGGTAGATAACCTGCTTCGTTCTGAAAATGCAGCCATGCCCGTTAAAGTCATTACACGACGTGAAATTGAGGCTATGGGCAGCCGTCGTCTGGACGAGGTTCTTAAAGAACAAACTGGGGTAGCTGTTGTCAATGACGTATCTGGCGGTTCCCGGGCATCAGGCGTACAGATCCAAGGCTTTAGCAGCAATTATATCATGGTACTTATAGATGGCCAGCCTTTGCTGGGCCGAAACAACGGTAACTTTGATCTGTCCCGTATATCTGTATCTAATATTAACCGCATTGAAATCATAAAAGGCGCCACATCCAGTTTATATGGAAGCGACGCTTTAGGCGGAACAGTCAACATTATCACGAAACACGGCACACAAAAACAACAGATAAACGCTTCTTTGCTTTACGGAAGTCTGAATACAGTGGACGCTACAGTGGAAGGAGAAGCTCCTTTTGCGGACAAAAAAGGATCGCTCGTGGTTACCGGTAATTATTACGGCACCGATGGTTATAACACCGGAAAGTCCTTTACCAGCAAGGGAAGTACAATCGCTCCTTACGATAATTATAGCCTTCAAGGACGGGGCAGGTACCACTTGAACAAAAAAGGAACAATAGGTTTTTCAGCACGGTTTGCACAGCGCAATTCTACATTAGTGAACAGATGGAGCGATGAACACATGCTCCAAGATGAGCAAAAAGACAGAGATGTACAGATTTCGGGCAATTATGATCATCATTTTGACTCCGGTGTAAGAAGCATGACCCGTTATTTTTTCACGCGTTACCATACAGAAATGCAAGCCGAATGGCTTCGGCAAAACTCACTGATAAGTACCGAAAAATTTGGACAAAAAACACATCGTCTGGAGCAACAGTTTTCTTACGCTCCTACCGCTGATTATAAAGTAACCGGGGGTATAGGGGGCAGTATAGAAACAATGGATGCTGAAGATTTAAATGAAAAGCATAGCTTACAAACAGCTTTTGCTTATCTGCAATCAGAATGGGTTCCATTGCCAAAAGCACGTACAACTTTTGGTCTGCGTTATGATATTACCAACACATACAATGGCCAAGTAAGCCCCAGCTTGGGAATCGAATACGAACTAACCCCTCATATTACGGCGAAAGCAGGCGCAGGCGCGGGTTTTAAAGCTCCTGACTATAAAATGTTATACCAAGCTTTTTACAATCCATCCGCTAATTATATGATTGTGGGCGCCGATAAAATTAGAGAAACCATAGAAGCCATGAAAAACAGCGATGAGTTAAGCAGTGTAAATGAGTACATGCTTAATCTATCTGCACATAACTTAAAAGCGGAAAACAACATGTCAGGTAACTTTGGTTTTGTTTGGAAACCTTCGGCCAAAACCAACGCCGAATTTTCTACCTTTTACCACCGGATAAAAAACCAGATACACACCGTATCGGTGGCAACGGGCACCAATGTTAATCAGGTCTATACATATAGAAATTTACCCAAAGTGGTGAATAAAGGTTTTGAAGTTTCAGTCTCCCGGCATTTACCATTAAACATCTCTCTGTCCGCAGGTTATCAGTACCTTATTGCTAAAGACTTAAGCGTATTAGACAGCATTAGAGCCGATAAATATCCATACAACAAGCTTATTATAAATCCGGCAACAGGAGAATCCCGGAGACCTACAGTTAAAGACTATTGGGGCTTAGAAGATCGCTCCCGGCATATGTTTAACCTTAAGATATTATACGAATACACCCCTTGGGATCTCAATATCAATCTAAGAGCGAATATCCGGGGAAAATACCCTTTTCAAGAAATTACAACTAATCAATTTATCGATAAATACGATGCTTTTGTACCTGCCCACACCCTACTCAATATGACGATTGAGAAAAAAGTATGGGATCGAAGATTAACCTTGCGGCTGGTCGCTGATAATATGTTGAATTATACTCATCAATATCTTTTGGGCCAGCCCGGAAGAATGGTCTTAGGGGGGATAAGTTATAAAATATTATAATAAACAAATAGTTGAAATGAAAATGAAAAGTATTTCCATACACACACAGACGGACCGGAATATATCCTTCCGCAAAGGGGTATTCAGTATTTTCACTGGGGTATTGCTGATTGGCTTACTCAATTCCTGTGGTAAAGAAGAGGATCTCCGCCCCTCTTTGGAAGATGGGAAAAGCGTTGTTATTGAAGATCTGGAAGGAGATATCGAAGCCGCTATGGGCGACTCCGCCGAAGACGAAGGAAAGACTAAACGGAGTTTTCAAACTTTTTTATTCCGGTTTAAGGATAAAAAACAAATTTGGATAAAAAACGAAAATGATTCTGCTCAATGGCTGCAAACAAAGGACTGGGATCTTGCCTTTACCGGTCCTTATAATTCCGAACTCTATGTAAATAATGCAAATGAAGAATCGAACCCGGGATTTGAAGGGGAAGCAACAAATACAGCTGTTATCAAAATAGATCAACCTTATTCGACCATTACGGAAGCACCGAGCGATGAAGAATTCGATAATAGCACTGTGCAAAAAATAGGCTGGAATGCAACAGAAAATGGGCATGGCTGGTTTGAATACGATATGAGCGGACATATTATGCAAGCTATTCCTAACCGCACATATGTTATCCGGCTGCCAGAGGGCAACTATGCAAAATTAGAACTGTTCAGTGCCTACTTGGGCAACCCACCGGCTATTACAGACTTATTCTGGCCAGCTCCTTACTATACCTTCCGGTATTTTGTACAAAAAGATGGGAGTAAAAATTTAAAAACAAATTAATATTCACACTATAATAAATTTTATACTTATGAAAAAAAACAAATTACAAATTTTATCAGTTGCTTTAATCTTAGCAATAGGTTTCAACGCTTGCAGCAAAGATGATGATGTAGTCCCTGAACCGGATCAGGAATATCCAGCAAGAGTGATGATAGAAGATGGTGAAATGGTGGACTTAGAAGAAGTAGCCTCCACAGAAATGACGGAAGGAACCATCAGCAGAGATGGAAACGTATATGCCCTTCGCGACTTCCGGCAAAATGAAGAGGTTCCAAAGTTAGACGAAGATGGAGAACCTGCATTGGATGACAATGATGAACCTATAATGGAGTTAGAATCAAAAACCCGCTTCTATTTTGATTTTAAAGAAAATGATGCGGCTGACGAAGATAACTTTGCCGTATCTTTGGGGGCAGCAACAAACGATATTGATCTTACTGTAAATACAGAAGAAGGATATGGTTTAGCTTATATAGACGAAGCTTTTGAAGAGGTTAATGCCGACGACAGCTTTACAGATGCCGAGGATAATAAATTAGGCTTAAAATCTCCTTTTAACCCAGATGCAGAAGCATGGGCTAACTACACGGGCGGGCCAAACCATCAAGTACTTCCGGTAGAAGGTAGAACATACATTATAACAAAAGAAGGAAAACCTTTTTTCAAATTTAGAATCAACAGTGTGTATTCAGGAGAAGAGCCGGAAAGAGAAGAAGCTCCTGGAAATTACTTCTTTTATTCTATAGATTACCAGGAATTCGAATAGAGGATCTGATACAAAAAGAAAGTGTCTCAAAAGGTTGACAAACACCAATAAACGCATCATTGCGAGGGAGAATAACAAAGCGATTGCGTTTTGACATCGTCAGATTGCTTCGTCATCGTACCTCTTTCCCGCAATAGCGACGAAGTTTAACCTTTGAGACGCCTTCCTTACTCTTTACAACCTCAATATCATACAAAAAATGAAAACTAAATCTCTAATATCAACTTCCATATATCTAGCACAATACTTCTTTCCCCTAGTATTGAGCGCTAGTCTTTTGCTCTCTTGTTCAAAAGATTCCCCTTCCCCTGATCCCGACGAAGAACTTCCTACTGAAAGCGGTGAAATGGTTGATTTTTATGAAGTTCACCGGGTAGAAAACTGGTATGTAAAAGTAAATTACGATAATTCTTCCGAAGGTCTGAAAGAAGCGTATTACAGTTTAGAATACAACAAAGAAAGGGATCGCAGCTACCAAAAAACAGATTTATGGGATATTTCTTTTTCCAATATGCTGAACAGCTTTTTAGGCGCAAACAATAAAAGCGATGAGAGCAGTTTTGGCTTTGAAGGAAATGGAAACGGAGGTATTCTGATTTTGGAAGAAGCTTTTGAAGAGGTCACCGATATTCCGGATGACAGCGATTTTCTAACAGGCCGGGACGGTATCGGTATCGATGGAAAAAGTGATTTTTTTGTAGATAGAGATGTAATAGGCTGGTATATTTATGACTGGGATGGAATTATCTTAGGAGACGGAAGCCCTGATAAAGCGCATACCACATATGCTTTAGGCAATCCACTCGAATTAAGTGACGGCTCGGACGCGCCTATCCGCACTCTTGTAGTCAGAACTGCCCAAGGCAATTATGCTAAAGTAAAAATAATTTCCTGCTACAAAGACGCTGAAACACAAGAAGAGATGGTAAAAGACGCTCCAAAAATGTATTATACTTTCGAATATATGTTGGTGCCTGCCGGGAGTAATAGCTTCGAAAAAGAATAATTTTAAGCAAAGTCCTTTCCTGACTG
>JAJYRG010000151.1 GCA_021794195.1 Bacteroidota bacterium
GAAGAAGAAAAGTGGTGGAGCGAAGTTGCCGACAGACAACTGAGGGATATTTTCAAGGATTATGAGCACTGTTCGGTGGATATAGTATCCCTGGACCGTGATCTGGATGATCTGAAAGGATTCTTTGGACACATAAGGCGTCGTGAAGGAAAATATTATGAGACGATGAACGGGCTGATTGATAGCTACGATGCGCTGAATGAAAAAATAGACGGACTGTATGATCGTGCTGAAGAGCATCTAAAGGCATAGGTACCTGAATATAAATTCAAAAAAAGAAGAATTGGAGAAATAGGCTTTTCCTACATGGGGGGGGGTATTCAATAAAAAAAAAACTGATGAAGGCATTCCCCTCTGGGAAAAGATATGCGTGCCGATGTCGTCGCTATAGACATCAATACCGAAATAAACGCCACCCAAACAAAAATCATCGGCGAAGCAGCTCACATATGGGTGGAGCTTCCTAAAAACATCTCCCTCTCTACGTCTCTCAACAATGGGGTGCTTTTGTAGATATCGTACAACCTATCTTTCAAAAACCTATTTTTGGCTGGGACCAAGCTGTGGTAAACTTTGCCGCACGATTGGATTACAACGATTATAACAAAGGAAGATTTATGGAGACAGGCGATAAAATCGGGGATAAAGCTTTTGCGTTAACACCTGCCTTGAGTTTTAGACCCAGTCCCCAGACGGTTTTTCGTTTCAATTACCGTTATGAATGGAAAAACGACCCTATTTATAACCCTTGGGAGAAAACCGCCACTTTGTATCTGGGGTTAAGCAGTTATTTTTAACTTTGTTCAAATGTCCACTAAAACAAATTATTTGTTTTGGTTAAAGAGGCTGTTGCTAATTCAAACAGCCTCTTTTTTATCATGTGAACTTCCCAAAAACTGGGAAACAGATACCAAGAATCACCACTTTTTACAAACACACTGATATCACTTTTTTTCAAAGAGGTTTTGCTTATAATCAACAACCTATAGAAAATCAGTATATTTTCTTAGTTATATGCTTTATTTTCAATAAAAAACTAAGCTATCCATTAATTTTCAAAAATAATCGCCTCATTATTTCACCAATGAAACGGTTATATGCCAACGGTATACTTTAATACTAATCAGCCTTTGTAGCTTTAAACTTGCCTTTTACATCCACCTTATTATCGGTAAGATCATACAAACCCTTAAGGGTAAACTCTCCTCTTATAACTTCTTCAGTAGACTCTACTATTTTAAGTTCTCCATCATAGGCATGAAAGCTCATATAAGAATAGTCTCCATCACCTGTATCGTACGTGCCTTCATAAAAAGAATCAAAATATGGACTAGAATCTTCTCCGCGAGTGTACTTATACGTCCCTACCTTAAGCAGCTTATCCTTTTCCATTAAAAGTCCTGAAAACAACATATTAAAACCTGATATTGCCGTGCCATCCGATTCTCCAGTAATCGTAATTTGCGGACTCATAAAACCATCACTGTATCTAAAAACAGATTTCTTAATTTTCTTTTTTCCTTCAACAGCTACATCCCCTGTAACGTAAATCTCACCTTCAATCTGCCCCTCCTCTGGCGTATCGATAGAATCATCTTTAGAACAAGAGGTTAAAATAAATAGAGTAAACATCAATAAACCTGCGTACTTTTTTAAATTGTAAATAGATTTCATCTTTTATTTTTTATAATTATTTCTATTCATTCGACAAGCGAGCATATTATGCTCTCATATTACGCCTTAGCTTCCAACCTTTTAACTTTATTTCTTTTTTAATACGCTTGAGAAACACAACCAGAAGGAGACACCGTAACATTTCCTATATCCAAATTACTATTGTCACTACTATGCTGAATGGCGCAGTAACTTGGATGAACATGATTAAAAGTTACGTCATTTATTTTCATATAACTAGACCCGTTGACCATAAAGTTTCTAAAATTAGAACCTCCTGTTGCTCCATTTCCAATATACTCTACAATGACATTACGGAATTCATTTTCAGGCCAGCTACTGCTGATTTTAATTCCTCTCCAGTACTCTGGAGTTTTTTCAATGCCTGTAATCACAATGGGATCCTCTTTTGTACCTATAGCCTTAATACCCGGCGCACCATTCTCCACATAAAACGCACTACCTTGTGGCATTTCAATTTCCACTCCAGCTTCAATAGTGATTTTGGACCGGAGTTCTATCCCTGAAGTCATTCTATAGGCAAGCCCATGATTATACCAGGTAGCATCTTCTAAAGTGTTTGCCGACACAACTTCAATATAATCAGCTTCATTATCCGTAAACGTATTGCTTTTTTCGATAGCTTCTATTTTATTACTGTTGATCCGCAATGCTTTATCATTATTTTTAAAGTCATTATCACTTACTTTGACAATGGACTTATCTTTATATGATGCTTGGCTGAGGCCATCAATTTCTAAAGCAAAGTCTTTATTATTTTCAAAAGTGGTGTGAGTGAGTCTCAAATCCCCGTTGAGAGATACTTCCAACCCTGAACCTGTTTGACCAGCATCCCGAATAACTGCATGTTTAATTTCATTATTTTGATTTCCACTTTTTATTTTGACACCCTTCCAATGTCCTTTTTGGCTACTCGTTCCCTTAAAGACAATGGCTTGGTCTGCGGTCCCTACCGCTCGAAACGATCCTTCGTTATCACTTTGCAAAGAAATACTTCCATTTTGAGTAAAAGCGATTACAGTTCCCGGTTCCACCTCTACTTTTGTTCCTCTAATCCGCATCTCACAAGATATCACATAATCTATCGGCCGCTCCGGATCATTTTCTAAAATCCTATCTTCATTAAAATAATTACAATCTAGCTCGATGGGCTCTTTTTC
>JAJYRG010000152.1 GCA_021794195.1 Bacteroidota bacterium
CAGATTCATTTACAGAATAGGCAACTTGCCTATTCTGTAAATATTGTTTAATGTGGTTGGAATTGGCGGGAGTGGTAGCTTCATCTATGAACTTATACGAAATAAAAATATTGATAAATATTCATTCGATGGTGTCCCTGCCCCTCTGACCAATTTTTATGAGTTGTTCGAGTTTCTATTTTCGATGTGTCTTTTCCATGATTTGTAATTTTTTTTAATTTTTAAAGACTTAAGCTTTTCCCATTCTTTCATTGCTTCTCGTCTTGTCGCCCCTTTCTCATTTTTCAGATATTCGGCAATAAAACTATTAAAAAGAGTAGAAGGTATTTTTTCAAACACCTTATCCGTTTGGTTTAACTCTATAAACTGATTTATCAAGTCGCCGTATGTTATTTTTTTCTTTTTTGTTATTTGTTCGTCCCGCCAACGGTTAGTTCGGTACCAAACTCCTGATTTTATTTTGAGGTCTGGAACGATCTTCCTAGCTTCAGATATGATGAAATTTTTTGTTTGTTTATTACTTGTGTAATGGCGTATTAACAGAGATTTGGTTAAGCCGATTTCAGTATCTTTTTTCCCTTTTTTTAGAATGTTTTTTCTTTTAATTTCTTTTATTTTACCTGTTTTAAGAAAATGTTTTATTAGTTCTTCCAATTCATCTTTTCGTAATTTTGAACTATTTGGGATTCCAATCTCTTTCGCAAACTCTTTTAATTCTTTTGCATACCAATAGTGGTTTTCAAACTCTTTCTTTGTGATGTGTTTTGTCAGTTTGTCTATCATTAGATTAAGTTTCTTGCTGTATTATTGTAAGTTTTTTTAGCCTAAGCACTTACCCGTTTATTCAGGCAGTTCTACATAATATGAATTTGGAGAAATATCTTTAAACCGATAGCGAATACGGATATTGTGACTTTCGATATCCGTATTTTCGCTCAAGACTACAGCTTGATCGGGTATTCCTGTCGGAAAAGTGATAGGTAATTTGCCGTCCCCTTCTAAAAAATTAAAATAATATACCGGGCGCATATCTATATCTCCCATATGGAGGAAGAAGTGGGAAGTCTTTTTTTGACCTCGAAAATCAGCACTATATCCTTTGCCTTTAAAAGTACCAAAACCCTGCGCTGTATCGCCGAACTCTTTCTCTTCCTCTGTTTCCTCCCAAAATTCAGGCAAAGAAGATGCAGAATCAAAGGCTATTGTCTGCTGATGTAAAGTTTTGACAGCCCCCATTTCGGCATCCTGACAGTTAAACCAATATTTTCCTTCCGGCGTAGCGACCACCCATTCACACATTTCGCTGGTCACTCCATAGGAAGAAGATTTTTCAAAAAGCCAATAATTGAGGATAGGTTCCCGATATATCCATAATTCATTCCATTCTTCTTCATCATTGAGGTATTCCCAAGTCCATAGTTCCGTGAAATGTATTTCGCGTAGAGTATCTTCGTCAGCTGTAAGCTTTTGATCGTCTACGATTTGAAATAATGTTTGAGATTCTTGCGACGATGCTGGCTCTTTGTTTGGAGAGGAACAGCTGAAACCAAACAGGAATAAAGCGAAAAGGAGAAATTTAGCGTTCATATTCTTTTATTTTTCAGGTATTATTCCAATAATAAAGGATAAAAGCATAGAAAAGAAATTTCTATCGATTCAAATTTTTGATTTTCAACTGTTTTGTCCCACCTGATGAAGACGTTAAATACTTGCTTTCTCTTCTCTCCGGCTCTTTTCAGATTTTGTTTCGGCAATGCCGTACTTCCAATAAGAGTAGGCAGAGACTTCTTTATTTGTCCATTCTCTTTCTTTTCTAAGATAATTTCGCAGGGTACGGACATTTTCATATTCACAAGCTACAAATGCAAATTTTGAATCTTCTATTTGAGTTTCTTCCAAGTATTGTATAGCAGTTTGAGCCAATAGAGTGTTCGTTCCGATATTGGGATTGATAATCCATTTTACCTGTATATGCTCCGGTTTATGGAAAATCTGTTTATCTTCATTTGTAGGGATTTCCAAAAATATGGCTCCTTTGGCTTCTTGCGGTAGAGAGGCAAGGGTCGCCCGGATTACAGGAATTGCCGTAGCATCACCTACTAAACAGTAAAAATCTGCTTCTGGTGCCAGTTCTGATTCTTTTATTTTCATAGCTACCCCAAGTTCAGCACCGATGGGTGCCTCCATAGCAAATCGGGAAGCCGGACCCGATAAGCCATGAGCCACAAAATCCATGTACATCTCTTTGTTTTCCAATGAAAGACCGGCATGCGTGTAAGTGCGGCGTATAGCTAATTTTTCCACGTTTTCTTCCTTTTCGACAGGTTGAGGAGGAAAGTTTACTCTTGAAACCCCTTGTGGAGGGATGAAAATTTTATTGTTAGCTCCGACCGTGCAAGTGGCGAAAGGTTCAATATCCTCTCCTGTTAAAGTAAGGCGTATATAATTAGGGGTAATGTATTCCCGTTTCTTTAATTGTAAAACGGTGCGGTGTATATTCATTTTCTTTTTTTGCATAATCTGATATATGTTTCTTCAACGCTAAATATACTATTTATATTCGTTCTAAATAACCTGTTTTTGATTTAAGTTTTAATTTTTTCATCAGAAGGCTGTTTCATTGAAAAAACTCCAATCAATACGTTGAGTTATGTCTTATTTTATTTCAATAAATGATATCGAACTGTTCTCACCTCCATATATTAGGGGAAGGAATTGATATTTTCATCATAAATTCAATGAAATTCGGTATTTTCGCAGTTTACCAGAAAAAATATTGATAGATAAGCATGGTTTACAATCATCAGGACATAGAAAAAAAATGGCAGAGGTTTT
>JAJYRG010000153.1 GCA_021794195.1 Bacteroidota bacterium
TTCTGATATCAAGAAAATCATCTCCTGGTATAATATCCTAAAAGAACTTCCCTTATTTGAAGAAGAAAAAGAAGAACAAAAGAAAGAAGAATAAACATAAAATCCGGTCCGGATATTCTATTTCATTTCTAAAAGAAAAAAATATTTTTCGGACCGGACTTCTAACCACACCCTCCTTACAGATTAAGAAGAGATGCTGGGGATATCTATCAATTCGTTCGTGTCCTTATCGTAATCAACTTCATCAAAATCAAAGCCGAACAACTGAAAAAATTCTTTTCTATACCCTTTTATATCACTGATCTCTTCTAAATTATCACTGTTCGCTCTGTTCCATAGCTTTTGAACCTCTACCTGTACATCATCCCGCATCTCCCAATCATCTACCCGGATACGTCCTTGTTCATCGAGCGTAACCCCTTCTCCCGCATATAGTCTTTCCGCGAAAAGCCTTTGCATTTGTTCTATTGTCCCTTCATGTATCCCTTTCTCCTTCATTACTTTATACAAGAGTGAAATATACAAAGGAACGACCGGAATGGCAGAGCTTGATTGAGTTACTAACGCCTTATTCACTGACACATAGGCTTTTCCATTCTCTTCACTCAACAAATCATTAAGCTCGGAAACCGTACCTTCTAAATTGTCTTTTGCTTTTCCTATGGTTCCATTTCTATAAATAGGGAAAGTCAATTCAGGCCCTATGTAAGAGTAGGCTACCGTTTTCACTCCTTCGGCTAATACTCCCGCTTTCTTCAGCTCTTCTATCCAAAACTTCCAGTCCTCTCCTCCCATTACCGCGACGGTGTTATCAATATCTTCTTGTTTTTCTACAGGATCTATTTTAATATTCGAAACTTCTCCGGTATGAAAATCTACAGTTTTATTTTCAAAAGACTGGCCTATCGGTTTTAATACCGAAGAATGGACTTCACCTGTCTTAGGATGTTTCCTTCTGGGTGAGGCCAGTGAATAAACAACTAAATCTATTTCTCCTAAATCTTTTTTTATGAGTTCTATAGTTTCCTGTTTTATTTCATCTGAAAACGCATCTCCGTTAATGCTCTTGGCATAGAGCCCTTCGGCTGCTGCTGCTTTTTCAAAAGCAGCACTGTTGTACCAGCCTGCTGAAGCCGGACGGTTTGCTTTTGCCGGTTTTTCAAAAAATACACCTATGGTCGATGCACCGCTGCCAAAAGCTGCAGTAATACGGCTGGACAAACCAAAACCAGTGGAAGCACCGATTATAAGCGCTTTTGACGGCCCATCTTTAATTTCACCTTTTGACTTGACATAATCGATCTGCTTTTTAACATGTGCAGCTGCACCATCGGGATGAGATGTTAAACAAATAAACCCTCTTGTTCTCGGTTCAATAATCATTTTTATTTCTTTTGCGTTATGTAAAAATAATAGCAGCACCAAAGTACTAAATAATAATGTAAATAGATAGTCTGTGCAGGAACTTTGGCAAGTTAATTGCTACATATTAAAAGAAAGATTAAATATTTATACTAAAACATTTACTACAGCATTATGAGAAAACTACTATTAACATTGTCTTTAGGCTTACTTTTTACTTTAGCCTTCCAAAGCGCAAAGGCACAAACGCCTTACAATTCAGCTTTGGGTATTGTTTTTGACGGATACGATGGTTCGAATGTCGGAATACAATATAAAAAAGCTTTGACCAATACTTCAGCAGCACAGTTTCAGGTAGCCTTTCGTGAACATTGGTTTTCATTAGGTGCCGATTGGCAATACGAACAAGCTATCCCGGACTTGGCAAATCTGGCCTGGTATATAGGTATAGGAGGAAACTTAGGCTTTTGGAGCCATGATTCTAAAAACAAAACTTACATAGGCCTGCGTCCGCAAATAGGTTTGGAGTACAAAATCCCTTCTGCCCCTCTTGCTATGCATTTAGACTATAAGCCTAACTTTGGCTTAAACCACAGCACAGGTTTCAATGGTGGAGGATTTACCTTCGGAATTAAATATGTTTTGAATTAGGTTAATAAAAGAGATTGTACTGATAACAAAAAAGACAATCTCCATTTTTTATTAGCAATATAAGAAAAAGCGCAGGTAAAATCTTACCTGCGCTTTTTTCATTCCTCTATTTTGATTAATTAAATATGCTTATCTTGATATAGATCAATGAAACGAAGTACATAATTGTATACTTTAGTAGAAACAAAAATCATTAAAACATGAAAAAGAACATTTTATTTTTACTCATTGGCTTATTGGCCTTTACCGCTTCTTTTGCACAAACAAAATGGGAAGTGGATCCTGCACATACAAACGTAGTGTTTAGTGTAAATCATTTAGGCATCTCTTTTGTAGATGGCGAATTCACTAAATTAGAGGGGAATGTAGAGACTACCGATACGGAAAATTTTGACAATGCTAAAATTGAATTTGCAATTGATGCAAACAGCATCCACACGCGTGTGGATGCGAGAGATAAACACCTGAAAAGTGATGATTTTTTCGATGCGGAAAAATATCCGGAAATAACCTTTAAAAACGGTGTTTTGAAAAAGAAAGATGGAAATAACTTCTCGTTAGAAGGAGATTTAACCCTGAAAGATGTTACCAAGAAAGTGTCTTTCGATATCGTCCAAAACAATGGGGTCATCACCGATCCTTGGGATCAAACCCGAGCAGGTTTTACGGGCAAAATCAAAATAAACCGCATGGACTATAATATCAATTACGACAGCGTATTGCCAAGTGGAGTTGATGAAGTGGGAAAAGACATTGAAATTACCGTTAATGTAGAAATTGTAAAAAAATAAAACTATTTTCTCCAAAAA
>JAJYRG010000067.1 GCA_021794195.1 Bacteroidota bacterium
GTACTACCGTAACAGGTGGGAGAGTAGGCCAGTGCCCGGACCTATACAGAAAGCCTTTCCTATAAAACAGGAAAGGCTTTCCTGTTTTATAGGCCACGCCGGCCCCAGGCAGAAAAAGAAACGGAAATCTAAAAAATAAAAGAAAACTTATTTATCAAAGAAAGTAGGTACGATTAATTGATTGCTTAAAGTTTTTGAAATAGATTTTTCGAAAAGACGCCTAAAAAACGAACGCCGGGTCTTCGTGATGATTAATCCTTCGATGCCTTGTTGAAAAACTAAAGTATTGATTACCTCAGGAACCGTGCTTTCAGTATCTTCTTCTGTGCAACCTATAATAGGGTTTACACTCTTAATGTCTTCCCAGTCTTTAAAATTAACCATCCAAGTTTCCAGACGATTTAAAGTGTCTTTTTCTTCTTCCGAACTTTGAATGACATGGATAAGCTCTAAATTATCAATCTTTCCGTTCAGTTGTGTGAATTTTCGAAGTGTGGTCAGTTCTTCCGCTTTAAAATTTGTTAACAAACCGATTTTACCCTGTTTATATGTATCTCGCCCGGATGGAATTACCCAAACGGGAACATCTGATTTTTCAGTAATCATGGCTGTAGTCGAACCCCAGAGCAGAGATTGATGTTGAGATTCCCCTTTTAAGCCCATTACAATGAATTTATATTCTCCATTTTTTAATTCGTTGCTTAATTTTTCTTCTAAAAGACCTCTTTTGCAACTAATGGATATTTTTATATCGGGGAATGCTGCTTCTAGCTTTCCGTACATTTCTATGATAAGTAAATCTGCTTTTAACAACATTGGGTGTTTATGCTCGGGAGCATCTTCTTCTTCATCAAACCTCGAAGATTTTACAGTGTAATAATGCAGTAAATGAATTTTATAACTCTTTTGTTGTGCGAGTTGGCAAGCAAAAAAAGCGGCGTCGTAAGCGTTGTTAGAAAAATCGGTTAAAACTAATATTTTATCTTTCATATGAAATGATGGCTTTTGTTTTATTCAGTTTAAAGATAATTAAAAAAATAAGTAAGAGTATATCAACCGTTGCAATTCTGTTACTTCTTTGTTTGCCTTTGTAATACAACGCTATTTTGAGTATTTTTGCTATTTAAATTTTGAATATAGACGAGCTTATGACCAGTAAGGAAATACGGAATACATTTTTACATTTTTTTGAAGATAAACAACATCAGATTGTGCCGTCAGCGCCTGTAGTTATTAAAAATGATCCTACGCTCATGTTTACCAATGCGGGCATGAATCAGTTTAAAGGCATTTTCCTTGGAGAAGAAGAGCCGAAAAGTAAGCGTGTAGTGGATACTCAACGTTGTTTACGGGTTTCCGGCAAGCATAATGATTTGGATGAGGTAGGTACAGATACATATCACCATACTTTTTTTGAGATGCTGGGAAATTGGTCTTTTGGTGATTATTTTAAAAAAGAAGCCATCGCCTGGTCTTGGGAACTATTGACGGAAAAATTTCAACTAGACAAAAGCCGCCTTTATGTATCTATATTTGAAGGGAATGAGGAGGAAGGTTTAGAACGTGATAATGAGGCATATAATTTTTGGAAAGAACATATTTCAGAGGATAGAATTCTCTTAGGTTCCAAAGAAGATAACTTCTGGGAAATGGGTGATATGGGGCCTTGTGGGCCTTGTTCGGAAATTCATTATGATATGCGTCCCGATAGTGAGCGCGCAAAAGTTTCCGGAGCTTCTTTAGTAAATCAAGATCATGAACAAGTCATCGAAATTTGGAACCTGGTGTTTATGCAGTTTAATCGAAGACATGATAAAAGTTTGGAGCTTTTACCGGAACGGCATGTGGATACCGGAATGGGGTTTGAACGGCTGGTAAGGATAGTACAAGGAAAAATGTCGAATTATGATACGGATATTTTTCAACCTATTATTCAATATATATCTAAGAGAAGTGGGATTGAATACGGTGAAAATGAGTCGTCGGATATAGCTATGCGCGTGTTGACGGATCATGCGAGAGCAATAAGCTTTACCATTTCGGACGGCCAGTTGCCTTCTAACAATGGTGCCGGATATGTTATTCGAAGGATTTTGCGTAGAGCGGTGCGATACGCTTATACGTTTTTGAATCTTAAAGAACCCTTTTTGAATGAATTAGTTGGGCTTATTGCTGAACAGTTTGAAGACGTTTTTGATAATTTGATGCAGCAAAAAAACTTTGTTCGAAAGGTTGTTTTAGAAGAAGAAGTTTCTTTTTTGAGAACATTGACCTCAGGGATTGAGCGTTTTGAATCTTATGCCAAAGAACACGATAGTATCGCAGGTGATTTTGCCTTCGAATTGTTCGATACTTTTGGGTTCCCTATTGATCTTACTCAACTTCTTGCTCAAGAAAAGAATATTTCGGTTGATATGAAAGGCTTTAATGAGGCCCTTAAAGTCCAGAAAAACAGATCACGCGCTGCTACTGCTATGGATATGGGCGATTGGATTGCAGTGATAAATGAGGAGCCTGAGTTTGTTGGGTATGACTTATCGGAGACAGGGACAAAAATCGTAAAATACAGAAAAGTTATTTCCAAGAAAAAAGAGTACTATCAATTAGTACTCACTCATACACCATTTTATGCAGAGAGCGGAGGACAAGTAGGAGATACAGGGGTGCTGATTGGTGAAAACGGAGAGAAGATACAAATAGAAGATACAAAGAAAGAAAACAACTTGATCGTCCACTATACAAAGGAACTCGCAAATGATCTTTCTCAAAACTTTACGGCGAGGATAAATGTAGAACAACGCAAAGATATAGAGAGAAACCACAGTGCAACCCACCTCATGCATGCAGCTTTACGAGAAGTACTAGGAGAACATATCCAACAAAAAGGCTCGTTGGTAAGTGCAGATGTTTTACGTTTTGATTTTTCACATTTTTCTAAACTTTCATACGATGAAATTAGAGATATAGAAGATGTCGTCAATGAAAAAATCAGAGAGAATATTACGCTACTTGAAGATCGAAAAGTACCTTACCAAGAGGCGATAAATCAAGGTGTGACTGCCTTATTTGATGAAAAATATGGGGAATACGTGCGTGTAATTACTTTTGACAAAAAGTTTTCTAAAGAACTGTGTGGAGGAACACATGTGAAGGCCACAGGTGAAATTGGTTTTTTTAAGATTCTATCTGAATCTTCTGTAGCGGCTGGTGTGCGAAGGATAGAAGCCGTAACCGGAACCCGAGCAGCTTCTCTCATCCGTGAACAATTCGAACTCGTGCATAATATTAAAGAATTGTTGAATAACCCGAAAGATTTTGTCTCAGCTATGAATAAGATAATTACTGAAAATACAGAACTTCGGAAAGAAATAACAGAAGCAATAAAAGATAGGGCAAAAGTATTAAAGGATGAGTTTTTGAATAAAATAAAAATAGTAAATGGTATTAATTTCTTGTCTGTTCAGGTAGACTTGCCGAATGTGGAAGCTATTAAAACATTGGCACATTCTATTAAAAGCGTGAAGCCTGATTTGTTTTTGTTACTAGGAGCAGTCATTGACGGCAGACCGAGTTTGACGTTAGCCATTTCTGATGATTTGGCAAAAGAAAAAGGGTTAAACGCAGGTACTATTGTTCGTGAACTGGCTAAAGAAATTAAAGGTGGAGGCGGAGGTCAGCCTTTCTTTGCTACAGCCGGAGGCAAAGATGTTTCGGGATTGGAAAAAGCTTTGGCTAAAGCGGAAGACATTATAAAACAAAAGTAATATGAGATTTTCTAAGAGTATTTATTTTATATTTTTATTTTCTTTTATTTTCTTTACTTCTTGTGATACAAGCGAGAAGATATCTATCTCTGGCCAGATTGAAAATGCCGGAAATGTAAAGACAGTTACTTTTTATGAAGGTGAGCGAAAATTAGATTCTGTATTTTTAAGTGACAATAATAGGTTTCAGTTTGAACGCCCAGCATCCCAGCCACGTTTATTGACGCTGAAAGTAGGAAGCCGAAAATATCCTCTTATTGTGGAGCCGGGTAAAAAAATAGAGTTTTATACAGATATGATGTCCTCTGATCGGAATTATTCAGTAGGAGGCTCTGAATTATCTGAAAAATTAAAAAATTTCTTTCCTTATCAATTACGAAAGCAACATGTTGAAGATTCTCTACAGAATGCCTTCGTTGAAGAAACCTTTGAATTAAGTGGGAATGAGGTTGAAAATAAACGTGCTGAATTTTTAGGTGTGCTACGTGAGCATTTAAGCAGTTATAATCAGAGAGCTGTAGAGTTTGCAGATAAAAATAATGATTTGGCCGGTTTTTATGTAATGAGCACTTTAGATCCAGAGATGGCCGAAGAAGAGCTTATAGCGTATGCAGATAAAATTGAAGGTAAATTTGAAAACAACCGTTTTGTCAATGATTTTTTAAAAGAAATTGAAAAATTAAAACGATTAGCAGTAGGGCAGCCAGCTCCGGATTTTAAAGCCCATACCCCAGACAATAAAATGGTGGGTATTTCAGATTATAAGGGGACAATTACTTTAGTTGATTTTTGGGCTTCTTGGTGTGGGCCTTGTAGAAAAGAGAACCCTAATATAGTAGCCCAATACAATAAATATAAGGACAAAGGCTTTGATGTGTTGGGTATTTCTTTAGATGATAACCCCGGATCATGGTTAAAAGCAATCGATGATGATAAACTAGAATGGACTCAAATATCTGATTTAAAAGCTTGGTCTTCAGATCTTATCGATTTATATGCAATTACAGCTATTCCAACATCGTTTATTCTTGATGAAAATGGATTGATCATTGCAAAAAACTTGAGAGGCAATGACTTAGGCGATTTTTTAAAAGCTAAATTTGAGTAGGTTACCTTGATGCATTGAGGTAAAACTTTATCTAAATATCGCTTGTGCTATCCAATTGAATGATAAATATGAAGAATGTTAAAAAGAAAATTCTGGTAGTGGACGATGAAAGTGATATTGTAGAAATTGTTTCATATAATCTAGTCAAAGCAGGGTATCAGGTAGTTTCTGCTGAAAATGGTGAAAAGGCTATTCAAATAGCAGAAGAAATACAACCTAACCTTATTATTTTAGATGTGATGATGCCTGTAATGGGAGGGTTGGAAGCTTGTAAAATATTAAGGACAAAGCCTGCTTTTAAAAACACTTTTATTGTTTTTTTAACGGCTCGTGATGAAGAGTATGCAGAAGTAGCGGGTTTTGATGTAGGTGCAGATGACTATATAGCCAAACCCATTAAGCCCAGAGTTTTACTAAGCAGGATTAACGCTATAATGCGAAGGCGGGAGCCTGATAAATCCGACAATAACCTTCTTAAAATTAAGGTGAAAGATTTAACCATCGATCGAAATTCTTTTTTAGTTTTTCGAAATGAAGAAAAAATAAATTTAGCTAAAAAAGAATTTGAATTGCTTTATTTATTGGCTTCCAAACCAAATCAAGTTCTTAGTCGTAATCAAATCTTTCAAAATATTTGGGGAGATTCTGAAAAAGTCACGTCACGTACTATTGATGTGCATATTCGGAAGCTTCGCGAAAAAATAGGAAATCATTATGTGATTACGGTTAAAGGGGTAGGTTACAAGGTCGACCTATCTTAATTGGTTTATTTACCTCATCATATTTTGTAAAACATTTTCCTGACCTGCGTCGTATGACACAAAAACGTTTATAAATCTAAAGCCATAAAAAAATTGTTTAGATTTTAATAATTGATAGTAAATCAGAATGGTTTGTATTTACGTTAAGAAGACGAGTTATATTTATTTAGTGTTTCTTAATAAAAAGATAATTCATAATTTTATAGTAAACTGATAGAATGAAAGTATTTTCTGCGAGTCAAATATACGAAGCAGACCGGCAAACGCTCTACAATCAAAATATTACTTCTTTTGAGCTGATGGAGAGAGCTGGGAAAAAAGCTTTTGATTGGCTACATACTTATTTGAGCGGAACCGATAAAATCATCCATATATTTTGCGGGGTCGGAAATAATGGTGGAGATGGAATGGTCATTGGAAGGTTTTTACACATTCAAGGATATTCTGTAAAATTATATATAGTTAATTATACCGATAAGTGGTCAGAAGATTTCAGATTGAGCCATGCCGAATTTGAGCGACAAACGTTTTTTAAAGCTTCCACTATTAACAAACTGTCCGAATTCCCTGCAATAGGAAAAAAAGAAATTGTTATAGATAGCATATTTGGAATAGGTATAAACAGGCCTATTGTAGGCTGGTTAAAGCAGCTTATCCACCATTTGAATCAAACCGAAGCTATTAAAATAGCTATAGATATACCCAGTGGTTTGTTCCCAGACAAAGCAAACATGGATATGGAAGCGATATTCAAAGCGGATTACACATTGACTTTTCAGGTGCCAAAATTTACTTTTTTTTTACCTTCCACTGCTCCGTTTGTTGCTAAATATAAAACATTAAATATAGAGTTAGATGAAGGTTATTTGGATAAGGCTCAACCCCTAGCATGTTTAATAGATAAACAAAAAATATTAGAAATATATAAACCACGGCCAAAGTTTAGCCATAAAGGTACATTTGGGCATGCACTTATTATTGGCGGGAGCTATGGTAAAATAGGTGCTGCAGTATTGGCAACGGAAGCTTGCCTGCGATCTGGTGCTGGGTTAGTCACTGCTTTTATCCCCCGCTGTGGGTATTCTATATTGCAAACAGCGGTACCGGAAGCCATGGTATTTAGCGACAAAGAAAATGATTATATTAGTAATATTGTTGTTGAATTTGAGCCTTCTGCTGTTGGGATAGGTGTGGGAATGGGAAAAAATGTGTCGACTCATCATGCGTTTCTATCTTTTTTAAAAAATGTAAAGGTGCCTTTGGTCATTGATGCAGATGCTTTAAATATTTTAGCAGAAAACGAAGAGGCACTGTCTTTCCTCCCTAAGAATACCATATTAACTCCCCATCCTGGAGAATTAAGACGCTTGATAGGGAAGTGGGAGAATGATGATGAGAAAATAGAAAAAACTATGGCTTTTTCTCAAAAACATGACGTTATCGTTGTAATAAAAGGGGCATACACATTGGTGGTAGATAGGAAGCGTCTGTTTATCAATACAAGTGGAAATCCAGGGATGGCTACCGCGGGCAGTGGAGATGTCTTAACTGGAATGTTGACCGCTTTTCTTTCTCAGGGATATGATTACCTTTCTGCCACTATTTTGGGCGTGTATTTACATGGGCGTGCAGCTGATTCAGCGGTGCAGAAAATCGGGCATGAAGGTATAATTGCAGGGGATATTATAAAAAATATAGGGAGATCTTTTAAAGAACTGTGAAGAAATTCAGCTGCGGGGAGTAAGTGCTCGAATAAATTTCTATCTACCGTATTGTAAAGGTTTGGTTTCTGTAATTTGATCAGATAATATTAAAATAAATAGATTGCTATGAATAAGTTTTTCATTTTTTTAAGTGTTTTTCTTTATGGAACTATTGTGTATGCACAAGAGTATAAAGAGATAAATGATATCCCTTATTATTCGGGAGATATTTTGGAGGAGGGAGAGAAAGAAAGATGTAGATTAGATGTGCATTACCCTATTGATAAGGAAAATTTACCCACAGTCATATGGTTTCACGGAGGAGGATTGACCGGCGGAAGTAAAGAAATTCCATCGGTTTTAAAGGACGAAGACTTTATAGTCGTGGGAGCGGGGTATAGATTAGCTCCTTCTACATCTGTAAATAATATTATAAAAGATGCGGCGCAAGCTGTAAAGTGGGTCTTTGAGAATGTAGAGAAGTATGGAGGTGATCCTCAAAAAATAATTATTTCCGGACATTCTGCGGGAGGATACTTAGCTTTGATGTTAGGATTGAATGAAAAATATTTGAAAGAAGTGGACGTGGATAATCAACAGTTATTGGGTGTTGTGCCTTTTAGCCCGCAGACGATTACCCATTTTACCGAAAGAAAATCACAAGGGATAGAAGAATTGCAGCCGGTTATTGATTCGTTGGCACCGTTGTATTGGGTTTCCAATGAAGCTCCGCCTATTACTTTAATCACAGGAGATCGGGAATTGGAAATGTTAGGCCGATATGAAGAAAACGCATATCTAGCCAGAATGCTGAAACTGACAGAACACCCTTATGTCAAGCTTTTTGAATTACAAGGCTATGGCCATGATATGACTTATCCGGGATTTCCTATTTTATTGGATGAAATTAAAAATATGAAGGATTTCCGGAAAGAGAAATAAAAAAAGGTTTCCAAACGGGGAGAATGGAAACCTTTTACTAACCAATTATAAACCTAAATTATGATACTACAAATATACACTTTGGGCATTAAAAAACCATGTGTTTGCTGTTAATTAATGTTAATTACTGCATTTTGTGTTTTTAAACACGACGTAAAATGCACATGCCGCTTAAGCGAAAGAACAAAATGGGGAAGCTTTTAATATATCTCGGGATCATTATGTTGATAATAGGTTTAGTGATAGAGTATGTTCCTATATCTATAAATTGGTTTGGGCGCTTACCGGGCGATATACGGATAAATAAGCCTGGCTTTTCTTTCTTTATGCCGATCACCAGTATGATTCTGTTTTCAGTAGCAGTTAGTTTGTTAATATGGCTGTATAAACAGCTTTTTTCTTGAGTGTTTCATATAGTTTGATTTTTCCCTGCTATTATTCCTACCACCATTAAAATTCCAGACATTATTAATAAAAAGATGAAAGAGATTGTCCAAGAATGAGTCATGTCATAAAGGCCGCCAAATAACGGAGGCCCGGCTCCCGCGATTAAATAACCGATTCCTTGAGCCATTCCCGAGAGATGAGCAGCTTGTGTAGCGTTTTGAGTTCGCAATGCAAAAAACAACATAGCTAAGCTAAAAGCCAGTCCCCCTGAAATTCCTATCAAGATACAGCAAATAATTATATACTCTGTTCTCCAAATAATAATTCCCGATATACCTATTAAAAATAAAACTCCTATCCATATAGAAAGTGATTTTTGATCTTTCATTCGGCTGGCAATGACTGCTCCAAGGAATGTAGTAGGTAATTGCGCTAACTGTACGATGGATAGGATCCACCCGGATTCGTAAGGGGACATACCCCAACTTTGCACAGCTTTAGGCAACCATGCTGCTAAGCAATAAAAAAGTAGGGATTGTAAACCCATGAACAAAGTGACAGCCCAAGCTAATCGCGAAGAGTATAATCGGGTGGGTGATTTCTCTATCTTTTCGTCATGGGTTTTGTTTTGACTTTTTGGTTTTTGATAAAGCTGAGGAAGCCAGATGAGAGTAGTAATACATGTTAGTATTATCCATATGCCTATTGAACCTTTCCAACCAAGCTGTGTTAATTCTCCCAGTCGGATACTGAAACCCGCTGCCAATGCTGCAATAAGATTCATGACGACAGAATAAACTCCTGTGACTACCCCGATACGACTAGGAAAATAATTTTTAATAAATGCAGGCATTAATACATTCCCCACTGTTATCGCCGTTCCTACAAGAGCGGCGCCTATAAATAAAGTGGATACGTTGCCTAAAGAACGTACTATTAAACCAACCATCAATAGAAATAGTGAGAACATCAATACGGTTTCCATACCATGTTTTTGGGAAACTCTCGGTACCAACCCGGATAAAAAGCCGAAGGCTAATAAGGGAATAGTTGTTATTAAGCCAGCAGCTGTATTGGATAACGATAACGCTTCTGTAATATCCGATACTACCGGGCCGACGGATGTGAGAGGAGCGCGAAGATTAGAAGCTATAAAAATGACACCTAACAGTAAAAATATTCGTTTTAATCTTGTTTCTCTTTCTTTATTTTCTGATAGCGGTTTTTTCATTTTCCCCTGAAGTTATTCCCGGCAAAGATAAAAGGAATTTTGACAAATGGGAAGAGACCATATTGTAAGGTGTATATGCAAAGTAAAATAGCTTATGGTTTAATTAACAGATTTTTCTACATATTAGACATAAGAATGCCCATTTCGTATTTATGAAAAATAGTGTATAAATTGAACTTTTTTCAAAACAATTATATATTGAAAGCTGTTCTGTTGCCAGAGGCTTTTTTCCGGGATTTAGGTTTGTTAGATTAAACTGTAATACTTACATTAGCCCTCATTTGTAAAAGCTTTAATTACATTTAATACGCATTATGATAAAAAATAGATTGACATTATTATGTTTACTGGCTTCACTTTCCTGTATACCATATGTACATGGAAATGAATCTAGTGTTATTTATGCTTTACAGCAAATTTCCATTGAAGGAGTTGTAAAAGACGATCAGGGTATTTCCCTGGAAGGGGTAAGCGTTTCTGTTAAAGGGCGTTCTGCATCTACTTCTACAGATACGGACGGCTCTTACTCTATTGACTTGTCCTCTGAATCTGACACTCTTGTCTTCAGTTATATAGGCTATACAACACAAGAGGTTGCTTATCAGGGGACCACGCAAATAGATGTTACTTTAGCGCTTGATGTGAATGAATTATCAGACGTCGTAGTGGTCGGGTATGGTTCTCTTGACAAACGAGAACTGACTTCCGCAGTTACTACACTACGGGCTAAAGATATGACTTCTGGAACCTCTTCTCCGTTAATGGCAATTCAAGGAAAAGTAGCCGGGCTAAATATTGCTTCAAGCAATGGTACGGACCCGAATGCAGATGTCTCCCTTCAATTGAGAGGGGTAAACTCTGTTAACGCGTCTCAAGGACCATTAGTGGTTATTGATGGTGTTCCAGGAGGAGACATAAATTCGGTAGCCAAAGAGGATATAGAATCTATCAGTGTACTCAGGGATGCATCTGCGGCAGCTATTTATGGAACACGGGCTTCAGGGGGTGTAATTTTGATTACAACGAAGCATCCTCAGGCCGGAGAAGCGACGGTAAATTTCACATCGGAATATTTTGTTGAAAGTTTGCGCAAAAGACCGGAAGTATTAAGTCCGGAAGAGTTTGTATCAAATGATTTGGGCGAAGATAAAGGGCACCGGACAGATTGGTATGATTTGATAACTAATGATTTGCCTTTTAGTCACCGACAAGTTTTGAATGTGAGCGGAGGTTCGGAGAAAGCAAATGTGTATGCTACCTTTCATCAGCGTGACGCGAAAGGCATGGCTTTGGGATCTAAGCGTAAAGAGCTGGGGGGAAGACTGAATACAAATTTTATTTTCTTTGACGGAAAAGCTGAGCTTAGCACAAATGTGAGCTATAATCAAGTAAAGGCAGATAATACCAATACAGATATTTTTAATAGTAATGATATTTTTAACATGGCTTTAGTCATGAATCCTACCGAAACACCTTATGATCCGAATGATGTAACAGGATATAATGTTCTTGTAGGAGGCTACGATTATTGGAATCCATTAGCCGAAGTAATGCTGCAAAGTGATGAAAGAGAACAACGTTTTTTATTAGCAAATAGTACTTTAAAAGTTAACTTTACACCGGACTTTTATGGTTCTGCAACAGTAGGTGTCAAAAGTAACTCTACTCATGGCACTTATTACCGTTCAGCACAGCATAGAATATCCCGGGAAAATGATGTAGACGGCTATGCAAACCAATATTACAATCGTTATTTAGATCGGGTGCTAGATATTACCCTTAATTACAATAAAACTTTTGATGATCACTCTGTAAATGCTGTGGGAGGATATAGTTATCAAGATTTTAACGGGCAAGGGTTTGATGCAAATAACTCAGACTTTCCTGTTGATGGGATAAGAGAACACGATTTGGGAACAGGGTCGTATTTAGTTGATGGACGTGCTGGAATGGGCTCTTTCAAATCGCCCTGGGTAAAGTTAGCTGCATTTTTCGGGCGGGTCAACTATTCTTATTTAGATAGATATATTGTTACAGCAACAGGGCGCTACGAAGGTTCTTCTAAATTTGCCCCCAAAAATAGATGGGGTTTTTTTCCGGGTTTATCTGTCGGGTGGCGATTATCTCAAGAGCCTTTTATGCAAAACCTTACATTCTTTGATGATCTTAAGATAAGAGCGGGGTATGGTGAAACTGGAAATGAAGGATTTGGTGCGAACGTAGCAACCAGAATGTACAGTGCAGACACTTGGTTTTTGAATAATGGAAGATGGTTTAGAACCTATGGTGTGGCGCACAATCAGAATGAAGATATTAAATGGGAAGTTAAAAAAGAATATAATGCAGGGTTAGACTTTTCTTTATGGAATGAACGATTAAGCGGTCGTTTTGATGTGTATAAACGTGTAATTGATGACTTGATATATGATATATCTGTTTCACAACCACCGGCTATCCATGATAAGACCACAATGAATGTGGGAAGTATGCAGAACTCGGGATTTGAATTTGAATTAAACTTTAATGCAATAGAAAATAATGATTTTACTTATAGCACTTCATTGATCGCATCGCATAACAAAAGTAAATTAAACTCATTGTGGGGAAGCCAAACTTTTTCAGATAGAAAAGGCTTTCCTGCCCCAGGTTCACCGGGTAGTGCTGTCCGCTTATACCCAGGAGAAGAGATAGGAAGGTTCTTTATATGGAGATTTGCTGGGTTTACTGAAGATGGTTATTGGCAGCTGTATGATAAAGATGGAGAGGTCTTTGATGTGCGCGAGAGGAACAAGACAGTGGGAGATAAGTCTTTTGTAGGGAATGCCATTCCAAAATTGCAGTTATCATGGAATAATCAATTCACATATAAAAACTGGGACGCAGCAATTTATGCCCGAGGTTGGTTTGGACACGATGTTTTTAATATGATAAACATGTATTACAGTTTACCTAATGTAGAAGGGCAGAATGTACTAAAAGAAGCTTTTTCAAAGCATAAAAATATTAAAGGAGAGAAAGAATTAAGTGATTACTGGTTGGAGAAAGGGAATTTCTTAAAAGTTGATGCACTCTCTATTGGATATACTTTTGATCAGAATTTGATAAAACATTTTAATTCATTGAGAGTATATGCTACTGCACGTGATCTATTTACTCTTACTAAATACTCAGGGTTGGATCCAGAAGTGAATATCAATGGATTAGAACCAGGTTTCGAAGAAAGAAATGTGTACCCTAAAACGAGGACTTTTATGATGGGCGTACAGGTGAGTTTTTAATTAAAGATTTAATACAGAAAAGATAAAATGAAAAAATTAAAAATCATAATAATTATAATAACTGCTTCTCTATTAAATGGCTGCGTTAAATTGGATCAAGAGTTTTATAGCTCTGTAACCCCAGAAACTTTTTTCAAGAGTGAGAAAGATATATACGCAGCTCTTTACCGGCCTTTTACTCATGCCAACTGGTATATGGGGGAAGCAAGATGGAGATTACAGGAGTATACAGCAGATAACTTTGCAATTACAACAAAGGGTAGGCATTGGTATAATGGAGGGGAAAACGAACGTTTTCACTATCATACGTGGACACCTGATGATGGATGGATTTGGGATACATGGCGTGGAACACTTATGGGAGTGGCTTTAGCATTGGATACTAAAAATGATCTTTCAAAACTGGAATACACCGATTTTTCTTTGACACAAGAAGATAAGGATGCGCATTTAGGTCAATTAGATGCTCTCATGGCTTATTTTTATATGCGGGGTTTAGATTTTTTTGGAGGTATGCCCATTTTTGATTCTTTAGAAGAAGAATCTTTACCAAGAAATACGGAAGAAGAACTCTTTTCATATATAGAAAGCTTGTTAAAAAATGCTCTTGAAAATATTCCACCAAAAGAAGATGGACAGGTTGAAGAAGGAGCTATTACTCAAGGGGCTGTAGCTGCCATGTTGGCCCAGCTATATTTTAATGCTGAAACCTATATCGGCAAGCCTATGTATAAAGAAGCAAAAGAATTGGCGCAAGCTATTATTGAGAATGAATATGGAAATTATGCGCTTGATGACGAATGGTACGGTCCTCATAGTTTTGATAATGATAAATCAGCGGAAATCATATGGTCAATGCCTTCTGAATTTAAGTACTTAGAAAACGATTGGTTTTATGCTGATTTTTATCACTATAATACGAAACAGTATTTTGATCAAGACATGGGAGGAAATAATGGGGCTCACCTGACCCCATCACGAAAACCAGATAGCACAATTTATAATGAGTTTAAGCTTGGGGCACCTTATGAGAAATTTGATGATGAGGACTTGCGTAAAAAACCTTTTAAGTATTTAGGGAGCGGTCGTTATGAAGGTATGTTTATTGTAGGGGAGCATAAGACTCCTGCTGGCGCAACGATATTAGGGGGAGAAGAGTATGATAATAAACCTCTGATATTTGTAGACCAAGTTGCACGATTTTCAGAAGTAGGACCCAATAAGAAATATTCGAGTATTTCGGATTTGCCTTCAAAAATGTCAGAAGGCGAAGAAAATACTGGAGTTAGATTGGTGAAGGTTCCTATTCCGACTTTGGCAGATAACTCTTTGCGGTGGGGAGCAGATATGCCAGTGATAAGGTTAAGTGAAATTTATTATATCCTAGGAGAATGTCTTTTTAGAGAGGGTAACGAATCAGAAGCAGCAGAAAAGTTTAATGCAGTGCGAAAACGTAATTTTGAAGGAAATGATCCTAACCCTGTGACAGCTTCAAATATTGATAAATATAGAATATTAGATGAATGGAGTACCGAGTTTTTAGGGGAAGGAAGAAGACGCACAGATTTGGTTAGATGGAACGTATTTACAACAGAAAAATGGTGGGATCATGCACCTTCTGAATCCTCTCATTTAAGAGTGTTTCCTGTGCCAAATGAAGCCATTGCCGGTAATAATAACCTAGAACAAAACCCGGGTTATTAAGGAACCATCTTGATTGAACTTCCAACTGTTTTTTTAAGAGTAAAAGTTAAAGAGTTTGGTTAGCTGTAATCAAACTCTTTTTTTATATAAGCTTTTTCCCTGCTATACGCTACAGTGTTCACGACCTCATTAATAGTTGCCATGTTTTATGTGTTACAAACTGTGTAACATTTGCGCATATAATTACACAGTTATCGTGTTAAACAAAACAAAGCAGTTGTTTTACAAGATGTCGTCAAAGGGTGATTAAGGTTGTTAAAAGCCGTCT
>JAJYRG010000068.1 GCA_021794195.1 Bacteroidota bacterium
TAGATTTCATCTCGTGAAGCTTTGGATATCTGTTTTTAAAATCCCGGGAAGCAGCTTCCAATAAGCAACTCTCTACGAATTTCAAATCGCTTGTATAAGAAATTTGGAGTGCTGTTTCATTCCAAATGAATGGAACTTCAGGCCCCGAATAATTAATAACCTTATCTCGTAAAATAAGACTATTTGGAAAATGTATTACTCTTCCGCTTTGTCTGTCATTGCCAAGATAATCACCGTTACACTCCAGAATAATAGTGTCTAAATAACTGATTTCAATGACATCCCCTCTATGGTTGTTAATTTGTATTCTGTGCCCCACTTGATATGGTCGTCTAAAAACGATGTAAAGCCAAGCGATAAAAGAGGTGATGGGGGCTTGTAATGCAAAACCTAAAACCAAAGAAATTAAACCGAAACTTACTGCCGCCGCATATAAATTTTGAAACAGAAAAGAGGCCGCAACGATCAGCGTGAATATAATACTGAGCAAGCGGGTGATGCGTAAGAGATTGTGTCTATCCCCTTCGGTTTCGGTTTGAGCAATTATTATCCTTTCAATTATTTTACTTGCTAATAAAATCAAGGAAATTAAAAAGAGACTCATGGTTAGTTTTTGCAAAAAAGGAAGGTAGCCTAACCACTTATCAACAATAAAAATATCCAATAAATAATGAATTGTTAGCAGCGAAATGGCGATAATCGAATATACCGTAATCCAATATTTTGTTCTGTCTCTGCTCATATTTATATTATGATCTTAGTTTACATTAAACAATCTATAAAGATAAAATTATTCTCTATAAGAGTGTAAAATCAAATCTTTTTGGCGATGTAAAGCTTGGTAGCTCTTCTTTTTTTAAAGCTATTTTTCCCCTTTCGAGCTTAAATTATCGATTAAAACTTTTAAAACTTCTCTCGTGTTGGGCTTCCACCATTGCTCTAAAACTTGATTTATAGATTCCTCTCGGTTTTCTTTTAGAGATTTCAATAAATGTTTCCGAAAATTCAGTTTGCTTTTTCTCCAGGCATTTTTTTCAAATTGGGTAAAAGCATTTAATTTGTGTTCTGCGCTTGTGCGGATTTTATTTGCTTCTGTCAATTCATCTACCAGTTGGATTTCCAGCGCTTCTTCTGGAGTAAATAGTTTTCCGGTCAATAAGCTTTTATAAGCCATAGCTTCCCCTATCCAAAAGCTATATAATTTAAAAATGGCAGGAGGAACGACAATTCCAATGGGAACTTCATTTAAACCGATGACAAAGTCGCCGCGTACCATAACCCGATAATCACAACAAAGGGTTAAAATACATCCACCGGCAGGACTATGCCCCGAAATGGCAGCAATAGCAGGTTTCGTAAATCCTGCTAAGGTATCTACCAAAGTCATGAATTTTTGCCAAAAAGTTAAAATTTGAGATTCATCATATTCATATAATTTGATTAAATCCAGACCGGAGGAGAAAAAACCTTCTTTGCCATGCAAGATTATTCCTTCTATATTTTCTCTGCTTTCCGCTTCTTTAATAGTTTCCGTAAGCTCTTCTACAGATAACAAATCCAGTGCGTTAGATTTACCACTGTCCAAAAAGATATGCTGAATATGTTTTTCTTCTTTTATGTGAATGTATTTCATGTCTGTTTTTTACTTTACTTCAAAAGAATAAGAATTTTCCCCTAAGTTCCCTTTTAGATCCATCCCTTTTACTTGAATTATATACTTTCCTTTTTCATCGCTGGTATAGAAATCAAAATTTGCATTCCCTTGTTCATCTGTCACTATTAAAGGCTCCCAATGGATGGTTTTACGAAGATCCTGTTGATTTTCTGCCTCTTCTTTTACCTCATCATCGTAGTCTGGACTGTAAAACTCCCGGCTGACATAAAACCCCTTCGGATTATGGGTGATTAACCCAATAGGTTTCCGGTTGCTGCGGACACCTGTTCCTCTTTTTGTCGTAATAATCAACAACCCACCGGCACCATGTGTTCCATAAATGGTTAAATAATGCGGAGTTCTTAATACTTCGATAGAAGCCACATCCATAGGATCAATGATCGAAATGTCTTCCGCTTCCAGATACATACCATCTACCACAATCTGCATGGGCGGCCCTTGCATGGAGCGGGTGCTATACGGTATTCCATTTTGAAACACAACTCCTGGCACAGCTTGAAGGCATATCGCTAAAGTAGGGCATCTTTCCATATCCTCGCTCGTTAAAATATAATCTGCATTTCCCACACCATTTAAATTCGAGGAGTTTTCATCTGCTTTTTTTTCTATTCTTTTATTTATCACTACTTCTTCAATCAAAATGGGCTCATCTTTTAATCCTTGTCGCTCCAATTCCCGCAGATGACGTACGCTGCTTTGCAGATCCTCCTGAAAAACACGGTTTACATCATAGATTTCATCCGGACTGTTTTTACTTTTATGTATAGCAGGGATCGCTGGTTCATCCATTTTAATATCCAACCTATTTTTCCCTTTCTTTGTTTTGGCAGAGATCAAAAATTGAATACTATCTGGGAATAGGAGATCGTCGAAAACAAAATGGCCATTCTCATCGCTCAAAGTATCTATAAAATCCATGAAATTATGTGTAGAGATTAAATCTACCTTCGCTTCTGCTTCTGTCGCTTTTCTTCCTAATTTATGAATAGTTCCGGATATTTTAAGCGAATTTTCAACTTCAAATTCCGGTTTTCTTAAGCTGTCTATTTTTTGCCAAACAAGTTTCCGCCATCCTTGAGTCAGTAATAAATTATCCAAGCCGATTAAATCAATCTCGTCTAAATTTTCAAAATATTTTCCCGGATTTTCAATATATCCTTTTACGTCAGACATTAGCAACAAAGAGGCCAAAAGACTTTGTTCTTCGCTTTTCTCTGCGATGTCTTTTGGAAGATTGACCACAGAAGCAGAGAGTGAAGACTGGGGAATAGAATCCATAGAATTAGATTTCGCCATTATATTTACATTTACTTTTTCTCGTGTAGAATAGGATTCTTTATCCAGTTTCGAGGTTATTTTTAAGTTCTTATCAGGATTGTAATTGAATACAAAGCGTTCTACAATCGGGTGGAAATCTTCATTCAAGATAGAAAGCTGGAAGACACCTGAGGGAATTTCACTTTTTTCTATACGAAAAACAAACTCCGGAGTTTTAGGTGTGATTTTCGACAAATTATATATTAATCCATCTTTTTGAAGCAAAATCACCAGGTTTTTATAGTTTTTGTATTTTCCGGCAAGGTTTACTTTTCCAATGAGTTGTTCACTTGAAAAGGTATTCATTAAGACAGACACACCTTCGGAAACTATTTCGGGAAGGGAAAATGTTTGTTCTTTCCCATCCGAAAACTGAGCAAAGGCACTGTATATCGAATTTTTCGATAATGTAGTTACAAAAGATCCCATGCCTGATTCATCGCTTTCTACATAAAGCACTTCATTTTCATCCTCATCTTTCAGGGTGAACTGTACAGGGATACCTTTCCCATTTTTGTCCGTGGCTTTAAAAGCAATTTTAGACTCCGTTTGATCGAGCAAATACCCTCCTTCAGGGAAAAACTGAAGTTTATTGCCTTCAGAGAGTTCTTTAATTTTTATATACTTATGGATTTGCCTGCCGTCAAAAGAAGGGAAAGAGAGTTCAATGTTGCCCGTGTCAATGCCTTTCACGGGGATATTAAACTCTCCTTTTTCATTGGATTTGATCTGACCTTTTTTCTTTTGTTTGTTTTCACTCACAATACGATACTGTACTTTGGTATTTGCTATAGGGCTGTCATTTTGAGTTTTTATCGTAAAACGGTAGTCTACTTCATTCTCTTTATTTTCATCTTTATTTATTGCTGTTATTAATTTTGTGTTGTCTCCTCTTCCGTTAGTGACATAAATTGTTCTGTCATAAAAGAAATCTTCTGAAAAATTTTGCATCCATCGTGTATAGGCCCGAAGCCTGTACGAACCTTCTGCCAGTGTGTCTGACAAGGCGAAATCCCCATAGGCTATCCCCGCTGTTATGGGTAATACTATGTTTTGTACAAGTTCATCCCGCATATCAATTAAATCTACGTACAATACCTTGCTCCATCCTGAAAGAATATTTTCGGGAGCTATGGTCACGTAGCCCTTAAACCAAATATCTTCTCCGGCCGAATAGGTAGGGCGATCCAAATGCAAATACACTTTTTCCGTCAAGTTGTATTTTTGGTAAGTTTCCAGTTTATGGAGCAGAGTATCTGTATTGTCTCCATTTTGGGCAAAACTGTATATAAAAAGGCATATAAATAGGAATATAGTGGTCGTTTTTTTCATGGAATCTGTAAATTACATTTGAATTTAGCAAAAGTGTATTAATTATTCTAACAAAGACCGTTATTTCATGTTTAAAATTCCATAAAAGAGATATATTTGTAAAATGAAAATTCTTATAATCGGATCAGGAGGCAGAGAGTCGGCTTTTGCGTATAAAATAGCCCAAAGTTCTCAATTGGATAAATTGTTTATTGCGCCGGGAAATCCCGGAACGGCTCAATACGGTACGAATGTCCCGATAAATGTAAATGATTTTGACGGGCTTGCAGATTTTTCTAAAAAGGAAGCCGTAGATATAATTGTGGTAGGACCTGAAGAACCTTTGGTAAGAGGAATACATGATTTTTTTTCTTCTCAAGAAGACTTAAAACACATAGGAGTTGTAGGGCCTAAGAAAGCAGCAGCCCAATTGGAAGGGTCAAAGGATTTTTCGAAGCAGTTTATGATACGTCATAAAATTCCTACCGCTTCATTTGCCTCTTTTACGAAAGATAATTATGAAGAAGGTCTTAAGTTTTTGGAACAACAAAAATTACCTGTTGTATTAAAAGCGGATGGGCTGGCAGCCGGCAAGGGGGTGCTTATTTGCGAGACGTTGGAAGACGCAAAAACTTCTTTCAAAGAGATGCTTCTGAATAAAAAATTTGGGGAAGCAAGTTCTACAGTGGTTATCGAAGAATTCTTAAAAGGAATAGAACTATCTGTTTTTGTTTTAACAGATGGACATTCATATAAGATTTTACCCACTGCTAAAGATTATAAGCGTATTGGGGAAGGAGATACCGGGCTGAATACCGGAGGCATGGGGTCTATTTCTCCAGTGCCTTTCGCCGACCCAAATCTGATGAAAAAAATAGAAAATCAGATCATCAAGCCTACTATTGATGGACTTAAAGAGGAGAGATTACCTTATAAAGGATTTATTTTCTTTGGCTTGATGAATGTAGATGGAGATCCCTATTTAATCGAGTACAACGTGCGGATGGGTGACCCCGAAGCGCAATCGGTCTTGTCACGTATAGATTCTGATTTTGTAGAGCTATTGGAAGGTGTCGTGCAAGAGGATTTGGAAACGAGAACGTATACGGTTTCTCCTAAGATAGCGGCTACAGTAGTCTGTGTATCGGCAGGGTATCCAGGAGAATATACAAAAGGAGATGGGATTGATAATATTGAAAATGTGGAAGACTCCATTGTTTTCCATGCAGGTACTGCTGAAAAGGAGGGTGAAATCGTGACGGCCGGAGGACGTGTTTTAGCAGTTACTTCGCTTCAAAATACACTTTTCGAAGCCTTGCAACAATCTACGGCTGATGCTGGAAGGATTTTTTACAAAGGGAAAAACTTCCGGAAAGATATTGGTTTTGATTTGATTTAAGGGAAGCAGAGCGAAGGGGCAAATAATTATTTTGAGATATTGAAAAATGATACTATATTTGCAGCGTCGTGAGATAAACGGCCCGTTCGTCTAGGGGTTAGGACGCCAGATTTTCATTCTGGAAACAGGGGTTCGATTCCCCTACGGGCTACTTAAAACAGGGAAAAAGATGAGCATCTTTTTCCCTGTTTTTATTTTGGGGTAGTTTTCGTTGTTTGTCTGAAAGATAGGATTGACGATTTGAATGTTTTCACTATGTGTTTCCTACCCATTCCCTGCCTAATCTGATTAGAGGTATTCAATACTAATTTCCGACAAATTTAAACTTCGACTTTAAAAATGCCAAAATTAAAAAAAGGTATTTATTTTAATATCAAAATCCTTATTTAAAAATATGTGGTATTTTTTAAATAAGGATTTTTTTATTTAATTTAGCTCGTTGAATTTTAAATAAGCATACATCTTATTTAAAATCCTATCATAAATTCTATTCTAATGAAAGATTTCAAAGCAGGAACCTATATTAACCAAGGATACTATAAAAGCTTTCAACCAACCGAACTTAACAAGCAATGGCTACTGGAGGATATGGAGATACAACAATTGCTGTCCCAAGCCGACCGACAGATGGGGCGTTTGGATATGTATTCCGAATATATCCCCAATATCGACTTGTTCATTAGTATGCACGTAGCCAAGGAAGCTATACAGAGCAGCAAGATTGAGGGGACACAAACTAATATAGAAGATGCTTTTTTGGATAAAGAAGATTTAGGAGTTGAGCGAAGAGACGACTGGGTAGAAGTTCATAATTATATAGAGGCCATGAACAAGGCTATTCAGAAACTCCACGATTTACCTTTTTCATCTCGGTTAATCCGTGATACACATCGTATATTATTGCAAAGTGTCCGTGGAGAACATAAATTGCCTGGCGAATTCCGTACCAGTCAAAATTGGATAGGCGGTGCCAGTATAAATGATGCTACTTTTATACCACCTGTACATACTTCTGTGCCAGAATTGATGAATGATTTGGAGAAATTTGCTCATAATGATGAATATTTTTTTCCTGATTTGTTAAAGATTGCTTTGATACATTACCAGTTTGAGACCATTCACCCTTTTTTGGATGGAAATGGTCGTGTAGGACGTTTATTGATTACGCTTTACTTAGTAGATAAAGGAATTCTTAAAAAACCTGTTTTATATTTATCGGATTTTTTTGAACGCAATCGAGGACTATATTACGATAATTTAATGCGTGTTCGTACGCATAGTGATATGAAACAGTGGCTGAAGTTTTTTTTGGTAGGCATCATAGAAACAGCGAAAAGTGGGGTGTCTACATTCGATGCCCTATTAAAATTGAAAAAGGAAAAAGAAGAATTAATACAAAAGAAAAGTACACGAAGTCACCATTTACTCAATATATTAGACCATTTATATCAGCGCCCTATCACCAACGCTCAACAGGTAGTGGAATTTACAGACGTATCAATGCCAACTGCCTACAAAATTATTGATGAAATGGAGCAGTATGATATATTAAAAGAAATGACTGGTGGTAAAAGAGGACAAATATTTATGTTCGAACCTTATATAAAATTATTCTAATGGTAATTATGAAACATAACATCCTAAGTTAATGATGTATAGGTAAATAAACACACAGATATACTATGGTAAACAGAATGAAGCTATTCATAATGTCCTTTTGGATTTTCTTTGTGCTATTAATAATCATAACAATAGATATTCCTGCGTGTATAGGTAAAGAATGTGTATTCGTAGTGTAACTCTCTCTTTTTTCGGACTACCGTTTAGGCGAATTTCAAATATAAAAATAGTTGTTGTAATTAGGTCAATCTTTTTAAAGTTGGCCTAATTGCAACATGCCGCCGTCAGGGCATTATATTCCATGGGCGTCTTGCTTCCCAGAGCTTCATGGGGCCTGTTGTAATTGTAATCTCGCATCCACTCTTCTGCTAATATTTGTGCCTGCATAATATGATCAAATAAGTAAGCATCCAGTATGTTCTCCCGAAAGGTCCTGTTGAACCGTTCGATATATCCGTTCTGCATGGGCCTACCCGGTTGTATAAATTGAATATCTATTTCTTTGGCTGTGCATCATGCCCTGAATTCTTTGTTGATAAACTCAGGACCGTTATCTGTACGGAAACGGGACGGTTTGCCATGCTCTTTAATGATCCTTTCCAATAATCCGGTAACGGTTGTTGCCGACATACTGTGGCTCACCTCCACAGCAATTGCCTGACGGTTATAATCATCGTATGCCTGTTAACCATTCCGCAGATATTTGATAAACTTCTGTTGACTGAAAACGAACAATTGAAAAGAAGTGCCGTTATTCTGTTTGGGAAAAACCCTGCAAAGTTTTATCCGAACACGTTTGTAAAAATCGGACGTTTTAGAGAGAACGATATTTTATTTCACGGTGTAGTAGAGGACAATTTGATTACACTTTTATGAGAAGTCACGAATCAGCTTAATCATAAGTAGCTCATACAAAAAACATTTTTTCTTTTCGTATGAAGACCCCTTGACTTATTATTTAGTTATCCTTTTTTACAAAAAGAGCAATACATTTTTCAAAAAGCCACCTTTTTGTTTTTATTTGCTTTTTTTATAAGCTCTTCTGCTGTTTCTACCATATGAGTGTTTCCACAAAAAAATGGCACCCGTTGATGGAGATCTTCAGGTCTTATGTCCATAATCCGTTGGTAGCCATTGCTGGCTTTTCCACCAGCTTGCTCTGCAATAAAAGCCATAGGGTTACATTCATAAAGCAACCTTAACTTACCCGATTTATATTTGGAACTTTGCGGATATATATAAATTCCGCCTTTTAAAATATTTCGATGGATATCTGAAACTAAAGAACCAATATACCGGGAGGTGTATGGTCGATCCTCTTCCTCAGCCTGGCAGTATTTAATGTAATCTTTTACTCCTTGAGGAAAATGCACGTAATTTCCTTCATTAATAGAATAGATGTTTCCCTTTTCCGGAAACTTCATGTTAGGATGCGATAAATAATAGGTTCCGATAGACGGGTTGAGAGTGAACCCGTTCACTCCGTGTCCTGTGGTATAAACCAGCATAGTTGAAGTGCCATAAATAATATAGCCTGCAGCAACCTGCTTACTTCCCGGCTGTAAAAAGTCTTCTTCCCGGACAGGTGTCCCCACTTCTGAAACCCGCCTATAGATGGAAAAAATAGTTCCTACCGAAACATTTACATCTATATTGGAACTGCCATCAAGCGGATCAATAAGAACTACATATTTGTTTTTACTGTCCTCTTTTTGGCCTTTGACGGCGATATAATCATCATTTTCCTCTGAAGCAATACCACATAAAATCTCGCGGTTTACCAATGTGTCTATGAAAATATCATTGGCATACACATCAAGCTTTTGTTGTTGCTCTCCCTGAATATTAATATCTCCAACTGCACCAAGGATATTAGATAATCCGGCTTTGTTTACTTTATGGTTAACGACTTTAGCTGCCCGTCGAATGGCGTGAAGTAACTTGGATAATTCTCCGGTAGAATATTCAAAGGAAGCTTGGTTGTTAATGATAAATTCACCAAGACTTGGGCTGTGTTTGGACATGGTAAAAATTGATTGATGGCATAAAAGTAATAAAAAAGAATTGAAATTATATAATTCAATGAATGTGGTTTTTTCATATTAGCCGTTGTTAATGATTACAGCCTCTAAACGTAAAGCTATCCCGGATTTTGAAAAAGTATATTCTAATATACATGTAAAAACAGTAGATAAGCGAGAGGATCAAATTGGTTAATGTTTGAAGTCTACCAGCTGCTTTTGCTTACCAATCTTCGGTTATTAAAACACTGCCAATTGACTTGAATTGACTGTTTGGTGTTTTATACTCGTTTTTATGGAAAGGATGAATATACGATTATCCGACCATCAGATGGGTGATAAAGTTTGCAAAGAATCTGTGCCATGAATACTCCAGCTGACATGTGTTTTTCTGCTCATCATTCGCCGTTTCGATGATCGGGGTACGCTGCAATGCAAACAATAAGGCCTATTCAAAAATCTTTCTTGATGTAAAGCTCCTGCACCAAAATCATGATGATCACCATCAGAGGTGCGGCCACGACTAGTCCCCAAAAACCGGTAAGTGTGGCAATGATCACCTGCGAAACAATCAAAAGTACAGGCGGGATATTAATCATTCTTTGCTGTATTAAAGGCGTAATGACCATACCTTCCAACCCTTGTGCTACTAAATAGATGATAGCCACAATCAAGGTGGTCTGCAAATCGATGGTCAGTCCGATGAGCGCGGCAAGGATCAGGGTCATAAAAGGCCCGAAATTGGGAATGAAATTGAGAATCCCGGTAATTAATGCTAAAGTCAGCCACATGGGAAATCCTATAATTCTGAGACTGATGCCAATCAGTGAAAAGATAATAGCCATGGAAATAAATTGTCCTTTCAGCCATTGTTTCAGTCCTACTCCTATCTTGTCCAGAACTTCGGCCGTTTTTTCTTTCCCCTTTTTAGGAATCAAAGACACCACGCCCCTCTTGTACAGATCCGGATCTACCGTGAGGTAAATCCCCGCAATTAAAATGATGTATAAATCTCCGAAGAAGCCAAAAGTAGATTTTAAAAAGATAGAAGCTGTGGATTTTATGCCTTCCTGGCCCCCTGAAGAAGAGATGTACTCCAAGGCATTTCGCCCCACGGCACTTTGGGTAATTTTTTCTTCCGCATTTTCAACTAAAGAAGGTAAGTCATCCATTAAATCTGCCATTTGGGCTTGTACCTTTGCCCCTATCAGCCAAGAGATAAACCCTATAATAAGAACTGTTCCCGCTATTGAAATAACCAAGGTAAGTGATTTTTTCCATTTGGTTTTCTCTCTCAGATAATCGCTCACTCCGCGGAAATATACGGCTATCAAGGAAGAAACAAGAACGAGGAGCAAAACATTGAAAATCGCTCTTGTGAAAAGCAATATAAGGATGAGGAGAGCGATAATCCCTCCGGCAGTCCAAATCTTTTGTGGGTAATTATATTTTTTAGGCTCCATAAATATTTGGATATATTCAATAAATGTACCAAAATAAAAAAAGCAAGGGGATAAGGAGATGTTTTTTTATTAAGAAAAAAATTTTCCTTAATGTTATGTGTGTCAAGGAAAGTCCGTGCTTAGAAGATTATTTGTTTGTAACGTATTTACGAAGTCTTGCGTTCTATGATCAATCAACAACCTTAATTTCTTATAAATAATGAAATACCTTTATCTGTTTTTTGCTTTTTTTATGTTGACAAGCTGTTCTAAAGAAGATCTAGGGCCTATGGGGCTCAAACACGGACAGGAAGTCGAGGTAACTGTTGATCATCGATATGGGGCAATCGATGAACGACATTGGCTATTGCCAAATAAGGAACCTCTGGAATATAATATCCATGGATTCGACGAACGGGAAGCGGGATATATCTATAAAGTGAAAGCCACGGTACATCTTGACAGGAGCGATCCGCCCATTCAAGACGGAACTTCTCATTGGCTGAACTTCACGGAAATCATCAGCAAAGAAAAATATGAAGGCAATGAGCCTTTTGAAATAGGCCTTATCCAATCATACATACCCGGAGGGCCTGTAATAATGCTTGCAAAAGAAGCGGAAAGCTACTTTTTCTCCTCAAATATTCAACTCACGTTCCACGATGCAGCGATAGGTGACCAGTTAGAGGAAATATGGCAACACAATAAGGAGATCCATGCAGCTTACACCATAGACGGCAACTATAAGGAACCAAAGTGGCAGTCCATAACGGCTACTGTCACGCATGATCCGGATAATTTTGGAAAGGCGTATTTGGTTTCGCACATTGAGCTGACGGAATAAGAAAATCCTTTGCCGTCATTCTAAAAAAGGATACATCTTAAAAATCTGAATTCGACAATTCTTTACCCACCCAGAAATAAGATAATAATCGAATCTCAGGTTAAAAGGAAAACAACGAAGCGATCAAAGGAAGTGAACTTCTTTGGGGGCCAAAAAACGCGTCGCAAGGAAGCCTGACGTGGCGATGACGCGTTTTTTTGTAAACTAAATGGCGGAAGAATAGAGCTTTTCTGCAAGATACATCGCCTCGTCTGCAGGATACATCGCTTCGTCTGCAAGGTACATAGCTTCGTCTGCAGGGTACATCGCTTCGTCTGCAAGATACATCGCCTCGTCTGCAAGATACATAGCTCTTTGCTTGGGGTACATGAAGGTCATGTAGGGGTACATGGAGGCTATGTAGGGGTACATGACTCTTTGCTAGGATACATAGAGGTCATGTAGTGCGCGGATATGGCTATGTACCCCTCGGTCAGAGCAGGATAGTGCTCTTAATGTCTAAAATAGATGGTTGTTTTTTAACTTTTCTTTTTTCTCTTTGAATCCCCATCTTCTTCCTAAATTCTCCTCGAACTCCCCTGCTATTCCTTCGTCAAAGCGTTCTGAGCAAAAAATTAGAATCGAGTTCAGGTTTTTAAATTCGGTGTTTTTTTCGGTCAAAAGTTGTTGCCAAGTCTTTATTTGTCCCTTAAATTTTGCATCTTTATCCGAAAAGGAACCGTATGAAAATTATTTCTTGGAATGTAAACGGCATTCGCGCCATTACTCAAAAAGATTTTTTTAAAGATATACAGGAGATGGCTCCAGACATTCTCTGCCTTCAGGAAACCAAAGCCCAGGTGGCAGAGGTCGAAAAAGCCTTGGCCGATATGGAGGGTTTTCACAGGTATTTTAATGCGGCCCAAAGAAAGGGCTATTCGGGAGTGGCGATTCTCAGCAAAGAAGAGCCAATTTCCGTGACCTATGACATGGGCGTGGAGGAACATGACCAGGAAGGAAGAGTTATCTGTGGCGAATATGAAGGTTTTTATTTGGTCAATGTGTACGTACCGAATTCAGGGCAAGGCTTGGTCCGTTTGGATTATCGTCAAAACTGGGACGAAGATTTTAAGGAATATTTACAAAACCTGAAGAAAAAGAAGCCGATCATTCTTTGTGGAGACCTGAATGTAGCCCATCAGGCCATCGACCTTAAAAATGACAAAGCCAATTACAACAAGAGTGCGGGCTATACGCAGGTAGAAATTGACGGCATGACCCGGTTGCTCGATTCCGGATTTGTGGATACTTTCCGCCGGTTTTACCCGGATACAGAAGCTTATTCGTACTGGAGTTACCGTTTTAAAGCACGGGAACGGAATACTGGATGGCGTATCGACTATTTTCTAGTGACGGAAAATCTGCTAAACAAAGTGAAAGATAGCCGCATTCTCCCCCAGTATTACGGATCAGACCACTGTCCGGTGGAATTGACGATGAAAGATTAAGCAAAGGCCGAAAGCATCATTCTTTCATTTTTGTTTTGTTGAATTTATAAATATAACCCAGTAAAAAATATTGGCGCAGGGTAAGCTGATCCGTATAATAGGTAGAATTTGCATTTACATTCCAGTAGTTTTGTGTGTTTTGGTTCAATAGGTCAAATGCTGATAACTTAATCTGGGATTTGTTTTTTACCGTATAAATACAGAGAACTGTTGATGGTGTTGAAGTTTGCCCGTGTATTCATGCCGCTTGCTCTATTTTGTAAATATGTAGTTTTTAATTAAAAAGCTCTTGGTTAGGATTGATGTTTACTCCCATATCATAATTATGGATAACATAGTTTGTTTCCATTAATTTTTCTTGAAAAAATCGACAGTAGATGTCACTGCTTTCTCCCAATCGTCTTCGTGATTGCCAAACCCATGATCCGTATCCATTACTATATAAGAGCTTTGAGTACCGTACGAGCGCAATTCATTATCATAGTTTTCAGCATCCTTTACTGTGTTGTAATAAGGCGAAAATTGTAAATCTTCATCATTGGATTTTGCCATTACTGTAATATTCGGTTTCCCCGGTTTGTTGTGGTTCGAGACCCAATTAGGAGAGATCGCCATCAATGCCAAAGCTTTGTCCTGTGTTACTTCCTGTCCACTCATTCTGTATAACAGTTCTTTCACGGCAGGCCAGTGCTCATGATCAGGAGGGTTGTTATAAAGCTCTTCGGTCAAGGTTATATTCGTGAGCCCAGCCAAGTTGCCTGATGCACGCACACTTTTGTTTCTTTTGCCTTGTACATATAGCATGGCTAATGTTCCTCCAGCGCTGTGTCCTGCCATATACATTTTGGCAGTACCTAAACCCCAATTGTCAGCAGAGTTTTGGAACTTCTCTACAGCCAAAGCCATGTCATCAACTTGATCCGTCACTTTTACCACAGAAGATTGATGCAAGGGGGGCTGCTGATCCAAACCGGCTGCATCTACTAAGCGATGGCTCAGGTTGACGGCAACGAAACCCTTCGCTACAAAGAGTTTGGCTACAGGCGTGAAATCCTCTTTAGTGCCCGCAATAAACCCCCCTCCATGTATGAGGAAAACTACAGGCGAACTTTGATCATATCCTTCCGGAAAATAAATATCCATCTTTTGTAAAGGGTCATTTCCATAAGGGATGTCCAGTTCCTGTTTTGCAAGCTCATAGACTTTTTCAGGTGCATTGTCGCTTTTTGAACAACTTGTGACCCACAACATAATAGTCCCTAAAATGCAGATTGTATTTTTCATGTCTTTCTACGTTAAGATCTTCTGCTTTTTATTTAGCAAAAAAGAGTCCAAAACTTCGAGATAGAGTTTAATTGATTTGAATTCGTTCGTAGAATTCGCGTCAGACTATTTATGGAGTTTTTTCAGGAACTATGTTGCTGATGACAGATTTTCATGTTGTTTTTTAAATCTCTATAAATAAATTGATTGATTCTTATTTTTTATCTATTTAGTTTTCAGTGTTTTGCTGTTTACCGGTTTATAAACCTTTCATTTTATTTGTTATTTTGTTTTAATGTTTCTACCTTTGTCGTTCCTCTGCGAGGGA
>JAJYRG010000154.1 GCA_021794195.1 Bacteroidota bacterium
CAGACTCTACTGTGCTTAGAAATATTGGGGTTCCTTTTTCACATACTTTTATAGCCCTTAATTCCATTATCAGAGGATTAAAGAAGTTAAAACTAAATCCGGAAAAAATTCAACAGGATTTGGATGATAACTGGATGGTCGTGGCAGAAGCATTCCAAACGATACTGAGAAGGGAAGGTTACCCTAAACCTTATGAGATTTTAAAAGATCTTACGCGGACTCATGAAAAGATTACGCAAGAAACGATAAGACGTTTTATCGAAGATTTGAATATAAAAGAAGAAGTGAAAGCTGAGCTTTCTACCATTACCCCTTCTAATTATACAGGTGTTATTGAATAGCTATGACGAAAGTATGACCTAACCCGAACTAAATAAAAGTTATATTAGTCGCGAAAATAAGAAATAGAAAAGATGTCAACTATAAATGTATATACAGAACCTACGCCCAATCCGGCGACCATGAAGTTTTTAGTAAATAAGCTTTTGCATAATGGAAGCTTAGACTATCCGGATCGGGAGTCTGCCCAGGAATCACCTTTTGCACGCGAGCTTTTTAAGTTTAACTTTGTAAGCGGGGTGTTTTTTGCCAGCAATTTTGTAACAGTAACAAAAACTCATGATGCTGACTGGCAGGATATTATCGAAATATTAAAAGATTTCGTCAAAGGCGCAGTAGAGTCTGAAATCACAGTCAGGCCTATAGATCACGATGACGATGTTGAGTTTGAGGGTTCGGAGATAGAAGTACAGATTCAACAAATTTTGCATGATTATGTACAGCCAGCAGTAGAGCAGGATGGGGGCGCTATTACTTTTCACTCTTATGATGATGGAGTGGTCACGGTTATGCTCAAAGGCTCATGTAGTGGTTGCCCGTCAGCGATGATTACTTTAAAAGCAGGGATCGAAGGGCTATTAAAAAGAATGATTCCAGAGGTGGAAGAAGTGGTGGCAGAGGAGATGTAATTAATAAAAAGAAGTTATTTATTGAAAATAAATAAACTTTTTTGAAGTATAGATATCCTCCAAATGTATGTAAGCTTGCTTACATACATTTGGAGGTTTTTTTATTCCTGAAAAACTTCGAAGTTTTGTAAAGTCTATTTTTAAACTTAGTTTTTGATAGACTTTTATATTTTTATGTCAGAATTTTATAATCGGGTTGAGGTTATAAGGATAAACCATATAAAAATCCTTAACTTTAGCCCAATAATTGAATAATTTACGATAACTTGAATATGACTGCAGATATTAACAGATTAGAGCAGACAGCCACTCAAATACGACGAGATATTGTACGTATGGTACACAGTAGCCAGTCTGGGCATCCCGGAGGTTCATTGGGATGTGCGGATTATTTTACCGCTTTGTATTTCCATGTGATGAATCACAATACTGATTTTTCTATGGAGGGGGAAAATGAAGATTTATTCTTCTTGTCCAACGGACACATTTCTCCTGTTTTTTACAGTACTTTGGCACGTGCCGGATATTTTGATGTGAGCGAACTCGCTACTTTTAGGCAAATCAACAGCCGCCTTCAGGGGCACCCTACGACGCATGATGGATTGCCCGGTATCCGGGTTGCTTCGGGTTCTTTAGGTCAAGGCTTATCGGTAGCTATAGGGTCAGCTCAAGCTAAAAAGCTGAACCAAGACGACTCTTTGGTGTATGTGCTGATGGGAGATGGAGAGTTGCAAGAAGGGCAGATATGGGAAGCCGCTATGTATGCCGCTCACAATAAAATGGATAATATCATCGCAGCCGTAGATTACAATAACGCTCAGATTGACGGCTTAGTAGAGAATATACTTTGTTTGGGCGACTTAAGGGCAAAATGGGAGGCTTTTGGCTGGGAAGTTTTAGAAATACAGGGAAATGAGATGCCATCCGTGATTGAAGGATTGGACGAAGCAAAAAAGAAAAGTGGAAAAGGAAAACCTGTAATGATCCTTATGCATACTAAAATGGGGTATGGAGTAGATTATATGATGGATGCTAATAAATGGCACGGTATTGCTCCGAATGATGAACAGTTAGCCTCTGCTTTAGAACAGCTCCCTGAAACGTTGGGTGATTATTAACGAAGAAATTCCGATGATTTACAAAACCTTGACTTAAAAGGGTGAAAATTATTAGACGAAAATAAAAATGAAAAAATATACATATTCAGAATCAAAAGATACACGTTCGGGTTTTGGTGCCGGATTGGTAGAAGCAGGGCGGAAGAATAAAGATGTGGTAGCCCTTTGTGCGGATTTGGTGGGATCGTTAAAAATGAATGCATTTATCGATGAGTTTCCCGATCGGTTTTTCCAAATAGGAATTGCTGAAGCGAATATGATGGGAATAGCGGCCGGACTTAGCATAGGAGGGAAGATTCCTTTTACGGGAACTTTCGCAAACTTCTCTACGGGTAGAGTTTACGACCAAGTACGCCAGTCTATTGCATACTCAGGTAAAAATGTGAAAATCTGTGCTTCGCACGCTGGACTTACATTAGGAGAAGACGGAGCTACTCACCAAATTTTGGAAGATATTGGTCTGATGAAAATGTTGCCGGGAATGACCGTAATCAATCCTTGTGATTTTAACCAAACGAAAGCGGCAACATTGGCGTTGGTGGAAC
>JAJYRG010000069.1 GCA_021794195.1 Bacteroidota bacterium
AAAAGCGCCATCTTTCCCATAAAGTGATTTGCCGCTACGCAATTGCTCTAGTGCTTTATCCTTCATGGACTCAAAATCAAAATTTGTCTCGTTAATACTCATAAAACTATGTCAAAAATAATATATTCATTTATTATCTGTGACACAGTTTGTTTTACAGTCTCCTTCTTTTTGTGATTTTTTATCTTCAAAAGAAGTCTTGTGATTTATCGATTAAAGAATAATTCCTATTTTATGTCCTGAATATATCTAAATATACTTAGTTAGTATGTCGAGTAATATATTCGGAAGGACTTAATCCATAAGTTTTTTTAAATAAAGTTGAAAAATGTGTTTGATTAGTGAATCCTAAAGCATATGCGACTTGTGAAATGTCCATTTTTTTGTCTAAAAGCAGTTTTTCTGCTTGTTTCAGACGTATGTTTCTAATGAATTCGCTTGTAGAGATACCTGTTAGTGCTTTCACTTTTCTATATAACTGTACACGGCTGAGTCCCACTTCATCTGCTAATAGCTGTACATTTAATTTAGGGTCTTCAAGGTATTTATTTATAGTAGTAACGATGCGTTCCATGAGAAGTTCATCACTTGATTTAAATGTGATTGTCTTTACTTTTCCTTTCTGTTCTTGAGCACCGGAGTATTTACCTTTAACCGTCATACGGTTTTTAATTAAATTTTCTGCCATGACTAATAGTTCCTCGATTAAAAAAGGTTTTGTGAGATAAGCGTCTGCACCTAAACCGATCCCTTGCATGCGGTCTTCATAGTTTGTTTTAGCGGTTAGAAGAATAACTGGTATATGGTTGGTAGAGCTGTTACTCTTTATCCTTTTGACAAGTTCGAAACCATCCATATCCGGCATAGCGACATCAGAAATAATTAAGTCTGGTAACTGCGAAAGGGCAAATTGAAACGCCTCGCTTCCGTTTTCGGCGGAAAGAATTTTATACAATCCTTGCAGTTCTTGTTCAACATATCTAAGGATATCCTTTTCATCGTCGACGATAAGTACCTTAAAATTTGTCTTACGCGGTGTAACATTAGCGGCAACGGGTTTCGTTACAGATGTAACATTTGGTTTTTCAGCTCCAACCTTTTTATTCTCGTCAACTTTTTCCAACTGTGTTTTTGGTAAATGGCTTGTTCCCATTGGAATCTCTACACAAAATCGGCTTCCTTTTTTATGTGTCAGGCTTTCCGCTGACACTTTTCCACCATGCTTTTCCACGAGTGTCTTGGTAAGGTGTAGGCCAATTCCTGTCCCTTGTTGTCCACCTGAAATCTGATTGTTTCCTTGATAGAACCGTTTGAAAATATTGATTGTGTCATCTTTCGGAATACCAGGACCTGTATCTGTTACGGTAATTTTAGCATAGCTAATCTGTTTTGAATTCTCCTTGCAGAGAGAAGAGGTAAGATGGACGTCGATGGCTCTACCATTGGGTGTATATTTAAAAGCATTAGATAATAAATTATGGATAACCTTATCAAAGCTATCTGTATCTACCCAAACTGGAATGTAAGTAGAGTCAGTAGTTACTTTAAACAGTATATTCCGTTCATATGCTTGCTGTTCAAACGCTTTGGTACATCGCATGATTAGATCTACAATATTTGTTTCTTTAAACTTCAATTGAAGTTGTCCACTCTCTAGTTTACGGATATCCAATAGTTGGTTGACAAGGGTAAGGATACGATACGCATTTTTTCGCATGTTTTGGAGTGTTTCTTTTACAGGCGCATCAGGAGCATTTTTAATTAGTTTATCTATGGGACTCAGCACTAGTGTGAGCGGTGACCTAATCTCATGTGAGATATCGGTGAAAAGCTGTAGTTTATAAGCATGTAACTTTTCCAGTCGACGCTCACGGATGTAATTAGTTAACAATGTGAGAATACCAATAAATAAAATAATATAAATCAAATAAGCCAATGTGCTACGGTACCATGGAGGCATCACGTGCAGTTCGATCGTTTTGATTTCTGAATAGGCTCCAAATTTGCAAGCTCTGATTTCCAATTCATGATCTCCTGGAGAAAGATTATTGTAAGTAATTAGGTTGACGCCAGGTAATGTAGTATTCCAAGTTTTGTTAAAACCTTTTAACCTATATTCATAGTGAATGTTTTCTGGGCTATTAAAGTCCATCGTGGATAGTTCTAGAGTAAAACTATTATCTCGATTAGCAAAATAGAATGCACCGTTAGTAGCTAGGCTCTGTGTGTAAATGGGTTTTTTATCTGATAGATCGCCTGGTTTTATTGTCTGATTTCTAATATATAGATTCGTAATATAGATTGGTTGGGTATACTTTTTCAGCTGAACTTGTTGAGGATAAAATGAGGTTATTCCTTGCGAACCACCATAATATATTTTTCCATCCGAGTCTTGGAAATAAACGGAACGATTATATGAACGATCGACTAATCCATCGCCCGTGTAATATGTGACCACTTTATCCTCTTCAGTATTTACGTAGTTAATACCGTTGAATGTACTGGACCATATATTACCCTCTGTATCTTGGCCCAATCCAGAAATAACATTGCTGGAAAGTCCGTTGGTGGTCGTATAGTTCGTTAGTTCGTAGCTGTCTTTTGCTATTTTATGTAAACCGTTATAAGTTCCTACCCAGATATTTTGGTTTTTGTCTTGCAATAAAGAAAGCACAATCTGTTCTGAAAGATTGTGGTTTGCGCGTTCGTGTACGAAGGAGTTTTTTCGCGGATCATAACAGCTTACTCCTTTGTGGTGCCCTAACCAGATTAAACCTTCTTCATCACTTAAGATGGTGTTGATCCAGTCGTTACCCAAAACACCATGAGCCCCGTTGTTGTTATTCATACTGAATTGCTTATAGCTGTTATTACGGGGGTCGTATTCCAAAAATCCCTGACCAAAAGTAGATATATAAAATTTGTTGTTTTTCCCCAGAATCATTGTTCGGGTCTCTTTGTCTTCAAATAAGTCTAGGTAAACCGCTTCTCTGTTTCCATTTTCTATCTTTCCTAAACCCCGTGTATAGGACAAAAACCATATATCGCCAGTTGAATCTTCCAAAAGTTGGGTTATATTATATAAACCTGGGTAGTTCTGTATGACATGACCCATGCTATCAGCCTTGAAAACACCCATGTTTTCTACACTGTACCAAATATGGCCATGCCGATCGGTCGTGATTGCATTTATTTTTTTCTTGTCGGATTCCTCGACTTCTAATACCGGCCAAAAATCAAATTGTTCGCTGCCTACAGGAACAAAAACAAGGCCTCGTTGAAACCAGCCCAACCAGAAATTGTTTTCCCGGTCTTGTAGAAAAGTTTGAAAACTAGCTTTACTATAATTTTTATTCAGATTGGATAATTTTGTCGGACGTACCACTAAGGGACGTTCTGATATATTTAAATACCAAGTTCCTTGACCTTCGGTGCTAATAAATATATTATCGTCATTGACCAGTCGTATCTCATTAATAGTAGGCTTTAGACCTTTTTCAAAAGATAAAGGCGTAATGCGGCTTAATGATTGGTTTATAAGAACCATTTGATTCTTATAAGCCAGTATAACTTCTCCTTCAGGCGTGTTCACCATATTATATTTATCTCCTTTTGGGAAGGGGATATTGGCCTCTGGTAATTCTTCTTTGTGTTTGAGATCCGGTGATAAACAGACCAACCCTGTGCGATCTACAGCTAACCAAACACGATGAAGATTATCTTCTAAAAGTTTACGTCCATACATGCCGCCTGCAAGTTGATTAACTTGCTCAAGAGAAATTGCCATATGATCATTCGCTCTAATATCAAAAATACCCCATCCTGAAGTGGTTACTAATAATGACCCATCGGCGCGCGTCAAAATATCAGTAATATGGGGAGCAATATTATCAGGAAATTGCACCCGTTTAAATTTCTCTTGATTTTCATCATAGTATTGCAATCCATTCGAACATCCGATCCATAAACGATCATGATCATCTCGATGTAGGACGGTTACATGATTGCTCGAAATAGAACTGCTGTCCTGTATATCATGAAGATATTGCACAAAACGCACACCGTCAAACTTATTTAAACCATACTCGGTAGCTATCCATATATATCCATGCTTATCTTGTGTTATGCTGGTAATCAGGTTAGACGAAAGCTCCCCGAACCCATAGTCTCGATGATCGTAGATTCGTGTTGTTTGTCCATTCAATCCTGAAATGGAGGTGAATAAAACAAGAATAAGAAAAAATATTTTCATCATAAATTTTTTGGTTACGTTTCTGGAAGATACATAATTCCCTTGTTTATTCATACGTAAAACCTTTCTTTTCTATTAAAAGAAACAAATGGAAATAAAAAAGAAACATATTTGATTACCCTCAAAACTTCTGCAACAGAAGTTAAGGGAAATGTAACAATTACAATAAAGAAATCAGAGTTATAAAATTAAATTTGGACTTCGCGACTGCCTTTTACTTTCTTGGAAGTAAAGAAATATATGTAAATGAAGAAGAGTTTATTGAATTTTATCTACACGGCCTACTGTTATAAATTTTTTATGATGAAAAATATGAAACATTTTTTTGTTGTATTTTTTCACCTTTTTTTTTCAATTTCTTTTCTGTGCGCTCAGGAAAGAATACGAGAGTTTGTCGTTCAGGAAAAGAAACCTGAGTACCTTACTTTAGTAAAGGATGGTGTCCCTCTTCCAATTCTGGTAGACTCTAACGATTTTAAAGGTGTTTTGCGTGCTGTAGAAAGTTTAGAAACTGATTTTGAAAGGGTGTCCGGTAATAAGGCTAAGAAGGTAATAGATACAACCAAAGTTATTTTGATTGGAACGGTTGGACATTCACCTCTTATCGATAGTTTATTGAATGAAGGTCGCTTGGAACGAAGAGAACTGGAGGATAAACGGGAGAAATTTATTATTACTGTTGTGGATAATCCAACCGATAATATAGAATCAGCTCTTGTCATTGCAGGAAGTGAGAAGCGAGGTACTATTTATGGAATATACGAATTATCGAAACAAATAGGAGTGTCACCTTGGTATTACTGGGCAGATGTTCCTGTTAAAAGGGCAAAAAACCTATATGTTAAACCTGGTATATATACGGAAGGTGAGCCCGCTGTACAGTATCGGGGAATATTTTTAAATGATGAATATCCAGCCTTAACTCGATGGGCGAACTATACTTATGGAGGATATAATAGCGAATTTTATGAGAAAGTATTCGAACTGTTACTCCGGTTAAAAGCAAATTTTTTATGGCCAGCTATGTGGGGAAATGCATTTTACGATGATGATCCTCAAAATGGTGTTTTAGCTGATGAGATGGGTATTGTCATGAGTACTTCACATCATGAGCCTATGGCAAGAGCTCAACAGGAATGGAAGCGGCACGGCAATGGAGGTCCGTGGGATTATTCTAAAAACAAAAAAGGTCTTCAGAAGTTTTGGCGAGGAGGGATGGAACGTGCCCGCAATTGGGAGACAATGGTAACCATCGGTATGCGTGGGGATGGCGATGAACCCATGGGAGATGAACAGAATGTCAGTCTGCTTGAACAAATTGTGGAAGATCAACGACAAATCATAAAAGAGACAACTCGCAAAAAGTCAGAACATACACCACAGGTTTGGGCACTGTACAAAGAAGTTCAGGACTATTACGATGAGGGAATGCGTGTGCCGGACGACGTGACACTTCTTTTCGCTGATGATAATTGGGGTAATGTACGGAAGTTACCGGCTTTAGATGTTAAACCCCGTAAAGGAGGGTACGGTATGTATTATCATTTCGACTACGTGGGAGCTCCACGTAATACGAAATGGCTAAACGTAAGCCAAGTTTCTAGGGTTTGGGAACAAATGAATTTGACATATGAACATGGTGTAGACAAGATTTGGGTGGTAAATGTCGGGGATTTAAAGCCTATGGAATATCCGATATCCTTTTTTCTGGATATGGCATGGGATCCTAAACGTTACAACCCTTCGAATCTGTCCGCCCATACAGAGGAATGGTGTGCACAACAATTTGGAAAACAGTATGCAAAGGAAGCCGCTCGCTTAATCGATATGTATACGAAATTCAACCACCGCGTTACACCGGAACTACTCGACCATAAAACTTATAGTCTGGAAAACTACAATGAATTTGAAACAGTAACAAAGGAATATCGCGAGCTACTCATTGATGCTATGCGATTATATAACAACATACCCTCCACTTATAAAGATGCTTTCGATCAATTGGTGTTATTCCCTATCAATGGTATGTCCAACCTGTATGATATGTACTTTGCAAAAGCTAAGAATGATTTTTATGCAGAGAAAAACGATATACGTGCTAATTATTGGGCAGATAAAGTGAAAGAAGGTTTTGAACGTGACTCTTTATTGACCTTACATTTCAATACGCTTTCAAATGGAAAGTGGAAGCATATGATGGATCAAGTACGTATTGGTTATTCAGGCTGGAATGACCCCGCATATAGTATTATGCCTGAAGTAACTTATATCGACTCGAATCGAATAAAAACGGATTCAAAGGTTTTTATAGAAAAAGAAGGATATGTTTCGATAGAGGCTATGAATTTTGACCAGGCGAGTAGTTCTTCTCAGGTGAAGTGGAAGGAATTGCCTAATCTCGGTAAAACAGTTTCTGCAATAACGACATTGCCAGTTACAGCACCGCTGGATGGACAGATATCCTTAGAATATAAAGTGGACGTTGAATCGACCGGTCGGGCTAAATTAATTGTATTGACATCACCTACTTTAAATTATAATGCTAATAAGGGACTTCGATATGCCGTCTCGATTAATGGAGGAGAAGAACGGATCGTAAATATTAACGGTCATTATAAAGGAGAGCTGGGTAAATGGCAAGCAAGTCGGATTATTGAAAATATCACTGAACATGATTTTCCAGAGAAAGGTGAGTATAGCATACGTATTCGACCATTAGAACATGGAATCGTTATCCAAAAGATTATGTTGGATTTTGGAGGACTGCAACCATCATATTTGGGAGCTCCAGAAAGTGATCAAAAGGAATGACGGATTATAAAACTATTTACAATTTTTATTAGATAACATGGACCCAGAAATACGATTGATTAATGAGTCAAAAGGTTTTTATAAGCTGTCACATGTACAACGCATAGGGTTTGGCTCTGGTGATCTGGCTCAGAACCTTATTTACCAAACTGTTTCGATGTACCTGTTAATTTTTTATACAAATGTTTTTGGTATCTCTGCCGCTGCGGCTGGCGTTATGTTCTTAGTAGTCAGAGTTGTCGATGTGATCTGGGATCCTATCGTTGGTGCTTTTGTTGACAAACGGAATCCTAAAATGGGGAAATACCGTTCTTATCTTATTTTAGGGGGTATACCGTTGACAGTGTTTGCTATCCTTTGTTTCTGGGATGGCTTTTCCGGATCGCTGGTGTATGCGTACGTGACTTATGTCGGCTTGTCTATGCTCTACACATTGATTAATGTTCCGTATGGAGCTTTAAATGCTTCGTTAACACGGGATACTGATGAGATTACAAAATTAACATCAGTACGGATGTTTATGGCCAATTTAGGTGGTCTGGCAGTAGGGTATGGTGTACCAATTGTAGTCCAATATTTTTCACCGGATGGAAAAATAAATTCCCACGAATCGGGAGAAGCTTGGTTCATTACAATGACCATTTACGCCATTATTGGATTGGCTTTACTCCTGTTTTGTTACACCCAGACAAAAGAACGGGTGGTCATGGATGAAAAAGATACAGAGAAAGTAGAGGTTTCTGATCTCTGGGTTGAATTTAAACACAATGGTCCACTAAGAGTGTTGGCATTTTTTTTCATCACGGCATTCGCGATGATGGCCATTGGAAATTCAGCCGGATCATATTATATGATTTATAACATACGAGCACCGGAAATGTTACCTTATTTTATGGCTCTGGGTTCCATTCCCGCTTTCATTTTTATGCCCCTGGTCCCAGCAATTAAACGGGCTATAGGTAAGAAACAAATGTTTTATGTATTTCTTATGATAGCCATCGTAGGAATGATTGTGCTCTATGTTATTTCGGTTGTTCCTTCACTGAAGTCGCAAATCTGGTTGGTGCTAGCAGCACAGTTTATTAAATCTACGGGTGTCATTGTCGCCACGGGCTACATGTGGGCGTTAGTTCCTGAAGTCATTTCTTATGGAGAGTACGCTACTGGTAAACGAATTTCAGGTATTGTAAATGCCTTGACTGGAATTTTTTATAAAGCAGGTATGGCTTTAGGAGGAGTTGTGCCCGGTTTGGTATTAGCATACGTGGGTTTTGATAAGGATAATGCATTAACACAATCTGTATTTGCAGAACAAGGAATCTTGTGGCTTGTCGCTGTTATCCCAGCCATTCTCTTAATTATTGCAATGTTTATCATCTCCAGATACAAACTGGAAGATGACCTTATCGATAAAATTAATATGGAAATTGAGAACAGACATAGAAACTAAAAAAAGAAAAATGAGAAAAATAAATACCATCATTTTAGCTGGAATAGCTACATTGACCGTCGCTTGCACTTCGACAAATTCGCAGATACAGAATAAATCAGAAGAAGTAATTTTTAAAGAAGCATATGCTGATTATTTTCATATCGGTACAGCATTAAACTTAGAACAGATTTGGCAACGGGATGCAGAAGCGGCTAAAATTGTAAAACAACATTTTAACTCTATTGTTGCGGAAAATTGTATGAAAAGTAAATTTATACAACCCCGAGAAGGCGAGTTTTATTTTGATGATGCAGATCGTTTTGTAGAATTTGGGGAAAAGAACGATATGCATATTGTTGGACACACTTTAATTTGGCATTCTCAAGCACCTGATTGGTTTTTTACGGATAAAGAGGGAAATGACGTTTCGCGGGATGTGCTGATTGAAAGAATGAGAAATCATATTCATACCATTGTTTCTCGTTACAAAGGACGTGTCCATGGATGGGATGTTGTAAATGAGGCTATTCTGGACAACGGTGAATACAGAAAGAGCAAGTTTTATGAAATAATTGGAGAGGACTTTATACCCTTAGCGTTTCAGTTTGCCCAAGAAGCTGATCCGGAAGCAGAGCTGTATTATAATGATTACTCAACGGCTATTCAAGCAAAAAGGAAAAAAATTATACAAATAGTGAAAAAGATGTTGGATACCGGTCATCAGGTGGACGCCATAGGTATGCAACAGCATAATGGATTATCACATCCCTCATTAGCAGAAGTAGAAAAAACAATTATCGGTTTTGCAAGTCTCGGGGTGAAAGTAATGGTGACAGAAATGGATATATCTGTGTTACCATATGCTAAAGTTGATGCAGGTGCGGAGTTAACTGATACAGCCTTATATAATAAAACCTTAGATCCATATCAGGAAGGTTTACCCGAAGAGAAAATGGAAGAGTTGGGGGATCGTTATGTAGACTTTTTTAGCTTATATGTTAAGCACCAGGACAAGATAAGTAGAGTAACGTTATGGGGTGTTGGAGATGGAGATTCTTGGAAAAATGATTGGCCGATAGAAGGACGAACAGATTATCCTTTATTGTTTGATCGTAATTATTATCCAAAACCATTTTTTAGAGATATTATTGATTTAACGAAAATAAATTAACTAAAACAAAAAATTAAACTAGATATTTTTTATGAAAACTCCTAGATATTTGTTTCCGAGCGATTATATGGCAGATCCGTCTGCTCATGTATTTGAAGATAAAATTTTTATATATCCCTCACATGATTGGGAGAGTGGCATAGCGGAAAATGATAATGGCGATCATTTTAATATGCGGGACTATCATGTTTTTTCGATGGAAGATACAGAAGCAGAAGTGGTTGATCACGGTGTAGCTCTTTCTGTAAAAGACATAGCTTGGGCAGGAAGGCAACTTTGGGATTCAGACGTTGCATATAGAAATGGAATGTATTACATGTATTTTTCTTTGAAAGATCAAAATGATATTTTTCGTCTGGGAGTCGCCATCAGCGACAAACCTGAAGGTCCTTTTGTTCCGCAGGAAAACCCAATGAAAGGTAGCTATAGCATTGATCCATGTGCTTTTGAAGAGAACGGAGAATATTTCCTTTATTTTGGTGGAATATGGGGAGGGCAATTACAGTTCTATCGTGATAATAAATTAACCCCGCCTTGTGAACTTCCTCGCTTTCATGAACCAGCACTTTGCCCAAAAATAGCTAAGTTAAAGGATAATATGCTGGAATTTGCGGAGGAGCCTCAAGATATTCTTTTGCTTGATGAACACGGAAATCTGCTCCGGCAGGGGGATACCGAACGTCGTTTTTTTGAAGCTTCCTGGGTACATAAATATAACGATCAATATTATTTTTCTTATTCTACAGGTGATACACATTTATTGTGCTATGCTACGGGTGATAACCCATATGGCCCGTTTACTTACCAAGGCGTCATTTTAACACCCGTTGTAGGGTGGACTACACATCATAGTATTCTCGAATTTAAAGGGAAATGGTATTTGTTTTATCATGATGCATTGCCTTCTGGAGGAAAGACTTGGCTACGCAGTATGAAAATGATAGAGCTTGAATATGATGAAAAAGGAGCTATAAAAACAATCGAAGGACAGTGATGTACAAAAAATAAATTATATGTGGCCCATCAAAAGATATTTTTTATATGTTGTTTTTCTATTACCGTTTTTTTGCCATGCCGAAGACGGAAGCCGGCTGTGGCTGCGCTTTGATAATAAAAAAGCCAACCATGCGAAGATAACATCAAAGCAGGAAAGTCCAACCATCCAAATAGCTGTAAATGAATTGAAGAACTATTGGCAAGGACAATCCGTTGAGTTAAAATTCAATAACAAGAAGTTCGATGGCCTCAAAGACGGCTACTTAATTGATGGAAACAAAAGTCGGATCACTATTTCGGCCTCGCAGGACCAAGGTCTGTTGTATGGCGTGTATCACTTGTTGCGTTTGCAGCAAACAGGTGCTAATTTGGCTAATCTCCATGTGAAAGAAATTCCGTCGTACGATATTCGTATTTTAAACCATTGGGATAATTTGGATGGGACAATTGAAAGAGGATATGCCGGTTATTCACTTTGGAAATGGGAAGAATTACCCAGTACTATTTCTCCGCGCTACGAAGCGTATGCACGGGCGAACGCTTCCATAGGGATCAACGCCACGGTTTTGAACAATGTCAATGCCTCTCCGAAGATATTGACGTCGGATTATGTCGCGAAAGTGAAAGCATTAGCGGATATTTTTCGCCCTTATGGAATAAAAGTTTATCTATCCGTCAATTTCTCATCACCCAAGGTATTGGATGGTTTGGCAGATTCTGACCCCCTGCGTAAGGAAGTACAAGATTGGTGGAAAGCCAAAACGAAAGAAATCTATCAACAGGTACCGGATTTTGGGGGTTTTTTGGTTAAGGCAAATTCCGAAGGGCAACCTGGGCCACAAGACTATGGACGAACCCACGCCGAAGGAGCCAATATGCTCGCTGATGCATTGAAACCTTACGGCGGATTGGTTATGTGGCGTGCGTTTGTATATAATCCTACCGAACAAGACCGTGCGAAACAAGCTTATCAAGAGTTCGTTCCTTTAGATGGTGCATTTCGGGATAATGTCATCATACAGATCAAAAACGGACCTGTGGATTTTCAGCCTCGGGAACCTTTTACGTCGCTTTTTGGTGCCATGAAGCAAACAGCACACATGGTCGAGTTTCAGATTACGCAGGAATACTTAGGCTTCTCCAATCATCTGGCGTACCTCGCACCGCTGTTTAAGGAAACCTTAGACGCGGATACATATTGCGATGGGCAGGGTAGCACGGTTGCGCGCGTTACAGATGGTAGTATCGTTGAAGCGAAGAAATCGGCAATTTCCGCAGTCGCTAATATCGGCGAAGACACCAATTGGACTGGACACCATTTTGCCCAGGCGAATTGGTATGCTTTTGGCCGGTTGGCATGGAACCACCAACTGTCCTCGGAGCAAATTGCAGAGGAATGGATTAAGATGACGTTTTCGAGCGACCAAGCATTTTTAGAACCTGTTCAGCAAATGATGATGGATTCCCGCGAAGCGGTAGTCGATTATATGATGCCGCTCGGCCTGCACCATATCTTTGCTTTCGATCATCATTACGGTCCCGAGCCTTGGGGCGATATGCCGGGAGGAAGACCCGACTGGATGCCCTGGTATTATCATAATGCAGATTCGACAGGTTTGGGATTTGACCGGACAACAACCGGAAGCAACGCCGTATCGCAGTACAATGAACCTTTACGAAGTGCATTCAATAATCTAAAGACCTGTCCAGAAAACCTGTTGTTATGGTTTCACCATGTATCGTGGACACATTCTATGAAAAGCGGTCGTACCCTCTGGGACGAGCTTTGCTTTCATTATGATCGTGGAGTGCAGGAAGTACGTGAATTTCAAAAAACCTGGGATAAACTTGAACAATATGTAGACCGGCAGCGATTCGGGGAAGTGCAATCAAAACTGAAAATTCAAGCGCGCGACGCCGTATGGTGGAAAGACGCTTGCTTATTATATTTTCAAACCTTTTCTAAAATGCCGATACCTTATGATATCGAGCGACCTATTCATGAATTAGAAGAGTTGAAAAAGATAAAACTAAATATGAAGCATCATAATTAATCTTATAAACCTGAAAGAAATGTGTAAAAAACCTATTTTATTACTTGTATTGTTTCCGCTTTTATGGGTAGGATGTAAAAAAAACAACGATGTAAAAAGTCCGGCTTTAGAGATATCAGACAACGATATTTCAATAGCACATACGGCTGGTCGTGCCGAAGTTACGTTGCGTTGGGCTTATTCCGAATGGGAACTTCATTCAGCCGAAGAAGGTTTTCTGTCCGATTTTACGTTTAGACATGGCGGGAGTTTGACTCATGCGAGTACCACTCGAATTCAATTTAATTATGCAGAAAATACTACGGGCGAAGAACGTCAGCAACAATTAGTCTTTCGTAACCGCACTACAGGAGAAGAATACCCGGTCGCAGTGAACCAATTGCCAAAGCCCCCAGTTGAATTAGCTGTTAATACCTCGTTAAAACATCAATATATAACTGGTTTTGGAGGGATGTTAAACCCAACATGGACCGGTGATGTTCAGTTGAATGAGGCGGATATAGATTTTTTATACGGAAGTGAAAATATGGGTTTAAATATGATTCGGATGATGATTTACCCTAATCCGGATGATTGGAATAAAGATGTAGAAGTCGCGTTAATGGCTAATGCCGCTGGAGCGCGAATTTTTGCATCGCCATGGACTCCACCTGCGTATATGAAATCAAATAATAATCAGACAGGAGGGCATTTACTTCCTGAATACTACCAAGATTATGTCGACCATCTCAATGCATATATTGAACATATGGCCAGTAAAGGGATAGAAGTAGATGCTGTTTCCATTCAAAATGAACCAGATATCGATGTAAGTTATGATGGTTGTGAATGGACAGTGGATGAGATGCATATGTTTATACGGGATTACGCTGATCAGATTAATGCCCGAGTGATTGCTGCCGAATCATTTAACCATAAGTTTACGTATACAGACGTTATATTGGAAGATCCTGTAGCAAAGGATAACTTAGAAATTATTGGGGGACATCTCTATGGGGATCGTAGTATTATCAGGGATTATCCGCTAGCGCATTCTAGCGGGAAAGAGGTATGGATGACAGAGTATTTAATGAATGATGAAGCAGATAATTATGGTATGGGTTGGGATCAGGCGCTTGAATTTGGTAGGGTAGTCCATCTAAGTATGCAAGCTGATTTTAATGCATTTGTATGGTGGTATATGAAGCGGAGTTATAGCTTTATAGGTGATGGCGAATTGGGGACAACTGATGGTGAGCCTTTGAAAAGGGGATATGTGATGGGACATTATGCTAAATACACGGCAGAAAGACAACGTATAGAGGTAGAGAGTATAGCAGGAAACAGTGATCTCTTAATAACGGCTTATGAAGGAGAACATGATGTTACCCTTGTTATACAACATCATGGAACTGAGGATTTGCAAGCTATACAGTTCAACTTACCTATAGAGGTTTCGAGTGCAGAGGCTATTGAAACTACAGAAGCAGATAATATGAATGCAAAGAGCATAGCCTTGACTGCAGATAATACAGGAGTTGTGCTTAATATAGAACCAAAATCTATTATTTCAATTAAATTAATCAAATAGAGATATGTTATATATACGTTCGCAGCTATGTGTTTTTATAGTCTTTTTTGCTGTAAACTTGTTTGCTCAAGAAGTGCAAATAAAAAG
>JAJYRG010000070.1 GCA_021794195.1 Bacteroidota bacterium
GATAACAAATAATCAAGGGGGCTTCTTCTTTTATGGAACCAGCTTCTCTTTCTGAGGTATATACTTTGAAGCTAATATTCCTAAAGTTAAGGAAAGGACTATAATGCTTAGGGACAGCCATTCAGAAATATCCATATGATGGGAGACAATCATCTTTACACCTACAAAACCTAAGATGACGACCAAGCTGTAGCTGATGTACCGAAATTTATCGAGCATTCCTACAATCAGAAAAAACATAGATCGCAAGCCCATTACCGCTAAAATATTGGAACTAAACACAATAAATGGATCCGCCGTAATCGCTAATATAGCGGGGATACTGTCAATGGCAAAAAATATATCCGTCAGCTCGATGATAATTAATGCGACGAACAAGGGGGTAGCATATTTTACCCCTTCTTTTCTAAGGAAAAATTTATCGCTTTGGACTTCATGTGTCACCGGGTACACTCTGCTTATCCATTTGTAGATCTTAGAATCTTTCGGATCTTTTTTTTCGTTTTTTCTAAAGAGCATACGCAAAGCGGTAAGGATTAAAAAAACGCCAAAAACATAAATAATCCAGGTAAACTTATTGATAAGTGCAACGCCAAACACTATCATGAGTGCCCGAAACAGGATAGCCCCTAAAACACCATAAAACAAGACTTCGTGTTGGTATTTTTTAGGAATAGCAAAAGAGGAAAAGATTAAAGCGATAATGAATATATTATCCACACTCAAAGAAAGCTCAATGAGATAGCCCGTAACATATTTTAGAAGAGCATCGGAGGGTGTTAAACCTGTAGGGTTATTGATCCACCCCCTGGAGAATGAAAAGTAAATAACTAAAGAAAACAATAAGGCGCAGGCTACCCAAATGCCCGTCCAAACTGCAGCTTCTTTTGTTTTTATCTCGTGGGGATCCCTGTTGAATACACCTAAATCGATAATTAAAGCCCCTATAATGAACAAGATAAAAACAACCCAAACTATCATGTGCTTAAATTCTAAAAATTAAAAACTGCTATTTATAACTTCAAATTAATTATCCCTCCTTAACAAAGCCACCGTTTAGATTAAATTCTAATTGCACACCGTTATTCAAATCAACATCTTGTTTATTACCATCCCATTCCCATCCCGCAATGAAGTTATTTGGATAGTTTTTCTGCACATACCCCCATATTTTACTTGGAATAACTTTTTTTCTTCAAAATCAATTTTAAAATAACGGGAGCGGTAACCACAAGGACTAAGCCTAGAATAACAAATTCCAGGTTCCTGTTTATCCATGGGTTTTCTCCTAATAGATAACCCAGTGTCGTAATTCCAACCACCCAAAGAATGGCGCCGGCTACATTGTAGGCTGTAAATTTTTTGATATCCATTTCCACCATTCCCGCCACAATAGGCGCAAAAGTGCGTACAATAGGTAAAAATCTAGCCACACCTATAGCGAACCCTCCTTTTTTCTCATAAAACTCATGTGCCGTATGGATATACTTCCTTTTGAACAGCCAAGCATCCTCTTTATGGTGCAAGATATTTCCAAACTTTCGTCCAAACCCATACCCTAAAAAATAACCGGCTATCGTGGCAACCAAAAAAAGCACAGTCCAATACAGGAGATTGTGGACGTCATTAGGAAATGGGTAAGAAGATTCATTAGCTGAAGCTATAACCATCCCGGCCACAAACAGCAAAGGATCGCCGGGTAAAAAGAAACCAAAAAACATTCCGGTCTCAATAAACAAAATGATTAAGACAAGATATAAGCCTCCGTTGCTCATGATCCAGTTCGGATCGATTACATTTTTTAAAAAATCAAATATTTCCATTTCATGTTCGGTACATACAATTCGATCAAAGTCTATTTTGTATTTCTTTACACCAAAGAAAAGAAGGGAATCTGGAAAAAAACGGGAACTTTAAAAAAATTATTTTTATATTTTTATCTCAAAATGGTGATGTTCATTCCGAAAATAATAGTTAATAGAAATCCCATAAATATCGGCTATGGCTTTGGCTATCGCTAGGCCTAAACCTGTGTTCTCACTTTTAGAAGAAGATTTATAAAAACTTTTAAATATATGATCCCTATCTAAAGGTTTTTTAATCCCTGTATTTGATATGGTTAATTTATTTTTTTGAATGCTTATATAAACATTACCCTTTTCTATATTGTGAAAAAGAGCATTGCGGAGAAGGTTGGAAACTAAAATATGAGCTAAAGAAAAGTTTATCGTTTTCGTAAACCTTTTGTTTTCAACTACAGAAATCTTTATCTTTTTAAAATCGGCAACATCTTGTAAGCTTTCTATTTCTTCTGCAATCAAAGTGTTAAAGTCCACTTCTTGTTCTTGGATAAACTGCCGGTTTTCTATCTTAGACAATAACAGTAAAGATTTATTCAAACGTGTCAACCGCTCGATGATCTGCATTGTTTTTACAATACTATGGGCCTGGTCTTCCGACAGTTCTCCTTTTTCGATCAGCAATTCCAACTTATTAATGACAATGGCAAGAGGTGTTTGCAATTCATGAGCAGCATTACCTATAAAGCTTTTCTGTTGTTCGTAAATACGGATATTATGACGCAACAAAGTGTCTATTGCTTTTTGAAGGTCTATAAACTCTTTTGTTTTAGTTTTCACTTCCGGCAGGCTCTCTCCTTTACCGAGCCTGTACGCTTTCATCTGGGCCAAAAGATTATAAAAAGGCCTCCACACTCTTCTAAGGACAATATTGTTAATTAAGACAATCGCAAAAATCAAAGAAATATAGAGCCAGATCATATTTTCAAACAAGCGCTCGATCAAATCTTCATTTTCAATCATAGGATTGATGATTTTCAAACGATATTTTTTTCCTCCATCTTCAAATGCTGTCTTGAGCATGCGTACGGGTGCTAAACGAGGCGCTACATCATCAGCGTCCTGCACTCTTATCATCGTATCCGTAAAAATGTTGACGGTATCAAAATATTCTCCTTTCCCGATTTCCTGGATGGAATAAAAGTTTTCGTTGAGATTCATCTGTTTGAGCACAGCGGTATCCTGATGCGCTCTAAATACGATTTGGCGTTTGTAGTTTTCCAGTCCTTCATCCACATTTTCTTTCACCTCATCGACGATGTTAAAAAACAAAACCGTCCCCCATACGCCTATAATTAGGAGTAAAGATATAGATAAGTGCTTGACCGATTGATTTAATAATTTCATTGCTCTCTCACCCGGTAACCTGTGCCATATACAGATTCAATTTCAATACCCGCATCTACCTCTTTTAATTTTTTCCTTAGGTTTTTTATCTGATAATAAACAAAGTCAAAATTATCGGCCTGATCAATATTGTCTCCCCACACATGTTCGGCCAAACTCATTTTGCTGACCAATCTATTTTTGTTGAATAAAAAATAATTGAGGATATCAAATTCTTTTCGGTTTAAATCAACCTTCTCATTGTGGATGAATACTTGTCTGTCATCTATATCCATGCTGATATTCCCAAATTCTAAATTCTGACGGCTTTCCAATTTTTTTCTTCTCAGTAAAGCTTTCACTCTGGCATTCAATTCTGCAATATGAAAAGGCTTGGTCAGGTAATCATCCGCCCCCAAATTTAGACCTGTTATCTTATCTTCTATAGAGTCCTTAGCAGAAATGATGATGATATTTTCAGATTTCCCCTCTTCCCGCAGAGATTTTAAAACCTCTAAACCATCGCCTCCCGGAAGCCCAATATCCAGCAATATACAATCGTATTGGTAACTGCCTATTTTCTCCATCGCCGCATGAAAATCACAGGCAGTTTCTACAACATACTTCTCTTTAGATAGTGATTGTACTATCAACTCTGACAAGTCTTTTTCATCTTCTACAACCAATATCTTCATATCAATTCAAATTATTTACAAGCCTAAAAAGAAAAACCGGCCCTATAAAAATAACATAATAAAATGATCTTAATCGGAAACTTTACTTAACTCTTCTCCCCCACCGTCAAAAATCACCTTCCATTCCTTGGTAAAAGACTTCAATTCCACTTCATACGTCACCCTATCTCTTGAAATGTGTTTTTCGACATCTTTGGTCCAATAGTACTTATAATTTTTGTTAATGGCATTCTTTACGGGTTCAGGCAACTCTTTTTTAGGTATATCTTCTTTATATCCTACCCTTTTTGCTTGGCGATCATACCAAGCTTTACGGTCATTATTCCAAAATCCAATTTCAAATTCCACCACATATAGATCTCCTTTCTTCTCCCAAGAAACATCCTTCGCTTTAGGAAAGGCTTGTTTAAATTCATGGCGTATCTTTTCGGGAACCTGAGAGGAACGTAAATCCTGGCCCAAGATTACATTCATCATAAAAAGCATCATAATACTTATAAAAACATACTTTTTCATCTTTACTCGTAATTAAATATACAGCAAAATTATATGGGGATTCTGGAAAGAATTGGGAAGCTTTAAAAACATCATTAATACTTTTGATTTCAGGTTAAGGTATTCGGGTTTAATTTGTGCCAAAAAATACCTGTCTCTCCCCTTCCTGTCTTCCTGAACGAAGTGAAGGATCTCGGGCCAAAGAACCGCACACGTTGTCACGAGTCACCAATAACCCGTTAAAGGAAAGCACAGCCCCTTCCTGACCGAAGGGTCTCCTGATAAATATTTGCCGATAGCAGAAAGAAAGCTTAATCACAAGCCGCTAAGGCAAAGATTTTAAGCACGGGTTTTGCATATACTTTTGCGGACAAAAGTATGAAAAGAATGAAATAAAAGTTGTCTTTTTTATTTCTTAATGTTAGCGCTTGCTTTACCAAACAGTATTTTTGATAGACAAAATATAACTTTTTTCTATTGAGTTCCGCTCATGACCGCGGGGCCTAGTCCTTTTATCTTGATATAAAAGGACCAAAAAATCAAGGCTTAGGGCTCTTTTAGCTAAAAACACGAATAATCGTCGCTGCCAAAAAAACTCGCTCTTCGAGCTCAGACAGTTTTTGGCCTGAATTTACTGGAAGTATTCGTGTTTTCTTCACGCAAAGCCCCCTCATGCCGAAGGGCTAGATCGGAATTTACTTTTCCAAAAGCTAAGGACAGTTCCAGTAGGGTGCTCTTCTTCAGGCCAACGGTAACGCAGGAAGGTTTGGAAAATAGTTATATTTCTTTAACCTTGATTTTCCTCTCTTGATTTCCCCCCAATTCTAAATGTAGGTACAGCGCCTTTTCCGGAATGAGGTTAGGAATTTTTGAGGGCCATTCAATAAAGCAATACTGATCGGAATAAAAATATTCTTCATACCCCATATCATACGCTTCTTCTTCATCCTCCAAACGGTAAAAGTCAAAATGGTAAAGAATACCTTTTTCAATTTGATATTCATTGACAATGGAAAAAGTAGGACTGGAGATAGTGTCCGTCGTGCCTAACTGACTCCCTATCATTTGGATTAAGGTGGTTTTCCCCACGCCCATAGGGCCATCGAAAACAAAAACTTTATGCGTAGGATAATGGGACAAAAGTTCTTTGGCAAAAACTTTCATTTCTTCCAGGTTTTTTACTTGACGTTCCATATACTCTGTGATTTATTTAGGCAGATACGTAGCGATGGGAACAATCATTTCTTCTAAAGAAATCCCTCCATGCTGAAAGGTATCGAGATAATAATTCGCGTAATAATTATAATTATTCGGGTAAACGAAATAAAGTTCATTTTTAGCGAAAACAAAGGTTGAGCTCATATGGGGCCTCGGAAGCATAGCTTCATGTGGATTGCGGATGGCAAATACGTCTTTTCCTACATAGTTTAAATTCCGTCCTTGCTTGTAACGCAGATTTGTACTTGTTTTTCTGTCGCCTATAATTTTACTGGGCTTTTTCACACGGATGGTACCGTGGTCGGTCGTTAAGACGACGCGGACATTGTGCTGTGATAGGCTCTTCAACGTATCGATTAAAGGAGAGTGCTCAAACCAGGATAAAGTAAGCGAGCGATAAGCAGCTTCATCGCTTGCCAGTTCGCGGATCATCGCCATATCGGTGCGCGCATGGGAAAGCATGTCCACAAAATTATAGACCAACACGTTCAGATCGTTTTGCAAGAGATTAGGCAGGCTGTCTAACACTTCTTTACCTTGCTCCATGGTCAATATCTTCGCATAAGAGTGCTTAATGTCTCTTCTGTACATGCGTTGGATCTGATCTTCCAGAAACACATCTTCATATAAATTTTTCCCGCCTTCATCTTCGTCATTCTGCCATTCTTTTGGAAACCTTTCCGCCATTTCGAGCGGCATCATTCCGCTAAAAATGGCATTTCTGGCATACTGGGTTGCCGTAGGCAGAATACTGAAATAATTGTCCTCTTCTACCAGGCGGTAGTAATCGGTAATGGCATCGTTGATTACCTTCCACTGATCGTAACGGAGATTGTCTATGAGGATAAAGAAAGTAGGCTGCCCCTTTTCCAAGCCCGGAAAAACTTTCTTTTGAAACAGCTTAGGAGAGAGCAGAGGAGCTTCATCAGGGTTTTTCAACCAGCGTAAATAATTTCGTTCTATAAATTTAGAAAAAGCAGCATTCGCATCTGATTTTTGTAGGGTAAGCACTTCATGCATAGAGTCGTCCTCTATCTTTTGCAGAGCCAATTCCCAGTAAACTATTTTCTTGTAAGTTTCTACCCATTCTTGGTAACTCAGGTTTTCATTCATCCTCATTCCTAACTTCAGGAAATCCTGCTGATAGGCCATGGAGGTTTTTTCGCTGACCAAGCGCCTGTTTTCGGTCAGCTTTTTTATGGTGAGCAAGATTTGTTTTGGATTGACGGGCTTAATCAAATAATCGTCGATCTGCGACCCTATGGCATCTTCCATTAGATGTTCTGCTTCATTTTTTGTCACTAAAACGGTAGGAATGGAAGCGTTGATAGATTTTAAAATGGCTAAGGTCTCCAAACCGGTGAGTCCCGGCATATTCTCATCTAAAAAAACCAAATCAAAAGGCTCACTTTTGAATGCTTCCACAGCATCTTGCCCGTTATTGACGGTTTTTACTAAAAAATTCTTCTCTTCTAAGAAAAGAATATGAGGTTTTAAATATTCAATTTCATCATCTGCCCACAATATATGTTTTCTATCCATCTTGATCTATTTTCAGGATTGAAAAATACGTATAAAAGTTTATTCTTCCATACTTTATTTGTCAGCACCTTCTTCCAAATATCGGCATATTCTTGATTTTATATGAATTTTAACACTTATTAACCTCAATCTATGTACCTTTGTGATGGACAAACTAAGGTACACAAGCTGAAGTGTAGCGAAACATACATAACCGTATTCATTTTTTGTTTTGAATAAAAAGAAAATAATTAACGATCCTATTTATGGCTTTGTAACTATTCCATCGGAATTGGTGTTCGATCTGATGCAGCATCGTTATTTTCAGAGGCTTCGGTATATCAAGCAGGTGAGTTTGACGCATTTGGTTTATCCGGGAGCTTTGCATACGCGTTTTCAGCATGCGATAGGTGCTATGCACCTGATGACACGGGCCTTAAATATTTTATCAGGCAAAGGTATTTCCATCAGCGAAGAGGAACGGGAAGGGGCGCTTGCTGCCATACTCTTACATGACATAGGACACGGGCCTTTTTCTCATTCTTTAGAACATACTTTGATTGAAGAGGTATCTCATGAAATGCTTTCTTCCATATTAATGGACAAACTAAATGAAGAGTTTGGTGGAAAGCTTGATCTGGCGATTTCCATTTTTACGGATAATTATCCCCGTCATTTTTTACATAAGCTTGTTTCCAGTCATCTAGATACGGACCGGATGGATTACCTTATCCGGGACAGCTTTTATACCGGGGTGTCGGAAGGGGTGATTTCTTTTGATCGCATTATCAAAATGCTGAATGTAGTCGATGATGATATTGTAGTCGAATCCAAAGGAATTTATTCTATAGAAAACTTTCTGGTCGCCAGGAGGTTAATGTACTGGCAAGTTTATTTTCACAAGGCGGTCATCTCGGCAGAACAGATGCTGATCAAAGCATTAAAACGTGCGAAATATCTTCAGTTGAACGGAAAGGATGTTTTCGCTACTCCGGCTCTTCACCACTTTTTGGCGCATAAAATTACAGAGGAAAATTTTCTCAGCGAAGAGGAGCACTTGGATTATTTTACGCAGCTGGATGATATGGACATCATGTCGGGTATCAAAGTTTGGGCGCATCACGACGATCAGGTGCTAAGCACCCTCTGCAGACGGCTAATGGAGCGGAATCTATTTCGTACAGAAATCAGAAACGAGCCTTTGCCCGAAGTAGAGCTTAAAGAAATTGAGGAAAAGGTCATCCGGCATTTTAAAATCAAGCCCGAAGATGTGCATTATTTCGTCATCCCTCACCCTATTCAAAACAGCGCTTACGATACTACATTGGACAAAATAAAAATTTTACAAAAAAATGGCGATTTAGAAGATATTGCCACCGCATCGGACTTATCTAACTTAGAGTCTTTGACTAAAAGAGTACAAAAGCATACTATTTCGTATCCAAAAGAATTAAAGTTGCCAAATGATTAAGTCAATAGTTAATGAAAATTAGTAAGAAAAGAATACATTTGTAGTATATGCAGTTAACAGCTAAACAAATAGCGGCCCTCATTGAAGGCAGAATAGAAGGAAATCCCGAAGCTTTGATTTCCCGGGTTTCTAAAATTGAAGAAGGTGTACCGGAGAGTTTATCTTTTTTATCCAATCCGAAATACGAAAGCCATCTCTATCAGACGGAGGCTTCTGTCGTGATTATTAATGAAGATCTAGATCTCCAAAAAGCTGTTTCTGCGACACTTATCCGCGTAAAAGACGCTTATTCTGCTTTTTCAAAGCTGTTAGACTTATACCAAACCATGCGGTTAGACAAAAAAGGGCGCGAAACTCCTTCTTTTGTCGATGACAGCGCTTCTATAGGGGAAGATCACTATATAGGGGCGTTTTCATACATAGGCAAGGATGTAGCCATTGGCAAAAACGTTAAAATATATCCCTATGTTTATCTTGGAGATAATGTACGTGTAGGGGATAATTCGATTTTATTTCCCGGAGTGGTGGTCTATCACGATTGTATCGTCGGGAAAAATAACGTGATCCATTCGGGAGCAGTCATAGGCAGCGATGGCTTTGGTTTTGCTCCCCAACAGGACGGCAGTTATACAAAAGTTCCCCAAATCGGAAACGTGATTTTAGAGGATGATGTAGAGGTGGGGGCAAATACTTCTTTGGACCGGGCTACCGTAGGTTCTACTATAATCCGTAAAGGTGTAAAATTAGACAATCTGGTACAGATTGCGCATAATGTGGAGATCGGGGAAAATAGTGTTGCCGCTGCACAAACGGGAATATCGGGCAGTACAAAGATAGGTAAGCAAGTAGTATTAGGAGGGCAGGTAGGAATAGTGGGACATATCCATATCGCCGATAAATCTCAAGTGCAAGCGCAAACCGGGATCAACCGATCGCTAAAAGAAACGAACAAAAAATGGGGAGGGACACCTGTGTTGCCTTACAACAGCCAATTGCGCTCTCATGTGGTGTATTCAAAATTACCGGAGTTAGAAAAAAGAATCAGAGAATTAGAAAAATTACTAAAAGAAAAAGAATAAATATTTTTTCGTAAATAATGGAAAGATAAAAATGGAAATGAACGTGAAACAGCGAACCATTAAGTCAGAGGTAAAAATATCCGGTGTAGGCCTACATACCGGCAAGCAGGTATCTTTGACGATTAAACCTGCCCCTGAAAATCACTGGTACAAATTTCAACGGGTTGATTTGGAAGGAAACCCCATTGTGGAAGTAGATGCGGACAATGTGTCGGATGTCTCCCGAGGCACGACTATCAGTCAAAACGGGGCTTCCATCAGCACGATAGAGCACCTGATGGCTGCTTTAGTAGGTCTGCAACTTGATAATATACTGATTGAAATCGATGGTCCTGAAGTGCCCATCTTAGACGGAAGTTCAAATACATTTATAGAAAAGTTAAAAGAAGTTGAATTCATTGAGCAGGAGCAGGATCGGGAATACTACGAAGTAAAAGAAAATATCTACTATACTGAGCCCAAAAGGAATGTAGAGATCATCGCGATGCCTCTAGAAGGCTACCGCCTTACCTGTATGATTGATTTTAACTCTCCTGTCTTGGGAAGTCAGCATGCCTCTATCAGTTCGATTGACGAGTTTGAAAAGGAGATCGCTTCTTCACGCACCTTCTGTTTTTTACATGAACTGGAAGCTCTATTGGAGCATAACCTCATCAAAGGGGGGGATCTATCCAATGCTATTGTAATCGTGGATAAGGAGGTGGAAAAATCAGAATTACAAAGGCTTTCCAAACTTTTCAACCGTTCGGACATTGATGTGGCTTCTGAGGGAATATTAAACAACATCCGGTTGCGCCATCAAAACGAGCCAGCCCGTCATAAGCTGTTGGATATGGTGGGTGATCTGGCGTTGGTGGGCCGCCCTATCAAAGGTCATATTATGGCCGCCCGTCCGGGACATGCGGCGAACGTAGCTTTTGCTAAGAAAATAAAAAGCGTGATCCGACGGGAAGGGAAGAAGAAAAACGTGGTGAAATATGACCCGAATGTGGCTCCTGTATATGATACGGTAGATATCATGAATATATTGCCCCACCGGCAGCCGTTTTTGATGGTTGACAAAATATTGGCACTCACGAAAACTCATGTGGTGGGCCTGAAAAACATCACGATGAATGAGAATTTCTTTGCCGGTCATTTTCCCGGAGCCCCGGTTTTTCCGGGTGTGCTTCAGGTGGAAGCGATGGCACAGACAGGAGGGATATTGGTGTTAAATACGGTTCCGGATCCGGAAAACTGGCTGACCTTGTTTTTAAAGATAGAAAACGCTCGCTTTAAAAACCAGGTAGTTCCCGGCGATACGGTCATTTTTACCTGTGAATTGTTAGAACCCATCCGTAGAGGTATCGCCCGTATGAAAGGCATTGGCATGGTTGGAGAGAAGGTGGTCAGCGAAGCCGAATTAATGGCGCAAATAGTAAAAGTTAAAGAAAATTAGAATGTCACATGCATTATCTTACGTTCACCCCCAGGCGAAAATAGGGAAAAACGTAATTATTGAACCTTTTGCCACTGTTCATGAAGATGTGGTCATCGGAGAGGGCTCGTGGATAGGTTCGAACGTCACTATTATGGACGGTGCGCGAATCGGGAAAAACTGCCGCTTTTTTCCGGGAGCTGTTATCTCTGCAGAACCTCAGGATTTAAAATTTAAAGGGGAAATCACTACTGTAGAAATCGGTGATAACACCACTGTACGTGAATGTGTAACGATTAACAGAGGGACAAAAGATCGGTATAAGACGGTCATCGGCAAAAATTGCCTCATCCAGGCGTACAGCCATATCGCACACGACTGTATCGTAGGCGACAACTGTATATTTTCAAATGCAAGCACTTTGGCAGGTCACATTACGGTGGGCGATCATGTGGTATTGGCCGGAATGGTAGCGGTACATCAGTTTTGTGAAATCGGCGCACACGCTTTCGTAACAGGGGGAAGCCTGGTCCGGAAAGATATCCCTCCCTATATCAAAGTGGCCCGGGAACCGATCACATACGCCGGAATCAATTCCATAGGCTTAAGAAGAAGAGGATTTACCAATGAGCAGATCACGGAAATTCAAAATATATACCGGGTACTCTTCGTCAGGCACAGTAACCTTTCCAAAGCTTTGGACCTCATAGAAGCGGAATTCAAAGCGACCGAAATACGGGATGAAATATTGACTTTTATCCGGAATTCTAACCGCGGAGTGGTAAAAGGGTTCAGCCAAGGAAAGCCAAACGCATAAGAAGAGGGTGCCGAATTGAGAGTCGAGTTACATCAAATAGGGAGACGCTACAACAGAAATTGGATATTTAAAGGGGTGAACGCTACGCTGGAAAGCAATACACCCTACGCGGTGCTGGGACCGAATGGTTCTGGAAAATCTACTTTCTTAAAAATTCTTTCCGGAGCTTTGACACCCAGTGAAGGAACTATCCGTTATTTTCAGGGTAACAAGGAGATAGAGACAGAAAATATCTATACGCAAGTATCGATTTCCGCTCCTTATATTGAGCTGTTAGACGATTTTACCTTAACAGAAATGGTAGATTTTCACCTCCGTTTTAAAACTTTGCTTCCCCGCTTTTCAAAAGCAGATGTATTGGCGTTCCTGCAACTGGATTACGCACAGCACCGTCAGCTCCGTCACTTTTCTTCCGGTATGAAACAACGGGTAAAATTGGCCCTGGCTTGTTTTGTCGCCTCTCCCCTCTTATTATTGGACGAACCGACCAGCAATTTAGATTCCGCCGGAGAACAATGGTATCTGCAACTGATCGAAAAAACACATACGGAAGACAGGATACTGGTCATTGCTTCAAACCGCAAAGAGGAGTATGGATTTTGCAAAGAATATATACAAATCATGGATTATAAATAGGCGGTATGCCGAATAAAGCCGTCTTTTTCGTATTATTGTATCTGTAATAAAAACTAAAATCATGGCAAAAGCATCAGAAGTAAGAAGTGGAAATGTTTTAAGGTTTAATGGAGAATTAGTCATTGTCGAAGAATACATCCACAGAACACCTGGAAATTTACGTGCATTTTTTCAGGCAAAAATGAGAAATGTCAACACCGGAAAACTTGTAGAATATAGATTCAGGCCGGATGAAGAGGTGGAAATAGCCAGAGTGGAAACCAATAATTACCAATATTTATACGATGATGGAGATTTCTACGTAGTCATGGATCCTAACAACTACGAGCAATATAATATCCCAAAAGAGCTTTTCGGAGAGGCCGCCCGTTTCCTCAAAGATGGGATGGACGTAAATGTATCTTTCGAAAGCGATAACCCGGTCATGGCCGAACTACCGACAAGTGTGGAATTAGAAATCACATACGCTGAACCGGCCGTAAAAGGAGATACTACATCCGGAGCCATGAAATATGCTACCGTAGAAACAGGAGAAGAAGTGAGGGTGCCTATTTTTATTAATCAAGGTGATATTATCCGGATAGACACACGAAGCGGAAACTATATAGAGCGGGCAAATAAATAAGCCGGTAAGACTCAGAAAAAGAATCTAAAAAACTATTCTTGACCGTCTACCCGCGGATATGTTAAAAAAAGAAGCCCGAAAAGAATATAAAGCGCAGCGCTTGGCGCTTGATCCCCTTAGCAAAAAAGAAAAGGACAGCAAAATCTTCCACCATCTCAAAGGCCTGAGTTGGAAGGATATTAATTTTCTACATACTTTTTTGTCTATTGAAAGGATGAATGAGCCGGCAACGATGGGTTTTATTGAATGGATATGGGAGAACAAGCCGAATATTACGGTGGTCACCCCCAAAATTGACGTTATACACATGCAGCATTATGCTTTTTCCAGTGAATCCCAAATTCTTTATAATTCTTGGGGTATTCCGGAAATACACTCTGGGAAAAGTATTCCGCCTAAAGATATGGATGTGGTGTTAGTACCGCTGTTGGTGTGCGATCAAAAGGGGAATAGGGTTGGGTATGGGAAGGGTTATTACGATAGATTTTTATCGGAATGCCGCTCTAACACTTATAAAATAGGGCTTTCCTATTTCGAGCCTATAGATCAAATTGATGACGTAGAAGAGACGGATGTTCCCTTGGATGCTTGCGTTACTCCAAACGGCTTTCGGCTTTTTTGAAAACTTTTTTGTGTGGCGAGCCAGCATTCCAAACTTATTTATACAAACTTACGATAACGCGTTTATTGGTGTTTGTCAACCATTTGAGGCATTCTCTAGCCCTCCGCGAGCGGAACCTAATGAAAAAAAGAATACGGCAAACGGAATTGTTATGCCGCTCTTCCAGGGCTAAACCGAAACTGGCATTATATGCATAGGGCAACGCCCTATGCTATTCGCCCCTATAGGGGCTTGTCCTTCATACTTTTGTCCGCAAAAGTATATGCAAAACCCGTGCTTAAAATCTTTGCCTTAGCGGCTTGTGGGTATGCTCTTTTTCTGCTATCGGCAAATATTTATCAGGCGACCTTTTCGGTCAGGAAGGGTCTGTACTTTCTTTTGTGACGGGTAATTTGTGACTCGTGACAATGTGTTGTGGTTCTTTGGTTTGAGATTTCTCATTTTTTCCTGCAGAACCTTACCCTTTTGCTGTCTTTCAGAACGTAG
>JAJYRG010000071.1 GCA_021794195.1 Bacteroidota bacterium
TTATGGATTGAAACGTCGTTACTTTGTATAAAGAGTTATTACAAATTGGGCTGCTTTATGAAGCAAGATAAAAGTATCCGATTGAAGAAAAACAATGTTTAAAACCTGAGTTTGATCCCTCAAACTTGTATCAGCCTGCTTATAAGCAGAATAACCTTAAACTTCACCCCCGTGGTTCGGTGTTGTCAACCACCGCTGTAAGTAAAAGAGACATATCTTTGGTAAACCGGGTTTTGTCGGTGACAACACCAGCCCGCAAGGGTTATATTAATCGAACTCCTTAGGCTTAAGAGATATTTCCAAACAACCCTCTTATAAGGCAATGCCTTTTCAGCTAAAAGCATATTGGCACGGATTGCTATCACAATTATAAAATAACAACAGATTTTTATTTCAATTAAGACAGAAGCATTACACCGTTAAGAAGGAGCTTATATTTTATTTAAGATAGAGGAGACTTCCCTGCACCTTTCTGACATAAAACAGGACGGAGCAGGTTGCAGCTGGTTATTATAATATCTAATATCGTGTATTAAAATTATAAATAACCGACTTATAGATAATTATATGTTAACATGCTTACAATTCAAAAAAACAAAAAAGCCAACAGCAAAGCTATGAAAAGTATATTCTTTAAAACCTTTATTTTGGTAGGTACGATTCTTATTAACCAGATATCCTTAATAGCACAGCAACGGGATATTGAAGGAGTAGTCGATGATGGAGCTTCCCCTCTGGGCGGAGTTACTGTTATGGTTAAAGGTACAGCAGATGAAACTTCTACAGATAACGAAGGGAAATTTCAGATTCAAGCTGAAGAAGGGCAGGTTTTAGTATTTAGAATGGTAGGGTTTGTTACAAACGAGCATGTAGTAGATTCTAATAAAAAAATAAAAATTTCTTTAGAGGAGAATCAAACTGGTTTAGAAGAGGTGTTAGTCGTGGGGTATGGAAGCCAAAGTAAAAAGGATGTCACCGGCTCTGTAAGTCAGGTTGAAATGGCTAACCTTGAAGAACAATCTGTAACTAGTTTTGACCAAAGTCTTTCGGGGCAAGTTCCAGGAGTAATAGTGAATACCTCAAATGGTATTCCCGGAGGAGGCCCTAAGATCCAAGTTAGAGGAATAGGTGCGGTGGGTGCAGGTAGCGAACCTCTTTACGTAATTGATGGATTTCCTATACCTTCTTCGTCAAGCCAACATTCGAATCCTATAAGTTCAATTAATCCTCAGGATATTGAATCCATTACGGTGTTAAAAGACGCTTCTGCTACGGCGATTTACGGATCGCGAGGGGCTAATGGGGTGGTTATGGTTACGACAAAACGAGGGAAAAGCGGAAAACCTTCTATAAGTTTTGAGATGTATTCAGGAATGCAGCAGGTTCCGCAAAAAGGGAGGCCGGAACTGATGAATGGACAAGAGTTTGCACAGTTTAGAAAAGAAGCTATAGAAGATAAAATAAGATTTGAAGAAGGAAGGGAGCCGACCGCTGATGATATCCCACAGGTTTACCGTGATCCGAGTGCTATTGGCCAGGGTACAGATTGGTATGATGCCGTTACAAGAACGGCTCCTCTCACGAATATAGGTTTGAGCATAAATGGAGGAAGCGATAAACTACGTAGTTTAGTTTCTTTAAACTACTTGGATCATAAAGGAGTGATGTTAAACACAGATTTTAAGAGGTATTCTCTACGTGCAAATTTGGAAGCTGATTTTAACGATCGTCTTAAAGTGGGGTTTAATCTTGCACCTTCCATCTCTTATGTAAATGGTGGAGTGCGGGGACAAGGCAGAGATGAAGGCTTCGAAATTGTAAATCCCATCCCGGAAATCTATAATGATGATGGCAGTTATAATGCTTATATAGAATCGCCCGGTACATTTGGTATCCCTAACCCTGTTATGGCTTTAAGTGAGACAACGAATCAATATAGTCGTTCAAAGGTTTTATTTACAACGTTTGGAGAGTTTGAAATAATTGAAAACTTAAAATTTAAAAGTTCATTTAATGCTGATTTAGAAGAGTCAAAGTCAGAATATTTCAGGCCATCTATAATAGGAGATCAAAACTCGCCTCCTCCTTCTATACCTTCTGGAAGCTATGGCAGTAGCCGCTATATTAACTGGTTGAATGAAAACACTTTAAGCTATGATTATGATTCTGGAACCGGACATGTACTATCAGCATTAGGAGGGTATTCCATCCAGTTTCAAAGAAATGAAGGGGGGAATTTTACAGGGCAACAATTTCCGGATGATGATATTAAAACATTGAACGCGGCGGCCAAGATTATTGGAGATACTGACAAAACTGATTGGGCATTAATATCTTATTTAGCAAGATTAAATTATAGTTTTCAAGATGAATACTTAATTACTGCAACTATTAGATCGGATGGTTCATCCCGGTTTGGTCCAGAAAATAGATGGGGTACCTTCCCGAGTCTTGCCGTAGGATGGAGGCTGACTGAGGCTTCTTTTCTAAAAAACCCGGAGTGGCTGGATGAACTGAAGCTCCGTGCATCTTATGGCTTTACGGGAAATTTTAATATCGGAAATTACTCTTACATGAGTAATATAGGAACGAGAGATTATATTTTTAATGGTGTATTAGCAAGTGGAAGAGCAATGAATACTCTGGGTAACCCTTATTTAGGTTGGGAGAAAATGAGAGAATTTAACCTGGGTTTAGATCTAAATTTGATAAATAACCGAATTAGGCTTGTGGCAGATTTTTATAATAGAAACACACAGGATCTTTTGTTAAATGTAGAAATACCTCATTCTTCCGGTTTTGGTACAGTGACGGAAAATAGAGGGGATGTACAAAATAGAGGGTTTGAACTCGGTCTAGCAACAACTAATATTACTACTGAAAACTTTGATTGGTCTACCAACTTAAATTTCACTCTTAATCGAAATAAAGTGTTATCGCTGGGAAGAAGTGAAGATCCCATATATTCAGGGGAGAGCAGTGAAGGAAACCCAACAAATGTTACGAAAATAGGTAGTCCTGTAGGCATGATAATAGGCTATGTTTATGAAGGAATATATCAAAATGAGGAGGAAATTGAAGAATATCCTTCTTTCCCAGGGGCTGTCCCAGGTAATATGCGTTTTAAAGATGTAAATGGGGATGGTGAAATAACACCTTTCCAAGACTTTGATGTCATCGGTAATCCTTATCCGGATTTTGCCTGGAGTGTTACTAATTCATTATCCTATAAAGATTTTGATTTTAGAATGTTGATCGTGGGTTCGGTCGGAGCAGAAATGTTAAGAGCCACTAATTTTTACACAGGCAATTTAGACGGAGTTTTCAACGTAAATAAAGAAATAAAAAATCGTTGGCGTTCTCCGGAAAACCCAGGGAACGGAAAAATACCCACTACAGATGGCACAGGAAGAGGTAGAGTCATGTACCGTGATAGCCATAGTTTATGGGTAGAAAAGACAGATTATGCATGGGTAAAGAATATTACTTTAGGGTATACTTTTTCGAATCTCAATAAATTAATAAATAGTTTCAGAATCTACGGTACTATTCAAAATGCTTTTTTGTTTACTAATTATGGTGGAAACCCGGAAGGGACTAACCATAATAGGCCTGATACAGGTGCTTTGGTACCTGGGATTGATTATTCTAATTATCCAGTACCGCGTATTTATACTCTCGGTGTTAACCTTAATTTATAAATCATTTAAAAACAAAGTATCCATGTCTTTGATAAGAAGTTTTTTCGCGTTATTAATTATATTATATTTGGTCTCTTGTCATAAAATTTTAGACGTTGAACCTTATACCTTTTCAAGCGATGTTAATTATTATGAAAACGAGTCTCAAATTTTAAGGGCCGTAAATGGAGCCTATGGTTCCTTACAAGAACTTTATACCGGTGAGGGGTTTTGGGCCATGACTGAAATGGTTTCAGATAATACTAACTATCAATTTGATGAATCTGATAGAGGTGCCCAGCAAAGGGAGGAAATAGATGAGTTTCTCATCACTTCAACAAATAATTATGTGGAAAGTGTGTGGAATTTACTTTATAGGAACATCCAACAAACGAATGTTGTGATAGAAAGAATGGAACCCGTTGAGTTTGTTGATCAAAAAATAAAAGATCGGTATTCGGGGGAGGTACGTTTTTTACGTGCTTTCCAATATTTTCATTTGGTGCGGTTATTCGGTTCTGTTCCTTTAATTACTGAAGAAATAAAAGACCCGGAATCATCCTTCAAAGGTGACAAAGCGAGCATAGATGAACTGTATGAATTCATATTATCAGACTTGGATTATGCCGTTGATCATCTACCGGAAAAGTATACAGGGAACGATATTGGCCGGGTTACTAAAGGAGCTGTATTGACTTTGTTGGGAGAAGTATATTTGACTTTAAGAGAATATGACAAAGCAAAAGAGAATTTTGAAAAAGTAACAGAGCTTAATTATGCATTACTTTCCGATTATACACAAAACTTTGACCCGGCTTATAAGAATAATATCGAAAGTATTTTTTCAATTCAATTTGATGAGAGTCTGGAAACAGAAGCAAGTAATTTTATTTTTATGTTCGGTCCCCGAAATGCTAAAGACAAATTAATTGGGTTTCCCGGTAATCTTGGAGGAAGTAACATTCCAACATTAAGTATATTTAATGCATATGAATCAAATGATAAGAGAAGAGAGGCTTCCATTGAGTTTTTTGATGATCCGACTAATGAAAAATTTGAAGAAGCTAAAGCCTTTGAGGGTAAAATCCCCTTTATTAAAAAATATTACCATCCCCCTTTTTTAGAAGATGGAAGATCCAATGAAAATTGGCCGGTGTACCGGTATTCACATGTTTTGCTTATGTTAGCTGAAGCAATGAACGAACTGGGTCAAGGAGATCCGTACCCTTACCTTAATAAAGTAAGAGAAAGAGCAGGCTTAGACGCAATAGAAAATCTGAATCAGGATGAATTGAGGGAAGCTATTTTTCAAGAACAGAGAACTGAAGTAGCTTTTGAAAATCATAGATGGTTTCAGTTGTTAAGGACGGATAAAGCTATAGAGATAATGACTGAGCACGGTATTGAGGAAAAGGATAGACTTAAAAGATTAAGCAGTGCTTCTTACAATATTCAAGAGTATAAATTACTTTTTCCTATTCCGGAAAGAGAAGTTCGTTTAAATAAGCTGGAGCAAAATCCAGAATGGTAATTCATGTTAAATCTAAATAATAAATGCTAAATATATTCACTGTTAAAAAAAATGTATCTATATTTTTAATTTCAATAATCATATGCTTCTATTCTTGTGAACCTGATTTAGAACAAGTTTCTGATGCTAAAACAGACGATATCAGTTTAGCAGATGGTTTTCTTATAGATCATTTGTTTAGCCCTTCAGATAATGAGTATGGTTCTTGGGTTTCGATGACTTTTGACGATAAAGGAAGAATGATCGCTTCCGATCAATTCGGATCGCTCTACCGTTTGACTCTACCTGATATCGGAAATGATTCGAGTCAATTACAAATTGAAGAGCTTGCTGTAGGTGAACGGGATACTACAATTGCAGACTCTTTGCAAGGCGTAAGTATGGGGTATGCCCAAGGGCTATTATGGGCATACAACAGCTTATATGTTGTTGTTAATCACTCTCCCAATGAAGATTTTGAAAAAGGTAGCGGTCTTTACCGTTTGGAGGACACCAATGGAGACGACCAGTTTGACAAGGTAACTCCACTCATAACTTTAGAGGGTGAAGGAGAGCATGGTCCCCATAGTTTGATCCTATCCCCCGATGGTGAATCTATTTATATGGTTATGGGCAATCATACTAAAATCCCAGCTTTAGATCATTATCTGTTACCCAATACTTGGGATGAAGATAATTTGTTTCCTTTAATCAAAGACCCTCAAGGCCACGCTACTGAAGTAGAAGCACCCGGAGGATGGATTGTCCGTACAGACTCAGTCGGTTCTTCTTGGGAATTAGTTGCTGCCGGTTTTAGAAATACCTTTGATATTACTTTTAATCAACATGGAGATTTGTTTGCTTACGATTCGGACATGGAATGGGATTTTGGAATGCCTTGGTATAGGCCTACCCGTATTCTCCATGTGACAAGTGGCAGTGAGTTTGGATGGCGTACAGGAAACTCTAAGTGGTCTCCAGAGTATCTGGATAATCTGCCTGCTTTATTGAATATTGGCCAAGGTTCGCCAACCAACTTCATGTCGGCTTATGACGCACGTTTTCCTGAAGCTTATAAAGAAAAACTTTATGCATTCGACTGGAGTTTTGGAATTATCTATGCAGTGGATTTAGATCAAGAAGGAGCTAGTTACAAGGCCAAAGCAGAAGAGTTTTTATTAGGAGCTCCCTTACCGCTAACCGATGGAGTCATAGGGCCGGATGGAGCTATGTATTTTCTAACTGGCGGAAGAGAACTGGAGTCTGATTTATACCGTGTGTATCACAAAAAACATCATAAAATAAAACATAAAAAAACGGCTTCTAATAAAGAGAACCTTACTGAAGAGCATAAAATCAGACGGGAACTCGAGGCCTACCACAGCCATACGGATAAAGAAGCTGTAGATTTTATTTTTCCGTACCTAAATCATACCGATCGGTATATTCGGTATACTGCCCGTGTTGCCTTGGAGCACCAACCGTTCTCACAATGGAAAGACTTAGTAGCAGAGCCGCAAGATCCGATAACGAAAACAGCGTTAGTCTTAGCCGCTGCGAGAGTAGAGCAAGAAGAGTATCTTGCAAACGATCTTTTAGAACAACTTATAGAATATGATTTGTCTGCATTAGATAATACGGTTCAATTAGATTTATTGCGGAGTATGGAAGTGGTTCTATATAGGTATGGTAAACCTGAAGAGCCTGTTTCTAACGAAGTTTCGGCTTATTTAAGTAGGGGGTTTCCAGCTGAAAGCAATGAGTTGAATAAACAATATAGCAAGCTTCTTATCTATTTGGGGGACCCGGATGCTGTTGAAAATACTCTCGAATTAATGGCTCAGGCTAAAGATGATCAGGAATATCAGGAAACGGTTACAAGTTCAGCAGATCTTATTCAGCGTAATCCGGAATATGGTTTGGATATAGCCGGTATGCTTGAAAAAACACCGCCTGCCTTACAGATTTATTATGCTACCATGTTAAGTGCTGCGGATCAGGGGTGGTCAGATAAAACCCGGGAAGAATATTTCAAGTGGTTTTATGACGCTTTTAGCTATAAAGGGGGCAATAGTTACATTGGATTCATAAATAAAGCAAGGCAAACGGCCTTGGAAAAATTGCCTAAAGATTCCTTTGAGTATTATAACACTTTGTCAGGTGATTCTCTTTTAAGTGCCCGGGGAACTTCTATCCATACAGTTGAAGGCTTACCAAAGGGTCCAGGCAAAGATTGGAAATTGGAAGAAGCTTTGAAAGTAGTGGAAGAAGACATGTCAGGGGAACGGGATTTTGAACAAGGCAGTTTGCTATTTCAAGCTGTTCGTTGTGCATCGTGCCACACTATGAAAGGAGAGGGGGGATCTTATGGTCCTGATTTGACTCAATTAGGTAATCGGTTTTCAGTGAAAGATATTTTAGAAAAAATCATCGAACCCAATAAAAATATTTCAGATCAATATGGTTCACAGATTTTTCAGCTTAAAGATGGCAGTTCGATTTTAGGAAAGTTAATGGGAGAAGAAGAAGGATATTATCTTGTTTCACAGAATCCTTATGATCCTTTAAATTCGAAAAAGATCCGGATAGCAGATGTAGTAAGCCGTAAGAAATCTAAAGTATCCGTTATGCCTCCAGGCACAATTAATGTGCTGAATGAAGAAGAATTAAAGGATTTAATAACCTATTTGGTTTCTGGAGGAGATGGTAATAACAAAGTTTATAAAAAATAAAAACAGAAATGTATGAGGATTTATCTTATTAAACTAGTAGTGGTTTTATTGATAACAGGTTGTCGTGGAACGACTTCTGAAAGAGAAGGCAATGACGGGGTAACAGAAAATGTGCCCGATCAAGAAGAAACATTAACGGATTATATAGAATTATTTCAGGAAAACTCCCTTGAAGGATGGCGGGGAGATACTTCTTATTGGCATATCGAAGAAGGAGTATTAACAGGAGAGACGAATGAAAGTACCCCGCCCTTACAATACAATACTTTTTTGATATGGGACGAACAAGAATTTGACGATTTTGATTTTATCGTAGAATATCAGATCAGTAAAGAAGGAAACAGTGGAGTGAATTACCGAAGTGACCATGTCCCGGATAGGGAATACGCTCTCCGCGGTTATCAAGCAGATATTGATGGGGCCAATCATTATACGGGGCAAAATTATGAAGAAATGAAACGTACAACCTTGGCGTATAGAGGAGAGTCGGTGATTATCCCAGCTTCAGATCAGGGAGTGTCAGAGGGAAATGCCTGGAATCCCCGGGAAGTTTTGACTAAAGACGATGATGAAGCACTTAAAGCAAATATTCACTCAGAATGGAATGAGCTAAGAATCTTAGCTAAAGATAATAAATTACAACATTTTATTAATGGTGAATTAATGGCTCAAGTGGTTGATGAAGATACTGAACACTATATGTCGAAAGGATTATTAGGCTTTCAAATTCATACTGGACCTCCTATGAAAGTAAAGTTTAGACGGGCCAGAGTGAAAATATTGTAATTATAGCATTGTTTTGGGAGATAAATTAACATCTTTTAAATATGAATTAATACGAATAATAAAGTAAACTAAATGATCGTGGATAATTTACAATGGAAAAATAAAATATCTTCCCATCGACAAATAGGGGGAATCGAAACTTCTGTCCTGGATAGTGGTCTTTCGAAAGGGGTGCGTATAGCTTGGGTAGATACAGGATCAGGGCTCAGGTATAAAGTTGTTTTAGATAGAGCGATGGACATAGTCGATGCTTTTTACCATAATCATAGCCTCAGCTGGTTGAGTGGTGTGGGGATAACAGGCCCTAAACTTTCTTTACAGTCAAATGATGATTGGTTAGAAGGTTTTGCCGGTGGGCTTATAACCAGTTGTGGTTTGGATCACGTTGGGCCCAGTGAAAAAGACTCTTATGGAGACAGGGGATTGCATAGTAAAATCAGCTATATACCGGCAGAAATCCAATCCATCCGGCAACCGGATATACATAATGGCGATAGGGAAATGAGTGTCACCGGCTGTATGAAACAAACCCAACCCATGGGCTTAAAAATGGAATTAAAAAGAACTATCGTAAGTTTTCTTGGAGAATCTAAAATTAAAATTATAGATGAAGTAAAGAATGTAGGAAATACAGTGGCTCCCCATATGTTGCTGTACCACATGAATTTTGGTTACCCTTTAGTGGATGTCGGTTCTCATATTCTTTGGAAAGGAAAGTGGAAACATAGAGAAGTGGCAGATACACAAAATAGGAATACGGTAAGTTACGGGGATCCTCACATTTGTCCCGATGTATTGGAAGCACATAATGGAAATGGAGAAGAGGCTTTATTTATTGATCCGATTGCAGATCAGAACGGTAAATGCTTAGCCGGGATACTTAATGATAAACTACAATTATCAGTTTTTGTACATTTTAAAAAAGAGCAGCTCCCCTGTTTGACGAATTGGCTCCACTGGGGGAAAGGGGAATATGTAACGGGTTTAGAGCCGGGCACACATTATCCTGTAGGACAGTCTGTAGCTCGGGAACAAGGCGATTTAATCTTACTGGAACCCAGTGAAAAAAAGAGGTATGAATTTGAAATAGAGGTATTGTATGGTACACAAGAAATTAAAAACTTTATCAAAAAAAATAATATAAACAAAGCGTATGGATATTAAAGACTTAGCGAATAAGGCATTTGAACAGGGTGGAGGAATTTTAAGATTAGCTCCTACCTGGGTACCCCGATCTTTTTGTGTTCCCGGAAGGCGGATTAAATTGCATCCGGATGATTATTATATATTAGGGGGTGAACGGGGTGGAATTGATGAGCGTTGGCTATCGTCAACCACCCCTGCTGAAAACGGACCCTTGACCGGCAAGGATGAAGGACTTAGTAAAGTCGTATTTGAGGAAAATGGACAAACTTTACAGTTTTTACTTAAAGATGCAATCAACGAGCTTAAAGGAAATCTTATCGGAGATCGGATTTGGCGGGAATATGAGAGTTGGCCCATGTATTCCAAGTTTTTTGACAATATGGGGCCTCTTCCACACCATGTGCATCATAATGACGAAAAAGCAGCATTAGTCGGACAAAAAGGAAAGCCAGAAGCTTATTACTTTCCACCACAGCTAAATAATCATGGGGGTGATTTTCCTTATACGTTTATGGGATTAGCTCCCGGTACAACGAAAGAAGAAATAAAGGTTTGTTTGGAAAATTTCACAAAAGGAGATAATAAGATTACAAATTATTCACAAGCCTATAAATTAGAGCCGGGGACAGGGTGGGACGTTCCACCCGGGCTTTTACATGCTCCGGGAAGCTTGTGTACATACGAACCTCAGAAAGCATCCGATGTTTTCGCTATGTATCAGTCATTAGTCAACGAAGCCGTTATACCCGAAGAATTATTGTGGAAATGTACACCGGACGACAAGTTGGGAGATTACGACGAGTTAATAGATGTGCTCGATTGGGAATTGAATTTAGACTCCAATATGATGCAGAATAGATTTATGCCCCCTAAGCCGGTATATTCTGAAGAAGAAATGCAATCAAAGGGATTTATAGAAAATTGGATATGCTATAAGTCCAAAGCTTTTAGTGCAAAAGAGTTAACAGTTTTACCCGGACAAACTGTAACTATCCACGATGCTGCAGCCTATGGTATGATTATGATGCAAGGGCATGGAAAAATGGAAAGATGGACTATTGAGACACCTTCATTAATCCGCTACGGTCAACTTACATTTGATGAATATTTTATAAGTGAAGAAGCTGCTAAAAAAGGAGTTCAGATTACCAATTTATCCGATACGGATCCTATAGTTATGCTAAAGCATTTTGGTCCGGATAATCCAGATTTAATAATAGAATAAAGAATTAAAATTGAATTAGATATGAACAAAGTTTATAGTTTTCCGAAATTACATAATGCTACATGGCCGGGTATCGTTGGAAAAGGGGAGGGTTCAGAGCCTATTATTCCTTTTGATGATATATTGCGGTTTACTGCAAACGCACAAGTAGACGGAATAGGGTTTGACGGGGTGGATATTGGTCTTTTAGAGCCTCATATAGATATTAGTAAAGGAAAGGATGAAGCGGAAAGAATAGCTGAAAAAGTCAGTAAATATGGATTGAAGATTGGTTCCATGGTCGCCCCAATTTGGGCGGGGTCTGCTATGGGAAGTGAAGAGAGTCGGAAAGTATTTGTAGATATGGTCAGACAATCCTGTGAGTTTGGAGGGTATTTACGGGATTTAGGCGTGAGGCCTTATGGAGTGATAAGAATTGATTCTTCTTGTTCGGTTGAAGACTGGGTTAAAGATCCGGATTTCAATTCTAAACAAATTGTCGATACTTTTAGACAGGCCTGCGATATTGCAGCAGATTATGGAGAAAGTTTAGCTGCAGAAGGGGAAATTTGTTGGGGAGGGATGCACAGTTGGAAAACGATGTTGGATACGTTAGAAGCCGTTGACAGACCTAATATGGGTTTTCAAGCCGACATGTCGCATACTTTTTTATATCTCTTAGGATATAATAGTCCGGAACACCGGATTCTTCCAGATAACTTTGAATGGTCGGATAGAGCAGTTTTAGAAGAAGGCTTGAAGAAGTTGACTGCAGCCTTACGGCCTTGGACTATCGATTTTCATGTAGCACAAAATGATGGTACAGCCTTTGGATCAGGATCTCATGATAAAACAGGAAGGCATTGTTTGCCAAACGATCCTAAAGGAAAGTTAAATATTGCGAAAGATGCCGGATATTGGTTGAGAGATGAAAGTGGTAAATTAACAAAAGCTTTTGAACACATATGCTGGGACGGTTGTATGTTTCCGAATAAAAAACTCAATGTACAAGAAACATGGAATGAAATATTGGCAGCACTCATCTCGGTCAGGAATGCACATGGTTGGACATAAATAAAAAGTAATAATGGATAATAAAAAGAAAATAAGAGTAGGATTGATAGGGTGTGGCTTCATGGGCAGAACCCATTCGAACGGTTATAGTAAAGTTTCTAATTTTTTCCCGGATTTAGCTTTTCAGCCTGTACTCCAAGCTGTGTGTGCACGGCGGGAGGAGAGAGTAAAAGCATTTGCCGGGCAATGGGGTTTTAAGTCTTATGAAACAGATTGGAGAAAACTGATTCAAAGAGATGATATCGATGCCATTGATATTTGTACGCCTAATCATCTGCATGCTGAAATTGCGATTGCCGCTGCGGAAGCGGGTAAAATGGTGTTTACAGAAAAACCATTAGCAAGAAACTTAGAGGAATCTCAAAAAATGGTAGAAGCTGTAGAGAGAGCAGGGGTTAAAAATATGGTATGGTACAATTACCGACGTCTCCCTGCTGTCACGTTGGCGAAAAAAATAATAGATTCCGGAAAACTGGGGAGAATATTTCATTATAGGGCTAATTTTTTACAAGATTGGACTATTAGTGCTGATTTGCCTCAAGGAGGGGATGCCGCTTGGAGAATGGATATAGATGTCGCTGGCTCTGGAGTGATAGGAGACTTGTTAGCTCATTGTATAGATACAGCTATGTGGCTTAATGGAGGGATCGCAAATGTTTCGGCCATGACGGAAACTTTTATAAAACAGAGAGTACATCTCGATACAGGTAAAAAACAAGATGTAGGTATTGATGACGCTTGTATCTTTCACTGTCATTTTCAAAATGGATCTTTAGGATTATTTGAATCTACACGTTATGCGAGAGGACACAAAGCCTTATATACTTTCGAAATTAATGGAGAAAATGCATCCATAAAATGGGATCTTCATGACTTGAACCGTTTAGAGTTCTTTGATAATTCTGTTGATTCAGATGTAAAGGGATGGAGTTCTATTCACGTAACTAATGGAGATCATCCGTATATGGATAAATGGTGGGTACCGGGTCTGGGTATTGGGTATGAACATAGTTTTGTACATCAGGTAGCCGATTTTTTAAAAAGCCTTGAAACAGGTGAAACTATGCAGCCCAATTTCAGAAATGCGTTTGAAACACAAAAAGTTTGTGAAGCAGTTGTAGAGTCTGCAAAGACAAAGGAATGGAAAGAAACCGGAGTAGAATTTAAAGGATGATGACTACAAAAAAGACAGCTATCTTGATGTATGTATTGTTCTTTCCCTTCTTATCCATTAGTGATTTGTTTGGCCAGAAAGAGGAAGATATATATTTCAAAAAACATGTCATACTTGAAGAGTTTGTTTCTGAAGGCGTAGCGGTAGCGGATATCAATAGAGACGGTTTGATGGATATTATTGCAGGCTCATTTTGGTTTGAAGCACCCGATTGGAAACGGCATGAGCTCTCTGATCCACAATTTTTTGAATATGATAAAGATTATAGCAATGCCTTTTTACATTTTGTGCTGGATGTTAATCAAGACGGCTGGGTAGATATTATTCGTATAGGATTTCCCGGTGAAGAAGTAGTGTGGTATGAAAATCCGAAAAACGAGCCCGGCCATTGGAAAGAGCATGTCATTCATAATAATTTCGGTAACGAAACACCTGTATTTATCGATATGAATGGAGATGGCCGTCCTGACCTTGTTGGGAATGATCCTGAAAAAGAAGAGGTAATCTGGCTGGAAGCTCCCCAAAAAGGAGATCTGCATTGGAATAAACATGTCATAAGTAAAAAGCCGGGGTTAGCTACGGATAGGTTTACGCATGGGATAGGAGTGGGAGATATAGATGCCGATGGAAGCAAAGAGATATTGATTTCAAAAGGATGGTGGAAGCAGTCAAAATCTGGTTATTGGGGATTCCATGAAGCCGATTTTGGGGAAGATTGTGCGCAAATGCATGTATATGATGTAAACAATGATGGCCGTATGGATGTTATTAGTTCTTCAGCACATACGTATGGAATTTGGTGGCATGAGCAAGTCCGTGCCGTTGATGGAAGTGTTCATTGGGTAA
>JAJYRG010000072.1 GCA_021794195.1 Bacteroidota bacterium
AAAACTGCCTGGCGAAGAGCATTTAATATTTCTCTTTCTGTCAGTGAATTGGGATCATCAAAAAACTTTTCCATCAGAGCTTCATCGTAGCTTGCCACCGCTTCCAATAAATTTTCACGGTATTCCGCTACTTCCTCTTTCATCTCTTCTGGAATAGGAACTTCTGTAAACGTCATCCCTTTATCTTCTTCGTTCCACACGATACCTCTGTTGTTGATCAAGTCAACCACACCTTTAAAAGTATCTTCAGCACCGATAGGCAATTGCAAAGGCACAGCCTCTGTTCCTAACATTTCTTTAACTTGCTTACATACTTTTAAGAAGTCTGCGCCTGAACGGTCCATTTTATTTACAAAGCCGATTCTCGGTACTTTATAATTGTCGGCCAGACGCCAGTTGGTTTCGGATTGAGGTTCTACTCCGTCTACTGCAGAGAATAAGAAGACCAATCCGTCCAATACCCGCAAAGAACGGTTTACTTCTACTGTAAAGTCCACGTGTCCCGGAGTATCAATAATATTCACTTGATATTTTTTATTACGATAATTCCAGTTTACGGTAACAGCAGATGAGGTAATTGTAATACCGCGTTCTTGCTCTTGTTCCATCCAGTCAGCTGTAGCTGATCCTTCGTGCGTTTCACCCAATTTGTGATTTACACCTGAGTAAAACAGGATACGCTCAGTGGTGGTGGTTTTACCGGCATCAATATGTGCCGCAATACCTATATTTCTTACTAAACTTAAATCTTTACCTTTTGCCATTTTAATAAAATGTTAAACTCTTTTGAATTTGGAGTTACTTATTGAAGAAAAATAATAAACACCGACCCTGTTACTGGATAAAGCCTGTGGAGCCGGTGTGTATATTCTCATGGTTAAAATGATATTAGAATCTAAAGTGTGAGAATGCTTTGTTAGCTTCAGCCATTCTGTGCGTATCATCTTTTTTCTTGACAGCTGCACCTTCACCTTTTGAAGCAGAGAGAATTTCTCCCGCTAATTTTTCTTGCATTGTTTTCTCCCCGCGCTTACGAGCGAATGTAATCATCCATTTCATTCCCAATGTAACTTTACGATCCGCGCGGACTTCCATAGGTACTTGAAAGTTAGCTCCCCCTACACGACGGGTTTTTACTTCTACAGAGGGCATAATGTTGTTTAATGCCTTTTTCCAAGTTTCTAAACCGTTTTCTTCCGACTTCTCCTCGACCAGCTCTAAAGCACCGTAAAATATTTTGAACGATAAAGACTTTTTACCGTCTTTCATCATATGGTTGACAAATCTTGTTACCTGCGTGTCATTAAATTTTGGATCAGGTAAAATGATTCTTTGTTTTGTTGTTGATTTTCTCATTTTCTTTCCTTCGTTTAATGATTATTTAGGGCGTTTTGCTCCATATTTAGAACGACGCTGATTACGATCAGCCACTCCCGAAGTATCTAATGCACCGCGTATAATGTGGTAACGAACACCCGGTAAGTCTTTAACACGACCGCCTCTAATTAATACAATTGAGTGTTCCTGTAGATTATGACCTTCGCCCGGAATGTATGCGTTTACTTCCTTACCATTGGTAAGACGCACACGAGCTACTTTACGCATTGCAGAGTTTGGTTTTTTAGGGGTAGTAGTGTATACACGTGTACACACGCCTCTTCGCTGTGGACTACCGTCCAATGCCGGGGATTTACTCTTTTCCTCCGTAGCTACTCTACCTTTCCTAATTAATTGTTGAATAGTAGGCATTTACCTTTTTTTGTTAAATTTAATTTTTTCCTATAAAATATTAAGTCTGCAAAGATAATTATTAAAAATTGGAAATGAAAGAGTTACTTGGAAAATTTTCACTTTGATTTAGGCTGTTTTAGAGAAGGCAGGTTTCCAAGATGAGCCGGAAGCTATCTTTTGCAACCATACCTCATTTGAAGGTGCTATAAACCATCGTTGGGAAAGGGTAAGGACTTCTTTGGATCTTACAATCGGCTTAGGTGATTGCCATAACCTTGCTTTTTGACCTGGAAATCATAAAATGAGGGAAGTCTTTTTCACTTCTAAAGGATCTGCACATTCTTGTGCTAAAATACCTATGCTTTTTTTGAAAATAGGGTGAACAAAATCAGGGGCTATTTCCAGAAGAGGGATCAACACAAAATTTCGTTTATGCAGATAAGGGTGTGGAACGATTAAATTTTCCCGATTGATCACCTCGGCATTAAAAAATAGTATGTCTATATCAATAGGACGGGACCCCCATTTTTCTTGCCGTTTTCTCCCTATTTTTTTTTCGATATCCAGACAATGTTGTAATATTTCTTCAGCTGTATGAGAGCTTTGCACTTCTATACATTCGTTTAAAAAATCCGGTTGATCTTCATTTCCCCATGCATGGGTTTGGTACACATGAGAACTTTGTCGGATTTTTCCAACAGTTTCGGTGAGATATTGATGGGCAAGTCGTATATTGTCCAATACGTTCCCTTCATTCCCTCCTAGTGATAAAAATAAACGATTCATTAGGGCGAATTTTTCAATAAAACTTTAATTAAACAAATAATAAAGTTTATTTTTACGTCAAATATTTTTTACCACTATGAAATCTTTCTTAAAATATGTTTTAGCTACTGTAGTAGGGATTATCGTATCAACCTTTATACTTATAATATTTCTTACGTTTATTATCGTTTCTGCGGTCAAACAATCCAGTCCTTCGGCTGAAAAAGAAATAAAAGCTAATTCGGTACTGCATATATCTCTGGATCATCAAATTACAGAGAAAAATGAAAATAACCCTTTCAATAATCTTGATATCCCGGGTTACCGAGGGGTCAAAAGTATAGGTTTGGATCTCATCCTTGAACGCATTAGCCTAGCGAAAGAGGATGATAATATCAAAGGTATTTACCTGACTCCTTCCATTGTTTCTACCGGATTTGCGAGTTTGCAGACGATTCGAGAAGCCTTGAAAGATTTTAAAACATCAGGAAAATTTATTTACGCTTACAGTGATATGTATTCTCAAAAAGCATATTACCTGGCAAGTGTTGCCGATAGTGTATTTGTCAATCCTCAAGGTATTTTAGATTTCAGAGGGTTAGCTTCATCTACTGTGTTTATGAAAGAAGCTTTTGATAAACTGGGGGTGGAAATGCAAGTAGTGAAGGTGGGAACTTTCAAAAGTGCAGTAGAACCTTTTATACGTAACGATATGAGCGAGCCCAATAAAGAGCAGGTAAATTCGTTTTTAAATAGTATTTACAATACTTTTTTACTGGATATTTCCTCATCGAGAAATCTTGAGGTAGACAGTCTAAAGGCGATTGCCGATCGTTTTGCCATTCGGAATGCGGAGAATGCTTATGAGCATAATTTTGTGGACGGAACAGTTTATAAAGATGAGGTGTTATCCGTTTTAAAAGAAAAGTTAGACATCGATCAGGAGAAAAAGATCCCTTCCGTTTCCTTACTGTCCTATAATAAAAAAGGTAAATACTCAAAAGAAAGAGAACAAATCGCTGTTTTATACGCTTACGGAGCGATAGAAGACGGAGAAGGTATGGAATCCAATATTGGCGGCGATCGTATTTCAAGAGAATTAAGGGCACTTCGCGAAGACGAAAATGTAAAAGCAGTGGTTTTGCGTGTGAATTCGCCCGGAGGTTCTGCTTTAGCGTCGGAAGTAATCTGGCGTGAAGTCGAATTAACGAAAAAAGAGAAACCCATCGTGGTATCTATGGGGGATTATGCGGCATCAGGGGGGTATTATATTTCGGCAGCCGCAGATTCTATTTTTGCCGAAAAGACAACTCTTACAGGGTCAATAGGTGTGTTTGGTATTATACCCAACTTCAAAAAATTGATGAACGAAAAATTAGGAATATATTTTGACAATGTAAAAACGGGTAAGTTTGCGGCTATGGGCACAGACCCTACCCAACCGTTGACCGAAGAAGAAAAAGCTATTGTTCAGATAAATGTAAATCAGATATATGATACTTTTTTACAACGCGTGGCGGATGGCCGTGGAATAAGTTCTGCAGAAGTGGACAGCATGGGGCAGGGCCGTGTGTGGACAGGCGAGCAAGCAGTGGAATTAGGTCTGGTGGACGATATCGGTGATTTGGAAAGAGCGATTTCTGCAGCAGCAACTAAAGCTGATTTAGAAGAATATAAAATCCAAAAATACCCAAAAGAAACAGATCCATGGAGTTCATTTTTCAAGACGGGATCGGATAAAATACAAGAGGCCTTTATGAAGAATAAGATGGGAGAGTGGGGAAAGCATTTGGAGACTTTAAAAAATGCCACAGGGCAAACAGGTGTTTTGGCTAAAATGCCCTATGAAGTAGAAATATTTTAAATAAAGAAAAGAATAAGAGCGTTTTACTTAGTTAGCGTTCACCTAGGAATAAGAAACAAAAAATAGAAATATGACAACAATTGATGATTTTAATTTTAAAGATAAGAAGGTCCTTGTAAGGGTAGATTTTAATGTCCCTTTAGATGATAATTTTGAGGTTACTGACGACACCCGGATACGCGGGGCTTTGCCTACTTTGAAAAAAATATTAACAGACGGTGGAGCGTTGATACTCATGTCTCATTTAGGGCGTCCGAAAGGCAAGCCCTCTGATGAGTTTTCCTTAAAGCATATCGTTGCTAAATTACATAAAGCTTTAGCGGTAGATGTTCAATTTGCAGAAGATTGTATAGGAGAAGCGGCGCAGACAAAAGCCAATAGCTTGAAGAACGGAGAAGTATTGTTGTTGGAAAACCTTCGCTTTCATAGTGAAGAGGAAAATGGGGATGTAGCCTTTGCAGAAAAGCTTGCAGAATTGGGGGATGTCTATGTCAATGATGCCTTTGGTACGGCGCACAGGGCCCATGCTTCCACTTCGGTAATAGCTCAGTTCTTTGAAGGAAAAAAATACTTTGGATATTTAATGGCAGAAGAGCTGAAAAATGCCGGGAAAGTGCTTTCGAAACCTGAGCGGCCTTTTACAGCGATAATGGGCGGAGCGAAAGTGTCTGATAAAATACAATTAATTGATACTCTGTTGGATAAGGTGGACAACTTAATCATAGGTGGAGGTATGGCTTACACCTTTGTGAAAGCAAAAGGGGGAGAGATAGGGGAATCTTTGGTAGAACTGGATAAATTGGATCTGGCAAATGAATTAGTAGAAAAAGCGAAACAAAAAGGAGTAAAATTATATATTCCTACCGATTCTCAAATAGCGGACCGTTTTGCAAATGATGCGGAAGTCTATGACGGCCCGAACGATCAAATTCCAGCAGATAAGATGGGACTGGATATTGGTAAAGTATCCGGAGAAAAATTTGCAGAGATTATCCGGGCTTCGAAAACTATTTTATGGAACGGTCCTATGGGCGTTTTTGAGATGGATACCTTCGCTAAGGGTACTAAAACAGTAGCTGAAGCTATCGTAGATGCTACGGAGCAAGGGGCTTTTTCTTTGATAGGAGGAGGAGATTCAGCGGCAGCCATCACAAAGTTCGGTTTTTCGGATAAAGTGAGTTATGTAAGTACAGGAGGTGGAGCGCTGTTAGAATACATGGAAGGAAAAGTGCTTCCGGGAGTGAAAGCCATCGAAGGTTAGTTTTCTTTATAAGTTAGGAGTAGAAAAGGAAGTATAGTCTATCATTATGCTTCCTTTTTCTTTTTTACTTTATAAAGTACATAATAAGCTAAATAGAGAACAGCTAACCAGATGGGGATAAGTTCCACCGATAATTTGAGACCTGTAAACCACATCATAACCAAAACACCCCCTAAGAAAAATAAGGATAAGTAATTTGTTAGAGGGTATAGAAGAGTCGGGAATTTAGTTTTTATGCCTTGTTTTAGCTTTTGTTTTTTGAAAAATATATGTGTTAAACTGATCATTATCCAATTGATAATTAAGGAAGAAACCACTAAAGACATGAAGATATTAAGCGCATCCTCAGGAATCATTACATTAATGAGGACACAAAGCACTGCGAAAATTGCAGAAACAAGTATGCCCAATACAGGAACATGGTTTTTATTTAATTTCATCAAAAGCTTAGGGGCATTTCCTTGTTCTGCCAAACCATACAGCATACGGCTATTGGAATACACACAACTGTTGTATACAGATAAAGCTGCTGTTAAGACAATGATATTTAACCCATTGGATATTAGTTTATTGATGTATATTGTTTTTCCAAATATATGGAGTTGTAAATGGTTTAATGTATCAAAGACCATAACGAACGGGCTGGTATCTTCTGTTATTTCTTTCCAAGGTAAAAGCGCAAATAAAATAATCAGGGAACCTATATAAAAGACAAGGATTCTATACAATACCTGATTAGTGGCTTTAGGGATTGTTTTGTCCGGATTATCTGCTTCGGCGGCAGTAATACCTATTAATTCCAAGCCTCCAAATGAAAACATAATGATGACAAGTGCCGCCAACAAACCTTGGTAGTTGTCATGAGTGTCTTTTTCCAGCCATCCTTTTGGGAAAAATCCCCCATCATTATATAGGTTGGTTATAGTGGCTTTGTCGCCTCCTGTTCCGCTGATTAATAAATAGGAACCGAAGGCAATCATGGCGATTATTGCAGCGACCTTAATGATAGAAAACCAAAACTCTGCTTCTCCGAAGACCCTTACCGAAGCTAAATTTATAGCGTTAATAACGAGAAAAAAGAAGCTGCTGGAAACCCAAAGGGGAATTTCAGGCCACCAATATTGTATATAAACGCCTATAGCCGTAAGTTCAGCCATACTTACCAAAATGTACAAAATCCAATAATTCCACCCGGATGAAAATCCGGCAAACGGCCCCCAGTATTTATTTGCAAAATAACTAAAACTACCCGATACAGGTTCTTCTACCACCATTTCGCCTAATTGCCTCATGATGAAAAAGGCGATAAGCCCGGCTATGGCATACCCCAAGATAACCGCCGGACCTGCTAATATAGCCGCTTTCCCGATTCCGAGGAACAAACCGGTGCCAATAGCCCCACCTAAAGCAATGAGTTGGATGTGCCGGTTGCTTAACCCTCTTTTTAGATTGTTCTGGTTTTTTTGACTCACTTTAGTTTAATTGTTTTTATTATTGATTCCGACCTCTTGATAGCCTATCAGTTCATCCCAATAGGTGCCGGGACGTTTATAGTAGATAAGTACTTGATAAGTATTACCCGTTTCAAAATAAGAACCTGAAAAGGCATCTGTCTCTACTTGTCCATCTGGTTTTTTTAAGACGTAGTCATAATCATATAGGCCTTGCTTTAAGAAAAGATCTGTTTTCCAAAAACCCTCATCTTCTTTATATTCAAGTTGACTGTCCGAATCGGCGCTGAAATTATTGAATGCACCTATGACGTGGATTGTTCCTTCGGCTAATGGTGGAGCTTTTAGAGAAAAAGTTACTTCTGCATAATCTCCTTCCAGATTATCATCATTGTAATCCATGTTTCGTATATAGAAATTTCCATTTTCATCATATGTGGAAGCATATTTTTGCCCTATACGCACTTCATCTTCCTGTAAATTGATGTGGATACCTGTATCGCGGGAGATTGATTTTATATCTTCAGAACCCATTTTAAAACTTCTTAAATCAGCAAACAAAAACTCGTTATTCCCTTTGAAATCTAAGGTGTTGGGTAGCTTGTAAACCAATTCGCTGGGGTCTATCTTGCTGGGTTCATCCACACTTATAGTAAGGTCTTCTCTTTTATTTTGCATAACCTGAACACTCAAGTCTCTATGGGGATTTTGTACCGTAATAGAGGCCATAGAAAGTCGTAAGTTTACTTTTTGATGGGATGCCCGGTTTGACACGTTGGGCGACGGTTCAACTGAAGCCTGTACATTCATAATGTCTTTTAGAACATAAAATTTCCTTGTCAATAGGAGCTTTTCCTCATCCGCATCTTCATATACTTTCAGTAAATAATTACCAGCTATTTTGGGTTTTAGGTATTCATTGGGAAACGAAGCTTCATAATGAGTGTATGGATAGACGGTGGATATAGAAGCATTAATTTCTACAACTCTATCTTCGTTGTACCCCTCGGCATAGTCCAATTGTGAAACTCTGCTGGGCTGCCAGTCTGCATCACAATATTCTAAACTCATGTATACATCCCGGTGATCCGCACGGAGATCATCAAAGCTTAAGATAAGTTGATCGTCTGTATTTAGCTGTATAATAGGGAGCTGTGCTTCTTTTTCTAAGGGGTATAACTGTACGCTTTTTATGGAAGATATGTATTCTTTATTCTCGTAACGAAGTTCTTGTTTAGGAGTTTCCTCTGGATAATTCTTTTGACTGTACCCTAAAACAAAATGAAAAGATAATAAAGCTGTAGATAGAAGATATTTAAATTTATATTTTTTTAGCTGCATGTCCTATTTAAAAACAATATATATGCGAATATAGTATTATCTTGAAGCATTTTGAGGCATATCTATAATTAATCCGCTTTATCCACCTGCTTTTGTTTTTTAAGAGTAAGTGGGTTTTCATTAAGAGAAAGCGTTATACGACATAAAGACTGATAACGGCTACTAAAATACCGATGAAGATAGCGATCATTTTTTTTCGATTGAATACATGATGGTTTGCTGATCCGGATTCAAATAGGATAGTGGTGGATATATGTAAAAAGATACCGATCACGAGAGCCATTATTTTATCAAAATAAGAGCTGATATTCCCGTATGAACCATGGCTTAGGAATTTGCTGATAAGAAAACCCAGAGGGGTCATTATAGCAAAAAGAGTCAGTAAAAAAATGACTTTATTTTTTGTTATGGAAGCATTGATCAGGAGACTGCCTAAAGCAAAAGAAGCCGGGATATGATGTATGGCTATTCCGAATACCAATTCACTTTGGTGTCCTGCGGCTATCGGCATCCCTTCTAAAAAAGCATGCAGGCAAAGGCTGATCATAATGCCCAAAGGAAAAGCTTTATTGGGAATGGCATGAATATGCCCATGTTCGATCCCTTGTGAAAAATGCTCTAATATCAGTTGGAAAACAAAACCTCCTAAAATAAAAAAACCGATCGTTTCCGGTGCGGTTTCCCGACTGTGATAGACCTCTGGAATGAGATGTATTACAGTGATGGAAAATAAAAAGGCCCCACTAAAAGACAATATTAATTTGAGGAGAGTCGTATTGTCTTTTCTGACTAAAAAAACAGATAAACCACTGAATAAGGCTGAAATAAAAAGTATAGCAACAATGAGGTAACTATTCATCGGAAGTAGAGATGTCAGCTTTGTTTATAAAAAATGCGGGTACGAAGCTCTTAAATAGAAAGCCTGTTCCTAAACCTACCAGAATTCCGAAAAGGCCACCGACTAGTATGTCAAGCGGATAATGAACCCCTACATACACCTGAGAGATACCGATCAATAAAGCCCAGGAGATAGCGAGCAGGGAGGTGGCGCGCCATTTTCTTCCAAACAGGAAAATCCAGAAGAGGGCAAGCCCGAAATGATTGGCCGCGTGTGATGAAGTGAAGCTGAAGCCCGATCCACAACGGACCCTTAAAGTTACATCTTCTTTAAAAACCGGGTCGTTGCATGGACGTACACGCTCTATTTTTTTCTTTATAATATGGGATGAAACACTATCTGTGATACCCACTGTAACCAGTGACATAGCCACGATGTAGATTCCCGTTTTGCCGTATGTGCGGATGAAAAATATAATCAGAAACAAATATAAAGGAGCCCAAGAGAATGGGTTTCGTAATATAGGAAGCAACCAATCAAAAAAAGAGTTGCTCCAACCTTGATTGATGGAAAGGAAAATTTCCTGGTCAATATTTAAAATATACTCCAACATGAAAATGACAACGCTGAGTGTCGTATACAACTGCTTGATTAGTATCAAAGGTAGTGCAATTTGTTAGTTATTTCCAAACAAATTTTCACATTTACCTGAAATAAGCCTATTTTTGTCTTTCAAATATTTGCTATATGACACTTATAAAATCTATTTCAGGTATTCGGGGGACTATTGGCGGGAGATCCGGAGATTCTTTAACTCCTTTTGATGTGGTGAAATTTACTTCTGCTTTTGGGAAAATCCTCTTGGAAAAATCAGAAAACAAAAAGATTGTAATAGGTAGAGATGCCCGTCTTTCCGGCGAAATGGTAAATCATTTGGTAGTGGGTGCACTGATGGGGATAGGCGCTGAAGTCGTCGATTTAGGTGTTTCTACAACACCTACTGTAGAAGTGGCCGTACCCATGGAAAAAGCAGCGGGAGGGATTATTTTGACCGCTTCCCATAATCCTAAACAATGGAATGCTTTAAAGCTGCTAAATGCTGATGGTGAGTTTATTAGTGATAAAGAAGGAAAAGAAGTATTGGCATTAGCGGAAAGTATGGATATTGATTTTTCTGAAATTGATGAAATAGGTTCTTATAAACAAGACGATTCTTACCTGCAGAAGCATATTCAAGCCGTTTTAGATTTGGAGCTTGTGGATGTAGAAGCGATTCGAAAAGCGAATTTCTCTGTAGCGGTGGATGCTGTCAATAGCAGCGGAGGGATATTCGTTCCGGCTTTATTGGAAGCCCTTGGTGTAAATACTATTCACAAGATACACTGCACACCGAATGGAGAGTTTCCGCACAATCCGGAACCTTTAAAAGAAAACTTGACTGATCTTTCTGCAGCTGTAGTAGAAAATAAAGTCGATTTGGGCATAGCGGTAGATCCAGATGTAGATCGGCTTGTGTTTATGATGGAAGATGGAGAATTGTTTGGCGAAGAATATACGTTGGTGGCAGTTGCCGATCATATATTGAGCCATGTAAAAGGAAATACAGTATCTAACCTGTCTTCTACGCGGGCATTAAAAGATGTTACAGAAAAACATGGCGGAGAGTATTTTGCTGCTGCTGTAGGAGAGGTGAATGTGGTAACCAAAATGAAAGAAGTGAAAGCGGTTATAGGAGGAGAAGGAAATGGAGGAATCATATATCCCGAATCACACTATGGCAGAGATGCATTGGTGGGTATAGCCTTATTTCTGACACATTTAGCGCAACTAAACACTCCTATATCGATCTATAAAGCTTCTTTACCACAATATAGAATGTCGAAAAATAAAATCGAATTGACACCGGATTTGGATATTGACGCCCTGTTGGAGAAAATGAGAGAGATGTACAGCCATGAAAACCACAGCACTATAGACGGATTGAAAATTGATTTTGCGACGGAATGGGTGCATTTGCGGAAGTCGAATACAGAACCTATTATCCGGATTTACACAGAAGCGCCTACACAAAGTGCTGCCGATGCACTTTCAGAACGTATTATAGGAGAGGTTAAAGAGATAATTGAATAAAAAAACAATAAAAGTACCCTACTATATTAGCTTACTTTTATTTTAGCTTGTCAGGGGGATATTTACTTTCATTATATAGATCCAGAAGGGAAGTTAAGAGGATTTCTTGTTAAAAAGATGCCTTGAGTAAAAAAATATTTTTACCTTGCTATTGAATATCAACTGTATAAGGCGATGAAAAACTATTCTTTGATATTGTTTGCAGCATTATGTATCAGTGGCTGTGTGAATAACACAAAAAAAACACCTGAAAAGCGCGAGAAATTTAAAATAGAAAATATCCATTTGGATACCACGCGTTTTATTACCTATCAAGATAGTGTTTATCCGGATATCAAAGTAGAATACCTTAAGTTTACCGATGAATCCGATTTTAGTAAAAATGTTAATAAAAAGATCAACGAGGATCTGACTGAGATATTTAATGACGCTTTACAGGAAGGTACTCCCGAGGCGGAAGATATACAAGGGGCTGTCAATGCTTTTGCGGAAGATTATTTTACTTTTAAGGAACAACACCCAGATGCGGCCCCGGTATATGAAGCCTTTACAGAACAAGAAATTGTAAATCAAAACCAGCGTACTGTAGTATTGAAAACAGATTTTTACCTGTATATGGGGGGTGCCCATGGTTATAATGGGATCCATTTCCTTAATTTTGATGCAGAATCGGGTAACTATTTGTCACAGAGTGATTTTATTGCCGACATCTCCGGCTTTACAGGTTTTGCGGAAGAAAAATTTAGAGAGAAATATGAAGTTCCTGCGGATACAGATCTCAATGCAGCCGGTTTTTTCTTTGAAGACGGGAAATTCGCTTTACCGGAAAATATCGCTTTTGGTGATGACCAGATTATTCTACTGTATAATCCCTACGAAGCTGCCAGTTACGCCCAGGGCAAACTTCGCCTGATCTTGCCGAAGAATGAGGTGGAAGAATGGTTGACCTATTAAAAAAAAGGATGGTAAAACTCCGGATGAAAGCTCAACGGTTCTTATATGTCCCATATCGGTTTCTATAAACTCTTGTCCGGTTCGGGTTATTTAACGTGCTAATACATCTTCTTTTATTCTACAAACTCTTTATATTATCTGGAAGGCATTGTGATAAATATATTTAAAAAAACTATGCTTTTTTATTATTAAAACTTATATATTTTGTACGTAAAAATAATTACTACCTTTGATGTTTAATACAAAAACCCATGAGTGACGTAATAAAACATGAGTGTGGAATAGCACTAATTCGACTTTTAAAGCCCCTCTCATTTTATCAAGAAAAGTATGGAACTCCATTTTATGGAATAAACAAATTATACCTCCTGATGGAAAAACAACATAATAGGGGGCAAGATGGTGCCGGCGTGGCTACCATAAAATTAGATGTAGAACCGGGTCACCGCTACATAAGCAGATATAGGTCTAATAAGAAATCGCCTATATCGGACATCTTTGAATATTTACATAAAAAATTCGCAGGAGCAGAGAGAGCCTACCCCCGTAAGTTTAAAGATACGGAATGGTTGAAGCGTAATGTGAGTTTTACAGGTGAGCTTTTATTGGGTCATTTGAGAGATGGGGGACATGGTAAAAACAGTATTGAAAGCTGTCATCCTTTTTTAAGGCAGAACAATTGGATGAGCCGTAATTTGGTGTTAGCCGGAAATTTTAATATGACGAATGTGGATGAGTTGCTCGAACAACTCTATGATTTAGGCCAACATCCGAAAGAGCAGGCGGACACAGTGACTGTATTAGAGAAAATAGGACATTTTTTAGATGATGAGAATCAGCGTTTATTTGACTTACATAAAAGACAAGGATATAAAAACGTTGAAATAAGTAAAAAAATAGCCAAAGAACTTGACGTTGCAGCTATTTTGCGGCGGTCGGCTAAGACATGGGACGGTGGATATACGATTGCAGGTATGTTTGGACACGGAGATGGGTTTGTGATGCGTGATCCCGCAGGGATTCGCCCGGCATACTATTATAAGGATGATGAGGTATTAGTCGTCACTTCCGAAAGACCGGCTATACAAACGGCTTTTAATGTGCCGGTGGAAGAAGTTATGGAAATAAAGCCTGGCTATGCGTTAATCGTGAAAAAGGATGGAAGTGTTTCGGAAGAAATGTTTCAGGAACCCACAGAAAAAAGATCTTGTGCTTTCGAACGCATTTACTTTTCCCGGGGATCGGATAAAGATATTTATACAGAGCGGAAGAAGTTGGGAAGCTTGCTTTGCCCCCAGCTTTTGAAAGAAATAAAGTATGATATCAAAAATACAGTGTTTTCTTTTATTCCCAACACCGCAGAAGTTTCATTTTATGGAATCGTAGAAGGCATACATGAATATGTCCGGAACTACCAAAAGGAAATACTGTTAAATAAGGCACACAAAGTAAATGAACAGGAGATGAATGATGTCTTGAGCATTTCACCGCGTTTTGAAAAATTGAATGTGAAAGATGCTAAGCTTCGAACTTTCATCACACAGGATGTCCACCGGCAAGAACTTGTACAGCATGTGTATGACACTACCTATGGACTGGTGCGTAATAATGAAGATACAGTAGTGGTTATTGATGATTCAATTGTTCGGGGGACCACTATGAAAGAAAGTATTTTAACAA
>JAJYRG010000155.1 GCA_021794195.1 Bacteroidota bacterium
TACTACCACCCTCGTGCCTTCATTTTCTTGCGAATAAATATTTATTTCACCTTCCAGGCGTTCTATTATCCTTTTTACTAAAGCGAGGCCAATACCGGTACCTTTAAACTTTGTGGCATTTTCAGCTCTTGCGAACTTTTTAAAGATATGGGGCAAATGCTGTGAAGGGATACCAATGCCGTTATCACGGATTGTATAAAAGATTTCACCATTATTTTCTTCACTGTGAATCCACACCTGAGGTTCCGGTTTGGAGCTCGAGTATTTTACAGCATTGGTAATCAAATTTAAAAACACTTGATATAAAGTGCTTTTTTCTCCCCATATTGGAAAAAGCTGGCCGAAGTGAAATTGACAGTTTTTACTGTCGTGTATCAAACAAGCTTCTTTACAAATCCGGTGGATCTTAGATGCCATGGGGGTAGGATCTTTGGTCAAAATTTCGGTACGGCTTTGGCTGAGCTCTACAGTATTGTTGATGATATCTTCTATATTATCTACACTTTCCAACATGTTTCTGTACCAGCTTGCCCGCTTCTGGGCGGAAATATGAGCAGAAGAGTTTTGTAAAAACTGCAGACCCATTTTTAAGATGGAAAGAGGATTTTTTAAGTCATGTGAGAGTGTATAGGTGAGCATTTCGAGCTCGGTATTGAAATTTCGCAGACTTTCTGTCAAAGCTTCCTGCTCCCGGGTCTTACTGACGATGGATTCTGTAATAAGATGATGTAAGTTTTCCACAAAGTAGATTTCATTCTCATTCCATGGAATAGCTGAATCTGCTATTTTTTCTTCTATCATTAATTTTTCTTTATTCCCAAAATCTGCCGAGGTTCTATTGTAAAATTTATTTAAATTGAGTACGGTTGATACCACTTCTTTCCTGAACCAAATCAGATAATGTTCTTTTTCCGGATCCACACAGTAAGCGAGAAGTCCGGCAAAAGGGAGCTTGCCGTCTATATGAGAGTGGCGGTTTAGCCTGAAGTTATGATCCTTGAAAATCCTTTTTTTGTTGTGTTTTTGAAGAAAGGTGATAATCTGATGAAATTGATTTTCTGTCGGAGATAGATTATGGAAAAAGACATCGCCATGGTGATAAATTGCCATTCCATCTGCCCCTATGGTTTTTGTAAGAAGCCCCATGCTGTCCACCATGGCACAGTTCGGCGTTGGCATTTCCTGTAAACGCTCAGCAATCGTAATATTCGCATGATGTACCCGTTCTTTATATTCTAAATGCTCTTGTGTCAACACGTTTTCAAATTTTCGCATAGAATTTTGAACAATAAACGAGCAAAGCTTTCTGCTTTGGCGATCTATTTTTTTGGGGGTATTACTATAAGCAACCACACCTCCCCAAAATTTTGTACCCATGAAAAGAGGAAAGCAGACTAAGGCTTCTATTTTTTTGTACTGTAAGTAAAGCTTATGAAGTTTGGGTAAAGGTGCCAATTGTGAGCAAAGTAAATCTATCGTATCCTTATCTTTGGAATAGAAGTTCTGCTTCTGTTTTCCGAAGTTAGGTATATACCGGTATGAAAGGCTTTCATAAAAAGAAGATACTTCTTGGGAATAAAGTAAATTGGAAACTTCCTTTCCTAAATACTCCAAAGGACCTTGCGGTCTATATTCTGCAATGGCTTTTCCTTGCCCACCATCCTGAACTTGAAAAACAACGACCTGATCATAGCCTAAGAGATCATTCACAGCTTTACATACCATATTCCAGTCGTTGAAATAAGAGCGTTCGAATAAATAACCTAGGCCGGTCATTTTCGTAGCAGATATCTGCTTTTGTGTCTGCTTTTCCCATTCTATATAAATATATTCTTCACTTTTGCTGAAATTAAAGTAATGCTTTTTTCCATCTATTTTATCTAATAAAACTTGCTTAGGAGTTTTCTTGGAAATGAAAAGATGAAGAAGAGGGAGGTGTCTTTTGATCAAATGTTCAAATGCATCGGAGTAATACTCTTCTACAGATGCCCCTAAAACCTGATCAGCACTTTTGCGAATTAAAGAGAGCGCTCTTTCGCTTATACCCACTATATTAAGATGTATATCTGTCACGATAAGAAAGCCAAATTCTTGGAGGAGCGATTGCCTAATAGGTGCATTATGCGGAGTTGTCATAAAAGATTTACTTTTAGAAAGTATTTGTTTTTTTACTACAGTTAAATATAATATAAATATTAGAAACTTGGCGAATGTTTAAAGCCGACCCACTAAGGAGGTTTTAAACGAGACATAATAGTATAATCCAAATTATTTTATCCTTTATTAATTGTAAATAATTTACCGTCAAAAAAACATTACAATTTACGAAAAATAATTTCTAATAAATAGAAAGAGAGGCGGGCTGTAGCGGTTTAATTGTGGCTAAAGGTATAAACACTGCATTAACCCGTATAAATACCTATAAAACAGATAGGGATTTTTTAGGTAGGAAATTATAAAGAGCAGAGAAAGGTGCAGATAGAATAAAAATATCTATAGGATGTAAAGAGGTAACTCTTTTTAGAACTTAATGATTCCGAA
>JAJYRG010000004.1 GCA_021794195.1 Bacteroidota bacterium
GCACTAATTTCCTGAAAAGGGATAAGAGCTAAGCTTAAAGGAATAGTTAATAGTAAAAATAGTCTCATAATTAAAATGATTTAAAAATATAATTAGCACTTATGTAGTACATAAGTACAAATATGTACTTTCTCCTCAACATGACAAAATTTCCTCCAATCTCTGTTTGTAACGATATTGATATATTGTTTTAATAAATGATAAAATCCCTTTGCCAAGGGCTACAAGCTAATCTATTATATATTTATAATGCTGCTTTTAAATGTTAAATTATTTTATTACATGTTGTATTAGGGTTTTATAAATAAAGTTATGGTCAGTTGAGAGAAAATTTAGGAGTATTTCTGGGATAGGCCAGCGAAGCGCCAATCTGCCGATCATCCTGATAATGGCATCAAGATATTTGAAAACTATAGACAGATAATCTCTTATTTTGGTGTGGCGTCTAGAATATTTGAATCGGGCAGCGCTGCCTCAGGGCTTTTAGCCAAATCAAAGTACTTAATCATTACGTTGATTTTTTAAAAAATCAAGCCGGTCAAAATGAGGTTGCAGATGCTCTTCCATTCCTTTATTAAAATCCTCTATAGTTCCGTTTCGAAGGATTTCTACTAAGTCAAGATGGCTTGTCTTACCACGAATAGGTCTATCTTCCATTGATGTTACATAGCCAAATATTGGTAATAACATTTTCTGGAATCTCTTTAATGTATCATTTCCCGTTATTTCATATAATTTGCCATGAAAACTAACTTCATGTTTAATACGGAAAGTATCATCTTCTAAATCTTGATTTTTAGCTATTTTTTCTAAATCAACAATATCTTTATGTGTCTTGTTACGAAATAATAATTTCCCTAAACCCATTTCTAAAACTAATCGAAGTTCGAAAATATCTTTTAAAGTAGCATCATCTATGATTAGTGGATCTAATATTTTTTCAAATGTTCCTAATATATCAGGATTCACAAAAACGGTTCCTCTTTTTTTTCTGGATTCAATTAATCCTAACATTTTTAATCTACTTAAGCCTTCACGCACGATGTTCCTACTAACACCTAAAGCTTCAGCTATCTCCATCTCTTTTGGAAGAGTATCGCCTGGCTTAAAAGCTCTTTTCTTCAAAAACTCTATTAATCTCACTTCAACAATATCTGCCATTGTTGGAGAGTTAATTTTTTGTAAATCCTTTGCTAAGCCTTTTCTAATCATTTCTTATTAATTTATAACCAAAACCAAATATATCAACTTTCATTTAATATTGTTTATATGTTGGACAATAGTATAAAGTAATAATGTAGAAACCAAAGCTTACATAATAATCACAATAAAGAATCTTTACCCGCTTAATGATATAGAACACTCAACTTTTGCCACTGAAATCAACCTTATGTCAAATTTCTTCCCCTATATATCCCTTTTTGAAAAATAAAAAGTATATTTATTCAGTGTAGAACGAGCTTCGCAACTCATACAAAAAGGAAGTAATGAAGAAGGTTATAGAAAAAACACTCCAATCAAAAGATATCATTCCTACCCCTATGCGTATATTAGTATTGGAACTATTGCAGAAAAAAAATAGTGCGCTGTCCCTCTCGGATATGGAAAAAACCCTCTATCCTGCTGATAGAACTACAATCTACCGCACTTTAAAAACTTTTGAAGAAAAAGGCTTAGCACACAGTTTCCAAGAAGACAATACCAGTAAATATGCTTTATGTCATGAAGAATGCGAAGCCAATAGCCACCACGATCAGCATTTACATTTATTCTGCAGAATATGCAAAAAAACCACCTGTAGAGAAGATATATATTTGCCCAAAAACACTTATTCTTCTATCGTCATCGATGAAATACAACTTCACGCAAGAGGTGTTTGCGAAAATTGTGTAAAAAGCACTTTGCAATAGCATTGCATTCTCTTTTTTTATACATTTCCAGACAAAATACTTTAACACAAATATCGATGGCACATACACATACTGCACACGGTTCTCACCATGACCATGAGCATGGAGAGGTAGATTTTGATGCTACGGAATCACCGAAAGTAAAAGATTTATTAAAGACGTTTCAACTGCCTATTGTTGCTTTTTTAATGTTGAGTACTGGAATAGCTTTAGATTTTTCTACTCTTCATGTTTGGAAAAGCACTGAAATCCTTCGTTTTTCTTGGTATTTAAGCGCTTATCTTCTCATAGGTTTTCCTGTGCTGAGAGCAGCTTATCAAGGTATACGGAAAGGAGAAGTGTTTTCTGAATTTTTCTTGATGAGCATAGCGACCATAGGTGCCTTTGCAATCCGGGAGTATCCCGAGGGCGTGGCCGTCATGCTGTTCTATGCGGTAGGCGAGGTTTTCCAAGATATGGCGGTTTCCCGCGCTTCATTAAATATCCGTGGGCTTTTAGACCAAAGGCCTGATGAGGTCACCCTTATTCAAGGCGATGCTAATCAACGTATCAAAGCCGAAAATGCGACAATAGACGATATCATCTTGGTACGTCAAGGTGAAAAAGTAGGTCTGGATGGAGAAATGCTATCCGCTCAAGGCGTATTCGACACTTCTGCCCTTACGGGCGAAAGTGTCCCAAGAAATATAAAAACTTCCGAAAAGGTGCTCGCTGGAATGATCAATGTGCAAAATCCAGTGCGTATAAAAGTCAGCGCCACCTACCAAGACAGCAAGCTCAGTCAAATTATAGAGCTAGTTAGGAATGCGTCTTCCGAAAAAGCGCCTACAGAATTATTTATCAGAAAATTCGCAAAAGTATATACACCTATAGTCGTGTATGCCGCTATAGCTATTTGTTTTCTGCCTTACTTTTTTGTAGAAAACTATGTTTTTCAAGATTGGCTTTACCGTTCGCTAATCTTCTTAGTTGTTTCCTGCCCTTGTGCTTTGGTTATTTCCATTCCGCTGGGATATTTTGGAGGCATCGGTGCCGCTAGTAAAAACGGAATACTGGTCAAAGGAGGAAATTATTTGGACACGCTGTCACATTTAGAACATGTTGTTTTGGATAAAACAGGCACTTTGACTGAAGGTGTATTTGAAGTGCAAGAAGTATATTTTGACGATAGATATAATAAAACTGAACTTCTATCTTGGGTCAATGCTTTGGAAAGTCACAGTACACACCCTATTGCAACAGCTATCCATCGTTATGCAGGACCTGTGATTAACTCTCCGGATTGGCAGTCCATAGAAGAAATTCCTGGGCATGGATTAAAAGGAAAAATCGCAGGAAAAGAATTATTAGTCGGGAATTTTAAATTACTTGATAAGTTTTCTATACAATACGAAGCTAAACTCCAAGAAAATGTATTCACAACTTTAGCAATAGCTTACGATCAGAACTTCGTCGGATATATCACTATTGCAGATAAAATAAAAAACGATGCTGCGTTCGCCATTCAAGCTTTAGATAAGTTGAAAGTAAAAACAACTATGCTAAGTGGAGACAAAAACAGTGTAGTGCAGGAAGTAGCAAAAACGTTGGGGATAAGTCAGGCATACGGCGATCTATTGCCAGATGAAAAAGTAGAAAAACTTAGAACCCTCAAACAGGATAAAACAACAGCCTTCGTAGGTGACGGCATCAACGATGCACCCGTCATCGCGCTCAGCGATGTAGGCATCGCTATGGGAGGCTTAGGCAGCGACGGCACCATAGAATCTGCCAATGTGGTCATACAAGACGACAAACCTTCTAAAATACCGTTATCTATTTTCATAGGAAAAGCGACCAAACGTATTGTTTGGCAAAATATAATCATTGCTTTTGCTGTGAAAATATTTGTGCTCGGATTGGGAACCATAGGCTTAGCTACTATGTGGCAGGCCGTCATAGCCGATGTTGGTGTCGCTTTGATTGCTATTTTGAATGCCATACGTATTCAGCAAATAGACTTTAAAAAGAAACTGAAAAATATTTAAGCGCTAAGAAGAGGAATAGCTTTGTGAAAAATGCAACGCTGAAAAAAGAAAATAAAAAAACAATATCAACGGAATAGCCAAAATTTTAAGAAAGATTAAAAAAATAAGGCTTATCAATAAAAATAAAAATCTGAATTTATTCTCTTTCCATGAAAATCCACTGAACTTCATGGAAAACAAACGAATTTCAGATATTAAAAGGTAGCTTGTCAACAAAGTAATAATCAACAACACATAAGAACTGAATAACTGTGGGTATGTCTCTCTGATGAAAGGTAAAGAAATAATGAAGAAAGTATTCATCGGCGTATTCAGACCTATAAAATCAGTAGATTGACGCTCATCAATATTAAACTTTGCCAGACGCCAGGCCGATAATATCACTATTAAAAACCCGAAATAAGGCAACCATTGGCTATGGCTTTCTGTTTGGAGCATAGTAAACATTACCAAGGAAGGTACAAAACCAAAGCTGATAACATCTGCCAAAGAATCCAATTCCTTTCCCATAGGCGAACGCACATTCAAAAAGCGGGCTGTCAGGCCATCACAAAAGTCAAAAAAACCCGATGCAATAATAAAAAACAAGGCTTGATGATAATTGTCCTCTAAAATCAACAGAGCGGCTATACAACCACTCAATAAATTTAAAGAAGTAATGATATTGGGAACGTGCTGTCTCATTTTAATAAAAAAAGCCATCTTTATATACACAAAGATGGCTAAAAAAATTAACCTAAAATTACTTATCCATTCATACTGATTAGGAACTCCTCATTCGAACGTGTGGATCTCATCTGTGTTTGCAAGAACTCCATTGCTTCTTGGGAATTCATATCTGCTAAGTGATTTCTAAGCACCCACAAGCGTTGCAGCACATCTTTATCCATCAGTAAATCATCCCGACGCGTGCTTGAAGCCGTAATATCTATAGCAGGGAAAATCCGTTTATTTGAAAGCTTCCTATCTAATTGAAGCTCCATATTTCCTGTTCCTTTAAATTCTTCAAAGATCACTTCGTCCATTTTAGAACCTGTTTCGGTCAAGGCTGTTGCTAATATAGTCAAGGACCCTCCATGCTCTATATTTCGTGCCGCCCCAAAGAATCTTTTTGGTCTGTGCAATGCATTAGCGTCCACCCCTCCGGAAAGAATTTTCCCTGATGCCGGAGCTACGGTATTATAAGCTCTCGCTAAACGTGTGATCGAATCTAACAATATCACGACATCATGTCCACACTCTACCATACGTTTCGCTTTTTCCAAAACTATATTTGCGATTTTCACATGTCGGTCTGCTGGCTCGTCAAAGGTAGACGAAATAACTTCAGCTTTTACACTTCTTGCCATATCTGTTACCTCTTCCGGGCGTTCATCTATTAAAAGGATAATAAGATAAGCCTCCGGATGATTGGTAGCAATTGCGTTGGCCACTTCTTTCAGCAAGTTTGTTTTACCTGTTTTTGGCTGCGCTACAATCAACCCCCGCTGCCCTTTTCCGATGGGTGTGAACAGGTCCATGATGCGCATGGAATGATTTTTCGCCCCCATATCCAAGTTAAATTTCTCATCGGGGAATAAAGGAGTAAGATAATCAAAAGGCACGCGGTCACGAATTTCGGAAGGCACCTGCCCGTTGATAGATTCTACCCTAACAAGAGGAAAGTATTTCTCCCCCTCCTTAGGAGGGCGAATACTTCCACGCACATTATCGCCCGTTTTGAGTCCAAAAAGTTTTATTTGTGACTGGGAAACATAAATGTCGTCTGGGGAAGTAAGGTAATTATAATCCGCTGATCGTAAAAACCCATAACCATCGGGCATAATTTCCAAAACCCCTTCATTGACAATAACATTATCAAAATCGGCTACCGGTAAAGGTGCTTTATCAATTTTGTTTGTTATAGCTTTAGGATCTTTTTGTCTTTTACTTTCTACATCATTTCCATTATTTGCAGTGGAGCTTTTGGTAGCTTTTAGCTTATCAGCCCCGGAAATAGATTCTACTTTAGTACTACGAATTCTTTTTCTCGGACGCTCAGCGCCGATACTTTTTGAATCAGACTCTGACGGGCTTTCTGTAGCAGATTTTTTCTCGTCTTGATCTGCCTCTTCGCCTGCTTCTTTGGCACGCTCGGTAATCCCATCAATCAATTCCTGCTTACGCAGCTTATCTGCATTTTTTACACCTACTACTTTAGCAATCTCGCGTAACTCAGACACGAGCTTGTATCTCAAATCATTAATATTCATTAACGTAAAATAAAATGTATTTATTTAGGGTTTGCTTCCTTCATATTGAGGAATATTCCACATTTTTTAATTTTTGTTTTTTCTAAACCTTATCAAGAAACCTTATGAAAATGATACGTTCTTAATTAATTTAACGTTAACGCATCATATCTCGGGATAAATATGAGAACTGTGGCACAAAGAAAATAATTCGTACCGGATTTTCAAAGAAAATATGAAAATAAATTTACAATTAACATAAAAATAACATTTTTTTATAGGAATCGAAGATTTTATGAAAGAAATAAAATTAAATTTGTAAGTTGCGCCTCGTAATTAAGGATTTTTTAAATTTCACGTATGAGTAACAACAATACAAAACCAACCAATTACCCCGCTTTATACACTCTTATTGTCGTATTCTTTTTTTGGGGTTTTATTGCTGCCGGAAATAGTATATTCATTCCTTTTAGTAAAAGTTACTTTCATCTTGACCAGTTCCAATCTCAGCTTATAGACTTCGCTTTTTATACGGCCTACTATATAGGCGCTCTCTTACTATTTGTTGCCAGTACAATTTCCGGATATGATATTGTTGGCAGATGGGGGTTCAAAAAAAGTATTATTTACGGTCTTCTTTTTTCAGCCGTCGGTGCAGTAGCTATGATCATCGCCATAGAGGTAAATTTATATTCTGCTTTATTGATCGGTTTATTCATTGTAGCTTTAGGCTTTTCATTACAGCAAACAGCAGCTAATCCTTTTGCCGTATTGCTTGGAGACCCCAAAACAGGTGACTCACGAGTCAATTTAGGGCAAGGAGTAAATTCCCTAGGCTCAACTTTAGGCCCATTAATTATCAGTTTTGCTTTATTTGGGACATTTGAAGTGATTTCAAATGAAGAAATAGCGAACCTTCCTTTAAGTAAGGCTGTTTATTTATATATAGGCGTAGGTTTGCTCTTTTTGCTTGCAGCAGCATTATTTTATTTTTCAAAAAAAGTACCTGCCGGATTAAGCTCAGAACCTATGGAAAAAGCCAATAAAGCTCGAAGTACTTTGATTGTCATTACAGTTTTGCTATTGGCTATGTTTATTCCAGTTTTTATGAGTTATAAAAGCGACGCAGCTTTTCAGATAGAATCTTTAAAAAACTCGATTTCAAGTTCAAGCAGTGAGCAGTTTATCGCCGAGATAAACACGAAAATTGAAAAAGTATCATATCCTTTAGAGTTAAAACGAATGGCCTGGTTGTTCGGCGCTCTGCTTGTAGTCGTAGGAGGACTTTTATTTGCTTATGGTAACGCAAAGAAAAGTAAAAGCGGCTGGGGCGCCATGAGATACCCACAACTTGTATTAGGAATGCTGGGCCTATTTGTATATGTGGGAGTAGAAGTAGGAATAGTCAGTAATTTGGGCGAACTACTGACTTTAGAAGAGTTCGGAGCTTTACAGTCTTCAGAAATCACCCCCTACATTTCTATGTATTGGGGTGGGTTGATGATAGGGCGTTGGGCAGGTTCTATAAATGCTTTTGACCTCAGCAAACAACAAAAAAAGACAGCGACCTTTTTTGTACCTTTAGTCGCTTTTGCACTTATATTAGGTGTAAATTCCTTGGTAGGGTTTAATGTTTCGCACTTGTATTTATTTATCATCTGTGTGTTTATCCAGATTTTCGCTTTTTATATCAGTAAAAACAAACCTGCGAGAACATTAATTGTATTCGGACTGTTTGGCCTGACAGCTATGCTCATCGGCTTATTTTCTTCCGGTACAATAGCGATTTATGCCATACTCTGTGGAGGATTAGCTTGTTCCATCATGTGGTCATCTATTTTCAGTTTGTCTATTATGGGACTGGGGAAATATACTGCGCAAGGCTCTGCATTTTTAGTCATGATGATCTTAGGAGGTGGCATTATACCCCCTATTCAAGGTAAATTAGCAGATATAATCGGTATTCACGCCTCTTATATAATTCCAGTTCTCGGGCTTTCGTACATCATCTTATTTGCAGTTTTGGCCAAACGGTTTTTGATCCGTCAAGGAATCAATGTAGACGATGTATCGGTATAATACAGAGAGAGAAAAACGTAACAAATTGTATTTTTTACACTAAGTCACATTTGTGCAAAAAACTCTTCAAAAACAGCATTTCAGGAGGTTTTAAGCCGTTTTTTCGTTTTCTTTTCTTTGTTCATTGTAAAATATATTAGAAAATCACAAGCATTAAATTCGTGTTTTTCATCTTTAAAATGTACTTTAGGAGGCATAAAAAAGGAAATAAATTTTTATTAATAACTTTTAAATCAATATGATTATAATAGCAGACGGAGGATCAACCAAAACGAATTGGTGTATGTTGGATGAGTCCAACCGAAAAATATACTTTAATACAGAAGGGTACAACCCCTATTTTGTAGACAGCGAGTATATAGAAGCTTCCCTAAAAAAAGATTTGCCTGATGATCTCCCTTTTGATAAAATAAAAGAGGTCAATTATTACGGGGCAGGTGTACATAATGACGAAAAAGCGGAAATTGTTAAAAAAGCTATCCGACAAGTATTTCCGGATTCTAAAATTGAAGTCGGGCACGATTTGTTAGCTGCAGCAAGAGCATTATTAGGCACAGATGCAGGTTTTGCAGCAATCTTGGGTACGGGAACTAATTCTTGCATATATGATGGCAACAAGATTATTCATCATATAGACTCCGCCGCTTATATCTTGGGAGATGAAGGTAGTGGCTGCTATATAGGCAAAAAGATATTGACTGATTTCATTCGCGGACTAATGCCAGAAAAAGTAGCTGACGAGTTTTATAAAACTTATCAGTTAACTCCAGATGAGATTATGGATAAAGTATATACACAGCCTTTAGCAAATCGCTTTTGCGCAAGCTTTAGCAAATTCGCCTACGATAATAACGTAAATATGGCCTACACACGCAAAATTGTTGAAGATTCCTTTGAAGATTTTTTTGCGAACTTAGTCAGCCAATATCCTAACTACAAAAACTATACTTTCAATTGTATAGGCTCTGTAGGATACAACTTTAGAAATGTATTAGAATCAAAAGCAAGTGAGTATGGTATGGAAGTAGGGAAAATAATCCGTTCTCCCATCGATGACTTGGTGAAATTTCATATCAACCGACTTAAAAATGAAGAGAAAAAATAGTTTTTTCTCTCAAAGAATTTCCGGCTGTACAACCGGAAATTCTTAAAGTCTACTTCTACAGTTCAAAGGTTTTGCCTATATCTGGCAAATGCAAATGCAACCCCGCTTCAGAAAACTTTTGGATCGCCTCTTCTTTATCAATACGTATGGGAGGAAAAGTGTTGTAATGAATCCCTACAATCTGCTCGCAACCGATCAAATCAGCCGACTTCACCGCATCGTTAACGTCCATTGTATAGTGTCCTCCGATAGGCAAGAAAGCTGTTTTTATCTCCAGAGGTCTCAATAATTGCATTTCTACTGTCAAAGCCGTATCTCCAGCAAAGTAAATCGCTTTTCCTTGCGCTTGAAAAACAAACCCTACAGGGTTACCTCCGTATTTGCCGTCGGGAGTACTGTTCGTATGTAAAGCATACACCATCTTTACCTCTCCAAAAGGAAGTTTTATGCTGCCCCCCAAATTAAACTCTATTACTTTTTCGCTTTCTACACCTTGATTACGTACCCAAGCTGCTGTCTCTACAATAGCCGCTACCGTTGCCCCTGTTCTTTGTTGGATACCCGCCATATCAGCCACGTGATCCTCATGTCCATGCGTTAAAAAAATATAATCTGCCCGCACACTTTCAATATCAATGTGTTTGGCAAGTTCATTATATGTAATGAAAGGATCTACCAATACTACAGTACCGTTAAAATCAAACTCTACACAGGAATGTCCTAAATATCTCGCTTTTATCATATTTACACCTTTTTTATTTAAATAAATCCCCTAATCCTCCTGCTCCGCCTAACATATTCTGAGTAGCCGCCTTCATTTCAGCTTGACTAATATTTTCCGCTTGCGACAACGCTTTGTTTATAGCTACCACTAATAGTTCTTCGAGCTCTTCACGCTCTACCTCGTTATAAAAACCCTCCTCGATAGAAACGTCTTTTATCTCCTTGTTAGCCGTAGCACTGACTTTAACCTTCCCTCCTTCTACCTCCCCATTTACGGATATAGTGTCCAAACGGGATTTTATCTCCTCTGCTTTTTTCTGTGCCTCAAATAATTTATTAAACATGCTGTTTTATTTTTAAGTTACCATAAAAACTATCCCTCCACAAAACACCTTCTTACTATTCAACAAAGATCTTTTTAGTTCTTTAATTTACAACAGAATGAGCATAATCCAAAATATTTAAGGAAGGGATTAGTAAAACATGAACTTTTGAGTATAAAACTAAATTCTAATTAAAGAAATTTGCATTTTTAATTAACTTTTTATTTGTTACATAAAGTAGTGAATAATTTCTAAGGATTCAACCTATACAAAATCTCCAAAACCGGATAACAGCTCCTGTTAATTTGAAAAATGAATCCATTTTTTCTCTAAAAATTTAAGTATTTTTGCAACATGACAGCATTTGAATTCATTCGCAGCGTATTTCCGAAAATCCGCACAGAATACGAAGAACTACTCATAGAACAAACGGATATTATCCTTCATAAACTTAAGTTTATTGACGCTGAAGATCGCCCACATGTACATATAAAAAAAAGCAGCATTCACTTTACGGCCGGACAAAACTCACTGCTTAATTCTTTAATACAAATTGCGGGAGGAATTCCTATAGAAGATAGTTTAGAAGCTGATCTACTATTATTACCTCAAAAAGATGGGGATTGGGTCTATGATTTCGACGCTATTAGCCGTGATTTAAGCATTTCTACTTCAAAAGCTTATAGAGACAATCAGCTTTATTTTATCAAAGAAAAAGCTCTTGACGCATCTACAGAAACAAAACTTTTGGCTTCTTTAGAAACCTTAGCTGAAATTATACAGCCCCAATATTTCGTTTATGGGAGAGAAGGAGAAGATTGGATAAAATTCAGTTTAAATTTTTAAAAAACCTATACAAATTTCTTTCTTAAAACTGCATACAATTTCTCAACGGTTTGCGGCTTAGTGTCCCAATTGTTTTTTACGGCATAGTTTTCCTGTAAAAAAGTGTCTACTTCTATAAATGTATCAAATCGATTCATAAGTTCGATAGCCTCACTGTATGCCAAACTATACCCGTTAAATAAATCTTTGATGATAAGTAGTCTGTCGTTCAGGCTTACAGCTGATTTTAAATCCAGATTAGGATTTACTTGAGAAGAAGCACTCGTAAGCTTTTGAGTAAATGCGGTAGATCCCGTCTGTCGTTGCTGTTGTATCCTCTCATTTAAAGTCAGAGGCCTTGAAGGCTCTTTATTATCTTTTGTATTTTCTTGATTTTCTTCTTTTAAATTTTTCACTTCAGCGGCATCCGTTTCCGATTGAATTTCCTTCTTCTCCTGATTTTCTTCAATAGGTTCCTTTTCTGGAATATGGGGAATTTCTTTCTCTGTATTTTCTATTTTTTCACTTTGTTCTGTACCTGATGCTTCAGAAGGAAAATCTTTAACGGTTTCAGCTATTCCTTCCGAAATGGCTTCATCTTGTACTTTTATATTATTGTCATTTTCCAGAAGGCGCTGCTCCATAGCTCCATCATTTTCCTCTTCTTTTATTATTTCCTTATCTTTTAAAGGAAAAATTGTTCCTCTCGATTCTGATTCTTCTGGAGTTTCTTCTTGGATATTTTTATTTTCACTTCTTACTTCTTGTTTTTCTTCATCGGCTAACATATCTTCTTCCGAAGAATCTAAAGCAAAACCGTCTTCTTCATCTCTTTCTATTTCCCTAAAATCATCTTCGTAAAGTAAGTCTTCTAAATCATTTATTTGATTTATAAAGTCTTTTTCGACGCAGTTATTCAAGGCTTCTGTATATGCCGAAAAGTATTTAGCGGTCGCACTGAATAATTGTAAATCTATATCGGCATCTATTAAATCTTCCGCGTCCTCTAAATGCTCATAGCGAATATTTAACTCGTTTAATAATTCACCTATTTTAAGTAGCAACTCTTCTTTTTTATCCATTCTGTCAAATTATTTCTTCACAATTTACAATCTAACTCAATTGTCTGTATAAATGATGTATTTTAAATAACTCTCTTCGATCAAAAATAATATTTAATTTTGACAATCACATACTTAAAAAGAAAGCATTCAATAACCTTAACAAAGTTTCACTTTTTTTACAGTGTTATATACTTTCTTCAGAGCAAAAAGCAATTAAACCCTCCTTAACTTTTCGTTTTCAACGATCCTATTTATTATCATAAGGCGTCAATAATTTTGCTGTCCAAAGGATTTACTTTAGATCTAAACCTATGTATAAGTTTTCCTTCTTTGTTAATTAGAAATTTCTCAAAATTCCATTCTATATCTCCCGTAAAATCCGGGTTAGGTGCTTCGGTCAAATACTTAAACAGAGGATCAGCATGCTCTCCTTTTACATCCACTTTTTCAGAAAGCAAGAACGAAACGCCATAATTTACTTCACAAAACTCCGCAATTTCATCGTTAGAACCCGGTTCTTGACCCCCAAAATTATTTGCCGGAAAACCTATTATAACCAACTTATCAGTATACCTTTCGTGGAGCTTTTGCAAGGCTTCATATTGTGGTGTAAACCCACATTCACTGGCTGTGTTAACGATCAAAATATTCTTTCCTTTAAACTCGGAAAGTTTTATTTCCTTTCCGTCTATCGTTGTAAAAGAAAAGTCATAAACACTATTTACACCTCCGAACATCATCATAAAAATTAATTGTAAAACCATAGTTTCCTCTTTTAAACATGTATATAATCTGCCTCTCTTGCAATAATAAATTCATATAGCCTATTGATAGGCCGTTCCAATATAGTCCCTATCTTCACATGGTGCCTCTCGCATACTTCACGTAGAATCAAATCAAAATTATAGGCAATACGCCCCACAAAACTACAAGGGTAATCTTGATAGTTTTCATAGCTCCTTATAGCAGTTCGAACAAAATCATCAAAACCTTCAGTTAAAATACTTTCTACATAAGGATGCTGTACATAATCTTTCATAAACTTAGCAAAAGAAGCTAAAAACGCATTTGGCCGTTCTTTTATATATACATTTTTCACTACTTTCTCTTTTGTTAAGCGGAATTTCTCCTCAAAATCTTTATGTATTTCTTCTGGCATATTTCCATACAAAAAATCGGTAATAAGTCTTTTCCCAAAAGAACTTCCTGCACCTTCATCTCCTAATACAAAACCATTGCCATAAATACTTTCACTCAGTTGCCTACCATCATAGAAACTTATATCTGATCCTGTCCCTAAGGTCGATATAAAACCTTTTTCAGTTCCGAGTGAGGCATACGCCGATCCCAACAAATCACTTTCCACTGATATAAAAGACTGCGGAAAAATAGTTGTTAGAGCGTTGGACACAATTTCTCTCCGATCCGGCGACACACACCCAGCTCCAAAAAAATAAACTTCTCGTATTTCATTAAGATAAGGAATTATTTCAGGCACACCTTTCATCACTCTTTCTATGTCTTTTTCATTCACGAAAAAAGGATTTAAGCCTTTTGTTTGGAAATATAAAGGGTCGGAATCCGGCAAATTCAACATCCAGTCCGAATCTGAAGATCCACTATCAACTACCAAGATCATATTCTCTTTTATGTATTGTTTCATTCAAATATACAAAATCATAATAAATACTTTATTTAGAATCATTCCCAAAGTCTACCTGCCAGATTACAAATTACTTTTTCAGCATTCTATATTTTCTGTATATTCTGCCACATTAATTAAATAGAGTATAAAAAACCGTATGAACGCATATTCAATTCACTATACCCTTTCTTTCTGTGAGCCGCAGGCTCATTATATGGAAGTGCAAATGATTATCAAAAACTTAAAAAACTCTACGAGTAAAAGTATAGATGTAAAAATGCCTGTTTGGACCCCCGGATCTTACCTTGTCAGAGAATATTCAAGACATGTAGAAAGTTTTCAGGTGTCGAATGTAAATAAAAAGCAAAAAGTTTCTTTTCAAAAAACAAATAAAAATACCTGGCGGATATTCAACGATGGAAAAGACCTCTGTATTTCCTACCGATTATACGGTTTTGAAAAAACAGTTCGAACTAATTTTTTCGACGAAGATCATGCTTTCGTAAGCCCTGCATCTACCTTTCTATATATTGACGGTCACAAAAACCTTTCTTCGACGATAGAAGTAATTCCGGCCCCAAATTGGACAAAAATATCCACAGGATTACCTACAGTAAAAAACCAGCCCAATATCTTTTTTGCCAAAGATGTAGACACACTGATCGACTCTCCTATTGAAATCGGTAATCAAGCAACATGGACTTTTGAAGTGGAAAACACTTTACATGAATTTGCGATGGTCGGCGGAGGAAATTATAATACAGAAGAATTAACTAAAGATGTCAGTAAAATAATCCGGACCACGAATAAAATATGGCCAGAGAACCCAAACGAACGTTATGTTTTTATTACTCATCACTATAAGTCTGCATACGGAGGGTTAGAACATTGCAATTCTACTGTCTTAGCCACTTCCCGGAACGGATATAATAAACCCTCTACTTATCAGAAATACTTAGGTTTAGTAGCGCATGAATACTTTCATCTCTGGTGTGTAAAACGGCTGCGTCCAAAAGAGCTTGGCCCTTTCGATTATGATAAAGAAAACTATTCAAAAGCTTTATGGGTAATGGAAGGTTTTACGTCTTATTATGACAACTTGATATTGCGTAGAGCTGGTATTTTAAACGAAACAGAATACTTATCGTTATTATCTAGAGACTTTAATGCGGTTTATCTTCGTCCAGGCGTAAAAGTACAATCGGCAGAAATGTCGAGTTTTGATACTTGGATAAAACATTACCGTCCAGATGAAAATACCATTAACAGTCAAGTGTCTTATTATAACAAAGGAGCTTTGCTTGCTTGTGCTTTGGATCTGAAGATCATCACTGAAACAAATGGGGGTAAAAGGTTAGATCAGGTTTTAAGGGAAGCATATATGTATTTTTATATGAACCTAAACCGGGGTTTTGAGTTGGAAGAGCTCCAAAAATTAGCTCAAGAGATAACCGGGGTAGATCTGAGCGAAATTTTTAATGCTGCCAGTCTCTGTGAAGAGTTGGATTACATCTCTCTCTTTCAGAAAGTGGGGTATAGTTTAAAAGATCACAATAAAGAAAGCCAAAAGACAAGCTTAGGGATTGATTTGAGAACCTGCGAACAGCGTCTGTACGTTAAGAGCGTCAAGAGAGATTCTGCTGCATGGAAAAACGGACTTAATGTTCATGACGAAATTATCGCCATCAATGAGGAGCGGGTAGACACAACGGAAAATGGCATCAACTCCTTTGTAGAAGAATGTCCAGCAGGAGAAGTCTTACACATACTTATCGCCCGAGAGGGCCGCATCCGTCAAATAGATATTCAACCTCAAAAAGACACCCAACCAAAATATAAAATCACACCTATAAAAAATAGAACTTCCGAACAAGCACGCTTAGGAGATATTTGGTTGTCTTTGTAAACATTATAAGACGGCGTGCATTCTGTTAAAGCACGCCCTTAAAACCCATTTTTATAGCTATAAATAGATACTTCCGCTCTAAAATAAATAGCGGATACTGAATCCGAAATTGAATAAACGTATACTGCTCTCTTGCATAAAATCAAAGCTTGGCTTGACATCTAACGAAAGAGCCAAAGGTGCATTAGGTATATCGTACTGTATTCCTGCCACCCCGTCTACACTTAACGCGAGTTCCGATCTACTCCCAACAATTTCCGTATGACCATTATCAAGCACACGCGTATGGCTTTTCCGCGTGTAACTTCCTACACTACCTCCATAACCCCAATACCAATTAAAATTTTCATGCAAGGGATAAAAATGCTCATACAAACCTGCCAAACGAAATCTTTTTGACTTCGAATTACTTTGTATACTGAGCAAACCTTCAATAGCGCGATCACTTGATAAGGTATACCTGTAATTCAGACCTTGGGACGCTCCAAACCTTAAACCAACAGCGTGTTCATTATTCAACTGTGCTGTAGCGTTCGATACCGGCACAAAAAAAAAGGCCACGAATAACAAGAAAATAAGATTGTTTTTCATATATTAATGTAGTTTTCGAACAAAATTACGATAATAATAGTAAAGAATTGTTAAATCTGATATATCTTTATGTAAGAATTACCTGTTCTAAAAGAATTATAAATAAATTGTCTTCTTGGGAAAAGACAGTTTTTCTTTTAAAAATGATTGAAACCTACTGATTATGCAAAGGCATCAAAAAAGAGTTTTCGATTTCTTAGAAAACATACAAAAAAATTACGCTAAAAGTTTTTTGGTCGGTAATAAAGATGGGGACACATGGAAAACTTATTCTATAAATGAGTTTAATTCGATCGTCAATAATATTTCTAAAGGATTTTTAGCGGACGGATTGCAAAAAGGAGATCGAATAGCCATCATGTCTGGGAATCGACCAGAGTGGAATTTCATAGACTTTGCTTGTAATCAAATAGGTTTAATAACCGTTCCGCTTTACCCAACATTATCCGAAAAAGACCTTTCTTTTATCTTAAAAAATGCGGATGTAAAGAAAATATTTGTCAGTTCTGAAGAACTGTTTCATAAAATACAACAGTGTGTCGAAAAAGAGCAGTTGAATATTGATCTTCTAAGCTTTGATCAGATAGCAGACTGTCCCCATTATTCTATTTTCATAGATTTGGGTAAAAATCAAGAAATAAACTTACTTCCTTACAGGGCCGCAGTACATGAGGATGATTTACTCACTTTAATATATACGTCAGGCACTACTGGACAGCCAAAAGGTGTGCTTTTAACCCATAAAAACTTGATAAGTAATGTTGATGCCGTTAAGCATATATTGACGTCTGAACATACAAGAGCTTTAAGTTTTCTACCTTTGTGCCATATTTTCGAACGCATGGTCGTGTATATTTACTTTTCAAAAGGATTGCAAATTTACTATTCTGAAAGCTTAGACCATATTGTTGACGATATCCAAGCGATTAAGCCCCACTTATTCACTACAGTTCCGCGCGTTTTAGAAAAAGTATATGATTCGATTATCGCCAAAGGCAAGGATCTCCATGGAATTAAAAAAGGGCTTTTCTTTTGGGCGGTAAACTTAGGCCATAAATTTCAAGAACCTCCCAAAAATCCATTCTTTTATAGAATAAAACTTTCTATAGCCCGAAAGCTCATCTTTTCTAAATGGGTAGAGGCTTTGGGAGGAGAAATAAAAATGATTGTTTCAGGAGGTGCAGCTTTACAAGAACGGCTAGGGAGAATATTTTGGGCAGCAGGAATAAAAGTTTTAGAAGGCTACGGGCTTACTGAAACATCTCCGGTGATGGCTGTAAACTCTTGGGAAAAAGACAGCTTGCGTTTTGGCACTGTAGGAAAAGTATTGAGCAATATACATGTCAAAATCGCTGAAGATGGGGAGATTTTAGTAAAAGGCCCCAGCGTCAGCCCAGGTTATTATAAAAATGAGGAAGCTACACAAGAGGCTTTTGACGAAGAAGGGTATTTAAAAACCGGAGATATAGGCGAGTTGAGCAAAGATAGTTTTCTTAAAATTACAGATAGAAAAAAAGAAATATTCAAAACTGCAGGTGGAAAATATATTGCTCCACAAACTGTAGAAAATAAGCTGACGGAATCTTTAATGATAGGACAAGTAATAGTAATAGGCGAAAACCAACGTTTTGCTTCTGCTTTGATTGTCCCCGCTTTTGAAGAATTGGAAAAGTGGGCGAAATATAAAGGAATCGCTTTTAACGATCGGCAGAACCTGTTGGCTAAACCCGAAGTGCTGGATAAGTACCAGCGTGAAATTGACAAAGCGAATGAAGATTTAGGCCGCTGGGAAACTATCAAAAAGTTTGTGTTATTACCAAAAGCTTGGACCATCGAAGCGGGAGAAATAACCCCAAAATTAAGCTTAAAACGTAAAGTTATTTTAAAAAACTATGCGGAAATTATTGAAAACATTTATAAATAAAACTTATGGCTGAAGAAAGAACTTCCCTTTTTCAAAAAATAAAAGATTTCGGTAAACTCATTGTAGATGCTGTAAAAAGCTTCTTGGATGATGGGTGTATGCGCATGAGCGCCTCTTTGGCTTATTATACCGTTTTTTCTATAGGACCGTTGATTATCATCTTAATTTGGGGACTGGGTTTTTTCTATGAACACAGTCTAGCCGTATCCGGAGACGCGCGAAATCAGGTCATGGACGAACTGACAGCAATCTTTGGAGTAGAAATAAGCAATCTGTTGGAATCAGCTATTCAAAAAATCTCTTTAGACAGTAAATCGAGTATAGGAATACTCATAGGTATAGGCACTCTTATAGCCACATCAACGACCATATTTATCGATATCCAAAAATCTTTAAATGAAATCTGGCGTATCAAACCTAAACCGAAAAAAGGCTGGTTAAAAATGATTATTGATAGAGTCATTTCTTTTTCGATGATCTTGGGTTTAAGCTTTTTATTAATGGCTTCTCTTGTGCTCAGTTCTCTGCTTGGAGCCTTGACGGGATATATCGAACAATATTTGGATTTCCTGAATCTCGGCTTAGTATCTTTAATCAATACAGGCATTACATTCATTGTTATTACTACTTTGTTTGGCGGCATATACGCCTTTTTGCCTGACGCAAAAATCCAGTTTAAAAATATTTTTGGAGGTGCTCTATTTACCGCTCTTCTTTTTATGGGTGGCAAGTATCTGATTTCGCTTTATCTTATGAATAATGCTACTGCCAGTGCATATGGAGCAGCCGGTTCCATTATTGCTTTGCTGGCTTGGGTATACTATTCAGCCGCAATACTATATTTTGGAGCAGAATTTACAAAACAATACGCTATCCGCTACGGCGAAAAAATAGAACCCGCTTCATTTGCTGTTCTCGTCAAGCAAACTGAGTTAGAAGAACCTGGAGAACCACTCGGCCCGGAAAATCTGAAAGAAAAGTAGAAAAACACATTCTCCTGTATTTCAGCCCCCCTGTCCCTACCGAGAGGGGGTTCACTTCCAGATTTTTTAATTCACCTCATACCTATATACTTTTCTGCCTACATTTCCTAACTCATCTATCCCTTCCACTACTACTTTGTACTTTCCATTTCCATCCCCATTATAAAAGTTCAATGTTGTCTCCTCATCTCCTACTGTCTTTACATGGGGGTTCCAATAAATTGTAGTACGATAGTCATTTGTATTCCGGCTTTCCTGGGTCTCATATTTAGGAATATAAAATTTTCTTTCCTTGACATATCCCAGCGGGTACATGTCGATAACATTAGACTTTGGCAACATGCTTTCTATTTCAGCCAAAGACATACGAGGTTGATCGTTGCTTTCTTTTTTATGGGTCATGATAGATATTACACCATCATTTTGGTAAAGACGACTCACAGTCCCTAAATCATCTTTCAAGAAGATTTCAATAGCAGCGACTTCTTCCGGTCGTACCGAACTCAGAGAGTGTTCGTCCACCGGCATCCCATCTAAAAAAATCTGTGCTGGCACCCGGCTTCCCTGATTATAATTACGTGAAACGTAATATTTTAAAGTTTGGTTATCATAGGTAATCCCTGTCAGCATACTAGCCAGACAAATAGAAAGATCATTACATCCTGACAACCGATCTCCTTCAATTCTATGCTCAGGCATAGACAATCCAGATAAAGCTGAAAACTCTCTACTGCTTACTTTCGGGGTAGTTTGCCCGGTTACCACTACTTCGTCAATCAATATAGATGTACGAAACTCCTTTTTACTATTGGACAGGTATGTGTTTAAGTTTTGATCTAAATTTGGAATACTGTTGCTCGCATAGGGATTTGCTTCATCTACATCTGGGAAATAAGTAGGATCCATATTAATCACCAGATCCCTATAATTATCATTTCCCCGCGCATTAATTGTCACTTTTGCAGAGTCTGGAAAGTTCAAATTTTGAAAGACAAACCTACCGGAAGCGTCAGTATAAGTATCTTGTTTAATTCCTGCTTCTCTAACCGTCAAAAACAAACCTCCGTCCGGCATAGGCCTTCCAGAAGTATTCCGTAAGATTCCTGTCAGGTTAATCCCCTGCTCTGGCAAGAAATCCACTTGGGGATACTTACTTGCCAATAAATCTTCATATTCAAACCTTCTAAAACCCTGCGTCAATAATAAAGCATCCAAGGCTTCCTTTCGGTTTTCATTTTCCGGATTAAAATAATAATTCGGCTTTTCCACATAACCGGTCAAATCAGAAGTTAAAAGCATGTTACTGACAATAGACAAGTCTTGATCATCATCGTACGGTACTTTTGTTTCATCTATAACGGATACTGAATATCTTCCTTTTACAGTATCTGTTTCATTTTCAATTTTTACAGCTAATTCTATTGCTTCCTTTTGTGCATAATTTTTTTTATCGCTGCTTATCTGAATATCCAATAGTTCTTCCGAATCTAAATAAGCCAAACGCTCACTGACAAGCGTGCCATCAGGTTGCATCAGAGAAAGCTGTATTATACCATTCGGCAACTCAGCTTTAGGTATATTGATCAAAATAGAGTTGTTTTTGATCGCGGCCCGAGCTGCATAAACCAAACGGCCATTGAGCTGAGCCAATATGTAGTAAGGTTGGTCTTTTATTTTTTCGAAATATTTGTCATTGGTCACAATAGCTGCCTGCAAGTTTTCTTCATCTTGCGTATGCGCAATAATATTCACTGATTCTTCCACTACATCCGGCAGCGGATAGCTTTTTTCCTCTCCGTTCTCAAAACGTACATTCGCCTTGTATTTTTCACCTTCTACAGGCAAAAATTCTACATAGCCCATTCCCATTCCTAGATCAGAAAATTCTGCTACAGAATTATTCTTTTTGTCCACTATCTCCCCTTCTACACTAAGTCCTTTACCATCTATTCCTATAGCTTTAAAAGCAACCTTTTTTGTAACCCCTGCAATGAGATCCCCTCCTTCCGGAAAAAACTGTACATCCGCATCCCAAAGTGCATTTCGCAAAGAAAAATAGCTTTGTTGTGAGGTTCCTCCTTTCTCACCTTCTACAGTTACTTTTAATCTTCCTTTGTTTAATAGCTCTTCATCTTTTATATCAAAAGCAATATCCACACGCCCCATATCGTCAGTTCTCGATCTCCCTTTTTCAAAAGGATCCCAACCATCTGTTGCCTGCCAATCTATCCTTTTCCTTCCTAATGGCTTCCCTTCGGCATCTTTTAATGTAATATGCGCTACAGTTTTTGTACCTTTCGGTGTATATTCGATATGCGTACTCAGCTTTTTATTTATAGCATCTCCGATGGGTACAATTTTATTGAAGAAATAGTCCTTACTAAAATTGGTCATCCATTTGGTATACGCCCTGAACCGGTAATTATCTTGAGAAACGTACGAAGGATCCAAAACCCAATAACCATTCCCAACACCATCTTTCAGCGGAATTCTCAACGTTTGTATTAACGAGTCGCGGCTATTAAAAATCTCTACATACGTTATTTTACTAGGTTCATACGGCAAGAAATTATGAGAAAGAAAGCTATTAAACCACAGCGTATCCCCCACAGCGTAATAAGGCTTATCAAAATGTAAGTGTACCTTTTCAACAGGGTAAACTTCAAAAAAGTTCTGTACTCTATTTACTACTGTATCTATCGGTATCACCGGTTTTTGCTGAGCATGGAGGGTAGAACCCAGCAATAAAAAAAATATAAAGGTAAAGATTGACTTTCTCATTTTCATAGTGTCGTTTTCGGAAGGATAAATATATCTATTTTAATCTATTTGTAGAAAAGAATCCCAGAATTCCCTCATTATCTTTTAAAGATGGGAGATAAAAAGCATTTAAGGATAAAAAACACCTTTTAATATAGCTTGCCAAATAGCCGTTGTAAGCATCCCTATGACAATACCTATACCGATAATAAGATTGATCAATTTCGTATTCAATCCGTATTGTTCGGCGATAATACCGCTTGAAACTAATGTAGGCATTCCAGCTTCCAATACAGTCACACTTCCAATATCTCCTTTGATATTTATACTTAAAGCCAATATAAAAATCAATAAAGGGGCTACTAAAAGTTTGTAAAAAACAGTCATGGATATTTGTGAAAACTGTTTTTGCCATCCTTGAAAGCGCATTTGCAATCCGATAGAAAATAAAGCTAAGGGGCTTAAAGTAGCCACAAACATATCGAACAAGGGGTCAGCCAGACTAAAATTAATAAAAGGAGAAAGGCTCAAAACAAGTATACAAGCGATTAAAGGGGGAAAAGCAAAAAGCTTTCTCAAGACAATTTTCGGATGAGCATTTGCTCCTTGTTCTTTAGCTTTAAGCGCACTGATAATGCCTGCGGTTGACAAAATAATAAAAGAACTTTGGTCACATATCATTGCAATCCCCAGATTTTCTTCTCCAAAATAAGCTGCTACTAAGGGAAAACCGATAAAAGAAGTATTGCTATAGCCCGAAGCTAATTCAAAAGTACTGCGCGTCCGCTGTCTATAGCCTTTAAGCTGTGAAAGAAACTTTGCAAAAATCCAACCACCAGCCCATACAATACACATGGCTACAACAGGGAAAAGCATTTCCGCATGCCAATCTATTTTCGGAAGGTATTTAAAAGAGACAGCAGGCAATGCCAAATAAATAAGCCAGGCATTTATTCCTTTGTGAGCATCTCCTGGAACGACATTGTATTTACGAAATAGCATTCCAAAAAGGACACATAGGATGATCATCACAAAGTTAACCATCTGTTTATTTATTCTATTTTCAGGATTATTGAATTAATTTACCAAAACTACGAAGAATAATCTCTATACAGAAGACGCGAGTCTGCATCTCTTATTCCATAAGCTACTCTGAAAGTTCAAGCAACCCTTTTAATTTGGTTCTGAGTTGCTCCCCATAGATATTCCTTGCTACTATTTTTCCTTCGGAATCGATAAGCAAGTTTTGCGGAAGGGTGCGAATACCATACACTTGCCGCGCCGCATTATTCATGCCTTGCAGATCAGAAATATGGATCCAAGGCATTTCATTTTCTTTGATGGCTCGCACCCACTCCTCATATTCTTGATCAAATGAAACTGTTAATATTTCAAAGCCATCCTCTCTATATTCATCATATAGGGTTTTGAGTTGAGGCAGCTCTTCTTTGCATTTTTGACACCAACTTGCCCAAAATTGTAAAAACACATATTTTCCTTTTAGATCCATCAAAGAAACAGGGTTTCCTTCCGGATCAAATTGAGTCAGTCCTTTTGCTGTTTTACCCACTGAAGCATCTGCCAAGGCTTTTAAGTATTGCTTAAAAAACTTCCCTTCTCTTGAACGCTTTACCTTTCGACTCATTTTTTTATATAAGTCGTTTAATTCGTGATAATCTGGATCTTGCCCGCCAATCCGTTCAATTGTTCTTAACGAATTTACATCATCTTTATTTTTAAGAACTTGGGCTATCAGCTCCTCTTTTGTCTGCGCTTTTAAAGTTCCACTCCCCAAAAGGAGAAAGAGGAAAAAGAATAAAACGATGTTTTTCATAACTCTCTGATTCTATAGAGTAAAGATAGAAATAATCTATCAACGTAGGTAATATTTTCATTTGAAGAAATGCATTATATATTAATTCCGAAGTCTTTTTGCTTTTATCTAAATGCTTTTTTACCTCTTTAAACTTTCAAAAAAAACTATAAAAATTTGTAACTTTGTGATTCACTTTAAATTAACAGATATAAATGGCAAAAAGATTAAATCTACTCGAGGAAACTCGATTTGAGAAAGTTCCTGTAAAGGTTTATAAAAATGCAAACGAGGCTTCTCTAGATGTTGCTAACCGTATTTCACGCTTGATCCGTGAGAAAGCAGATAAAAATGAGACCGCTGTATTAGGTTTAGCTACTGGATCTACTCCCATTAAAGTGTACGAAGAGTTGGTACGCCAACATCGTGAGGAGAATTTAAGCTTCCAGAATGTGGTCACTTTTAATTTGGATGAATATTATCCTATGAAACCTGAAGCGGATCAAAGTTATGTGACTTTTATGAACAAAAACTTGTTTGATCTTGTAGATATCAAACGGGAAAACATAAATATTCCTGATGGAACAATAGCTCTTGAAGATGTAGAGGATTATTGTATAGAATACGAACACAAAATCTCCTCTTATGGCGGCATCGATATTCAACTCTTAGGTATCGGACGTACAGGGCACATCGGTTTCAATGAACCTGGCTCAGCACCGAATTCTGGTACCCGAATGATCATTTTAGATGAGCTAACCCGCCGGGATGCATCTCGGAATTTTGGTGGAAAAGAAAATGTTCCTACCAAAGCGATCACTATGGGGGTGGGAAGTATTTTCAAAGCCAAGGAGATTATTCTGATGGCTTGGAACGAAACAAAAGCTGAAATTGTACAAAAAGCAGTAGAAGGAGAGATTTCTTCTGATATTCCGGCAACCTTCTTGCAGTTAGCAGACTCTGCAGAGTTTATCCTGGATGAAGAAGCTGCTTCCTTATTGACAAGATTTGATCTTCCCTGGCTTACCAAAGAAGTAAAGTGGACCGATTCATTGATAAAAAAAGCAGTAGTTTGGCTTTCTTTAAAATTAAATAAAGCTATTTTAAAGCTAACTGACGATGATTATAACAACAATGGAATGACTCAGCTCGTGGCAGAAAGAGGTCCGGCATATAACATCAACATCAAAATATTTAATGAATTACAACGTACCATTACAGGTTGGCCGGGAGGAAAGCCAAATGTAGATGACAGTAATAGGCCAGAAAGAGCAGAACCCGGTAAAAAAAAGGCGTTAATATTTAGTCCCCATCCCGATGATGATGTAATCTCTATGGGAGGAACTTTTATCCGATTAGCCGACCAAGGACATGAAGTACATGTCGCTTATCAAACTTCAGGGAATACAGCTGTGTGGGATGATGACGTACTACGCTACTTAGAGTTTGTAAAAGATTTCAATGCCGCCATAGACAAAAATGCAGCGGACATTGACAAAATTTATACAGAAACTAAAGAAAGGTTCAAAACAAAAGCACCGAATCAAGCCGACTCTGAAATTGTTAGAAAAATTAAAGGACTTATACGCAAAGGAGAAGCGATCGCCGGAGCTCGCTTTGTAGGATTGCCCGATGAACGAATCCACTTTCAAAACCTCCCTTTTTATGACAGAAACAAATTCAACAAAAACGTTTCACATGAAGATGATATACAACAAACTATGGAATTACTGAACGCTGTAAAACCCCATCAGGTATTTGCAGCCGGTGATTTTGCTGATCCACATGGAACTCATATGGTTTGTTTCGAAATCGTATTGGAGGCATTGAAAAGACTACGGAAAACGGAAGAATGGACAAAAGACTGCTGGCTATGGTTATATAGAGGGGCTTGGCATGAATACCCTATCCATGAAGTAGAAATGGCGGTTCCTTTATCCCCACAAGAAGTAGAACGCAAAAGGTTAGCTATTTTCAAACACCAATCTCAAAAAGATGTTCCGGTTTTTCCGGGCGACGACCCCAGAGAGTTTTGGGTAAGAGCTGAAGATCGAACCAGTGAAACTGCAGGACTTTATCATAAATTAGGGTTGGCCGATTACGAAGCTATTGAAGCTTTCGTAAGATGGAAGTTTGAAGATTAAGTTCACAGGATATATTAACAGAAAGCCCGATGTTTTTAAGATAAAACATCGGGCTTTTATTTGTGGATAACGCGTTTTTTACCGATTCGTTATTCTTGAAAACAACATCTCAATAATGGCCACGACGATAGCAAAAATCATTGCTGTCCAAAAACTTGATACATTGAATTTATCACCCATTATGCTACTGGCGAGCATAACCATCAAAACTGTAATGATAAAAGAGACCAAACCAAGTGTCAAGATATTAAGAGGGAAAGTGAAAAATCTTAAAATTCCACCTACAATAGAGTTAACGGCACCTATTACCAAGCCAGTTACCATAGCCCAAAAGAAGCTGGCGACTTCAACGCCGGGAATTATCCACGCTGAAATCGTAACCACGAGCCCTGTAATAATGAGATTAATTATGAAATACAACATTTGATAGTAGTAGTTTATGAGTTTTTCATATAGGTATCAAAAAAAATGCCACACTTTAGTTTTTCTTCAATAAAAGAAAATTATTTTTTCATGCAGTCCTATTTCATAGGTTTATTTCACCTACCTTCTGGTAACAAATCACTTAACCCGAAATTCAGATAGTAGATAAAAAATGTTTTATTTGTACCTCATTTTGCCATAATCTTTGTTAAATTGAGCGTAATTATACTATTTCTAATATATAGAGCCAAGCTCTTAAAAATTAATGTCGAAAAACATGTACAAAACATTAAAACCTGTATTAAAAGAAGAGATTCAAAAAATAAAAGACGATGGTCTTTACAAAAAAGAAAGAATCATTACTTCTCCTCAAGGACCGGAAATAACTATAAAAACCGGAGAAACCGTTTTGAATTTTTGTGCAAACAACTATTTAGGTCTTTCCTCACATCCAAAAGTCATTGAAGCGGCTAAAAATGCTATAGACAGCCACGGGTATGGGATGTCTTCTGTGCGATTTATTTGCGGCACTCAAGACATACACCGAAAATTAGAAGAAAAAATTTCTAATTTTTTAGGGACAGAAGATACAATCCTATATGCAGCGGCTTTTGACGCTAACGGAGGAGTTTTCCAACCTTTATTCGGCCCTGATGATGCTATTATATCCGATGAACTGAACCATGCGTCTATTATTGATGGTGTACGGCTTTGTAAAGCAAAGCGCTTTCGCTATAAAAATTGCGACATGGAAGACCTTGAAAAACAACTGATAGCCGCCGAAGGCGCTAAACAAAAAATAATCGTAACAGATGGAGCTTTTTCTATGGACGGTTTGATTGCACCTCTTGACGAGATTTGTGATTTAGCTGATAAATATGAAGCTTTGGTTATGATCGATGAATCGCACTGTACTGGTTTTATTGGCGAAAATGGAAAAGGTACACACGAACTATTTAATGTCATGGAAAGGGTAGACATTATCACCAGTACTTTGGGTAAAGCATTAGGCGGAGCATCCGGTGGGTTTACTTCCGGTAAGAAAGAAATCATCGAGATGCTAAGACAAAGATCAAGACCTTACTTATTTTCAAACACATTAGCTCCAGCTATAGTGGGCGCTTCGATAGCGGTCATAAACATGTTAAGTGACACCTCAGAACTTCGGGACAAGTTGAATGAGAACACGCGATATTTCCGTTCTAAAATGTCTGAATCCGGTTTTGATATTCCTGAAGGCGAACACCCTATTGTACCCGTTATGCTTTATGAAGCTCAACTGGCACAGGATTTCGCTGCCAAAATGTTGGATAATGGCATTTACGTCATAGGTTTTTACTACCCTGTAGTTCCTCAGGAAAAAGCCCGTATCCGAGTCCAGCTTTCCGCCGCACACACAAAAGAACAGTTAGATAGAGCTATTGAAGCTTTTATCAAAGTCGGAAAAGAGTTGAAAGTAATTTCTTAAAAGCATCGGCTTTATTCTTTTCAGTAAAAGGACAGCCCCTTTTTTGACAAAAACTATATTTCCCAAAATTGAGAGATATGATTCTCTCAATTTTGGGATTTTTTATATGCAGATCAACCTAATAACCTGATGTTTTGGGTTGATTTACAAGTGAAAACCAACCCTCTTGCTGGCGTCTACTGACAAGATTATATGTCCCAAGAATACACTTCTTTACAGCGGTTGGTGGCAACAACGGACCGCAGGGATGAACCCAATCTGTCCAGTTATAAAACTTAATCTCAAAATCTTTTACAAGGCACTTTTTTGAAGATTTGGTTAAATCGAAAGAAAGCATCACACAGTAAAATAATTCTTACGCGAAGCTTACGCCTCTTCCGCTTATAAACAGCCTGATGCAAGGTTTATGAATCTAACTCAGGTTAATATTGTCCTGTGTTAAGCATAACTAAAGTGCAGGCCTCGATAGTTTCTATGCCGTTTTCTTCTGCCATTTTTCTCAATTCAGCATTTTCAGTCCCCGGATTAAATATAAGGCGCTCAGGTTTAGTTTCTAATATATAATCGTAATAATAAGGTTGATGTTTGGGGGAGACATATAAGGTCACTGTTTGAATATCTTTGTGTTTCTTATCGATATTTTCAATAGGTACATCACATAATCTCCCTTTCTTTATTCCCACATTTACAATTTCGTGTCCTTTTCTTACCAGTTTATGTGCGACGAGATAAGAGTATCTATTCGGATTCGTGCTTGCGCCGATTATCAGGGTTTTAGTTTTCATTATTATATTTTGATATCAGTAAACAAAGCATCGTTTACGCTAGTGTTTTATTAAATTCCCGAATAAAATCCCTTCCCCAATACTCTATATTGTAAAACGAAACAGCTTCGTATAATCTTTTCATGCGTAGCTGCTTATCCTCCTCTTCCATAGTCAATGCCTGGAGCAATCCTTCTTTTAAACTTTGTATATCATATGGATTTGTAAACACAGCATAAGGCATTTCTACCGATGCGCCTGCAAATTCAGAAAGTATCAGTACACCATCTGATGAAGAATATTTACCTTTTACCCCTACATATTCTTTTGCGACCAGGTTCAACCCATCTCTAAGGGGGGTAATCCAAGCAATATCTGCTACTGCATAATAAGCCAAGACTTCATTAAAAGGGAACACTCTGAAGAAATATTGAATAGGTACCCAATCCAATGTAGAAAACTTACCGTTGATTTCACCGACTGCCTGTTCGATTTCTTTCTGAACAGTGTCATATACATTCATTCCTTTAGAAGGAGGTGTGCTGATGTTTATCAATTCGATTTTTCCGTGATATTCAGGATGCTCCTCCAAAAACTCACCATAGGCTCTGATTTTTTCCAAAGGTCCTTTTACATAATCCAATCTTTCTACAGATAAAATTATAGTTTTTCCTTCTGTATCTTTCTTCAGCTGTTCAATTTTATTTTTGGAGCTTTCCTCTTCCAGGATATTATTAATCTTATCTACACTTATCCCTACGGGCTGAGCGCCTAATCTGATTTTCCGGCCCGATACTTCAATCACTTTTGTCATTTTATCCACTCCCAGTGCAAGGCTATAGGTGAGAAATTGCTTCGCAGCATTTACTCTGCTCAGCACTTTAAAAGGTGTATGGCTTCGTAATACATCTACAAAATTCTCCACATATCTCGGAATGTGAAAACTGATAAAGTCACATTGCAGCAAACTGCCTATTATCTCTTTACGCCATGGAATAGTATTAAATATATCGGCAGGTGGAAATGAAGTATGATGGAAAAAAGCAATTTTGATATCCGGCCGCAATGTTTTCAAATAGGCGGGAACCATCCATAAGTTGTAATCGTGGACCCACACCATCGCACCTTCATCAGCTTCTTTGGCTACGCGCTGCGCAAAAGTCTCATTTATTTTCAGGAAATGCTCCCAATCCGCGTGATCAAAATGAGCTTTATCAACAAATGAGAAAATTACGGGCCAAAAAGCTTCCTTTGAAAACCCTCGGTAAAACCTGTCAATATCTTTTTTCGATAAGGGAATAATCGAAGCTGTTAAATTGGGGTATTTTTCTTCATCGATATATTGGTTGGACACGGCACCGTCCAATTTCTCCGTTTCCTGTTCTCCAACCCAAACCCCTACTCTGCCTTTTTCAAATAATCCGAGCAAGGATGGAATCACCCCATTCGGACTTTTCGGAGGTATGCGCTTAATTTCACCGTCCTCTTTGATCAAATCAAAAGGCAATCGATGATAAACGACAAGCAACTGTCTTTGTTTTTGTAAATCTGAACTGAGCTGGATATTTTTTGTCGGTGCAAAATCGCTAAATCCGGAGAAATGGTTTAAAGCTTCAATAATACCTCCAGCTCCTGTTGCTTTCGCTTGATATACATTCTTCATGTTCTTCGTCTTTTCCACCAAAAGCTTTTCAGAACTCCCTACTACCACGCCTTGTAAGCCCGTTTCATACATAGCCAGATCATTCAAGGTATCCCCTGCAACCAAAACATCATCTCTGCCTACCTCTAAATGTTCTATCAATTTTTCAATAGTAGAACCTTTGTTTACATTCCGGGGAATTAAATCCAAGTATTTATCTACAGAAGTAATCACATCGCATTGATACTTATCGGCAATTTTGTACACAGAATCTAAATCCGTTTCTTCCGTATAATAAAAAGAACATCTTCTCTGCTGCGGAACCTCCTGGAATTCCATTCCTTTAATGACAGATAATTCTGCTTTCAATTCATAGAAGTTCGTCCACTTAGCCTCAATTTCACTGTGCAAAGGTTCAATAGGCTCCAAAGTCTTTCCATCGACGATAGTCGCCCCTACATCGCAAATAATATAATCAGGATTGGGTATAATATGGTCATTTAACAAAGGTAAGACACTCTCAAGCCCCCGGCCAGTCACAAAAACAAGTTTGATGGCGGAGTTTTGCTGTATATGTCTATAAAGATTAAGTTTATCTATTTGTTTCCCACCTAAAAATGTACCATCTAAATCGGTTGCTAATAAAATCATATTTTTTTTATTTTATTCATAATGTCAGTTTGCCCAAAAAAATTTCGGAATACTACATTCTCACTGCTTAGGAAGCACATACTTTCTAAGCCCCTTTCCCTCCCAAAATAACAAAATAAGACAAGGATATCAAAAACAACAATCTAGGACGCTAATTATTTAGGTATCTGCCTGTTCCATCATATGCATTTCTTCGTAGGACAGGCATATCGAGTATCTTATACAGCTCATCTAGATGGCTTAAACTGGCATTTGCCATGTTAGTAAGAAGAATAATCGTTTTGTTCTGAGTAATATCTCTCACAAAAAGACTTTTAAAACCATGCCACCAGCCTGTATGATAAACGATAGGGTTATTCTCAGGGTTAAAGGTGCGCCAACCGTAGCCATAGCCAAACAAACCGTTGTGAGACACTTCGGAACTCGTGTGATAAGAAGAGTCTAAAAGCGCTGAATCCACAATTCTCCCTTCGTTTAACGCCCGGTCAAACAAATAAAGATCTTTCACTGTACTGTATATTCCTTTGTCTCCTACAGGCCCGTCCAAAAAGTTTTGTACCACAGAATACCGCCATGCTCTATCGTGCCCAATCACATCCGTAGGTATTTTCTCATAGACTGCTTTTGACAACACCGCAGTGTTATGCATTCCCGCTGGATCAAAAATTTCCTCTTTCATATACACGGCAAAATCTTTTCCGGTTACTTTTTCGATAATGGCAGCCAATGTGAGGTAATTTGTGTTGTTATATTGAAACCGTCCATCCGGACTGCCATAGCGGTTGGGTTTATGCTCAATCAACATATCTATTACCTCTTGATTCTTCATGCCTATATTGCGCTCCTTCCAAATATTCTCGGTAAAATAAAGATAATTAGGAAGCCCGGAACGATGCGAGAGCAATTGCTTTATCGTAATATCGGGATAAGGAAATTCCGGAAAAAAATCGTTCACAGTCTGCGTCAAAGTCAACTCTCCTTTTTCCACCAATTTTAACACTCCCATAGCCGTCAAAGGTTTTGAAACAGATGCTAATTCAAATTTCGAATTTATATCCAAACTATCTTTCAATAAATAATTTGCCCATCCAAAGCTATTTAAATAGATTATCTCATCATCTTGCGCGACCAGCACATTCCCATTAAATCCCGCATTCTTATGCAATTTCACCATGAAATCATGAATGCGTTCATTCCGTTGACTATCTGCATACAGCAGAGCAACACTGTCCAATTCCGCTTGACTTATTTGTTTGGGTTTTCTTATTGTCTTTTTTTCATCTGCTGAACCACAGGCTTGCAAAACAACAATTAAAAACGATACTACTAATGTTTGGACAAATATTCTCACTATATTATCTTAATAGGGTATGTTTGAATGATAATAAAAACTTGCCCAAATTAGGTTTATAAAACAAAAAATCAAAATCGAAAATGTAAAAAAAGCATAAAAAAAGGCATTCTTTTTCTAGAATGCCTTTCAAAAAATACGCTCTAAATTTAGAAGTGCTAATTTGATTGTTTTCCAAACCCCATAACATTAAAAACTATCCGGATCGCAATAAAAGCAGTAACGATCAATAGAATATTTGATACGAGAGAAAACCCAAATTGCATCTGATCCAATGAAGTAATTATTTCAGGTACAAAACGTAAAAAAACACCGCCAACAGCACCAATTAAAATAACAACCGCCAATACTGAATAATGGCTTGTCTTATTTGCATAATTATCATTTCTTTTGGGACTTCTATCCAAATCCGTTCTAATATTTTCCATCTTAAATGTTTTATAAAGAGACCTTACAAATATAAAAAAGTTTAAGAGGATATAAAAACAGATCTTTAGTTTAATATTCTTCTTTTTTATCTTAAAAGATTATCTTATTCGGTGTTAGTATAATGGAGTAAAGGCTTTTATTACCTGTTTATGCAAAAACGGGCACGTATCTTGTAACGGCTTTTACCTTACGCATAAAGATTTATTAAAAACAACGGCACAATAATCAAAAATACTAGTAATTATAGCTTCTGCTGAAAGTAAACTTTAAAGTTTGAACTTTAATTTAGTTCACCAATTACTAAAGTATATTATCTCGATTTTTTATAAGTTTGTGAAGAGATTTTTGAAAGCAACATCCATGTCAAATAGAGCAAATACATTTAAAACAAATAAGCGGGGCGAAAGCCGTAAAAGCAAGGGCAACAATAAGGTTAAAGGGAGAAACCGTTCTAAAAGAACGGATAATTTTTCGTTCTCAAAAACAAAGCTTTCAGAAGGCACCCTAAAAGCCCTGAAAATAATAGGCTTATTTCTCATCATTGCTTCCGGTCTGTTTGCCATAGCTTTCGTTTCCTATTTATTTACCTGGCAAGCTGATCAAAGCTATATTTCCCAAACAAACGGCAGCTGGAAAACTTTATTTCAGACCTATGAAGAACTAGACGCCGACGATATTGCACTGCCCCTTGTACAGAATAAACTGGGGAAATTAGGCGCTTTACTATCTAATCAATTTATTTACGAATGGTTTGGTGTTTCTTCTTTTCTATTTGTATTTATACTTTTTATAGTAGGCTATAGGTTATTATATCAACGTTCGATAATACCTGTGGTTAAATCTGTTCTTTATGCGTCAGTAGGTATTCTGTTTATTTCGGTTACTTTCGGTTTTTTTTATGACTATTTTTCAAACAGCCCTCATATTCTGGAAGGGAAGTTCGGGTATTGGACTAATCAAATGCTCAATGCTCAGGTCGGTAAAGTAGGAACCGGCGGCATACTTCTTTTTATACTGTTGACATTTTTAATCTTAGTTTTCAACTTCGATTTACGTTTCTCTTTCTTCAGCAGCAATTCTCAAACAACACCAAAAGAAGAGCTTCAAGATCAATCCAGCGACTCAGACGCTGCATATATACCCCATACAAATGCAATGGTGACTCCCCCTTCGGCAGAAAAAGTCGATCAAGCCGAAACCTTGCCTACGAAAACGGCAAAAGAAAAAGAAGTGACCGAACCGGAAACAATCCCGAAGCCGACTGTTGAGCCCAGCAGTACAGGAATAAACGAAATAAAGACCTCTCCCACGGAGGAAATTTCTCTGGACCTGGAGATGCCTCCAGAAGAAAGTATTGCGCAGGAAACAAATGATGCCGAACCTCAAATGGAAGTAGCGGATACTGTAGAAGAGAAAAAAGTATCCTCTAATGAACTCGTGGAAAAATATGGTAAATTCGACCCCAAACTTGATCTTTCCGGTTACAAATACCCCACTTTAGATCTTCTTGATGAACATGGCACAGGAAAGATCACGATCAATCAGGAAGAATTAGAAGAAAATAAAAATAAGATCGTCGAAACTTTACGGAATTACAAAATAGAGATCAAACATATTAAAGCTACTATAGGCCCTACCGTCACTCTCTACGAAATCATTCCAAAACCCGGGGTCAGAATCTCAAAAATAAAAAACTTAGAAGATGATATTGCACTCAGTTTAGCAGCACTGGGGATTCGGATTATCGCACCTATGCCGGGGAAAGGCACCATTGGGATTGAAGTACCCAACAGCAACCCTCAGCTAGTATCTATGCATTCCGTATTAGCCACCGAAAAGTTTAAAACTACAAATAAAGCTCTTCCCATTGCTTTAGGGCGCACGATTTCCAATGAGGTATATATCGCCGATCTGGCCAAAATGCCCCACTTATTAGTCGCCGGAGCTACCGGCCAAGGTAAATCCGTAGGTATAAATGCCATCATAGCCTCATTATTATTTAAAAAACACCCAGCAGAGCTTAAATTCATCTTAGTGGATCCTAAAAAAGTAGAACTTTCTCTTTTCAAAAAAATAGAAAGACATTTTTTAGCAAAAATGCCTGATGAAGAAGAAGCTATCATCACAGATACTAAAAAAGTCATCACTACCTTAAATTCCTTATGCATAGAAATGGATCAAAGGTATGATCTTCTAAAAGATGCCCAGGTCCGCAACCTGAAAGAGTACAACAATAAATTTACAAACCGAAAACTAAACCCTAACGAGGGTCATAAGTTCTTACCTTATATAGTTTTAATCATAGACGAATTTGCGGACTTGATGATGACAGCTGGTAAAGAAGTGGAAACACCGATAGCGCGATTAGCACAATTAGCCCGGGCCGTGGGGATACATTTAATCATCGCCACACAACGTCCTTCGGTCAATATCATTACGGGAGTCATTAAGGCAAACTTTCCTGCGCGCCTGGCCTTTAGGGTGTTATCAAAAGTAGACTCACGTACCATTCTTGATTCAGGGGGTGCAGATCAGCTTATCGGAAGGGGGGATATGCTACTGGCTACAGGAAGTGACTTAATCAGATTGCAATGTGCTTTTGTCGATACACCAGAGGTGGATAATGTCTCAGAGTTTATTGGAGAGCAAAGGGCCTATCCTACTGCTCATCTTCTGCCTGAATACGAAGACGAAAGCGGAGGAGATTCCGGATCCGGAGAAGTCGATTTGGATGAACGGGACAAGCTCTTTGAAGAAGCCGCCCGATTAGTGGTGTCGCATCAGCAAGGCTCTACCTCCTTAATCCAAAGAAGGTTGAAATTAGGCTACAACAGAGCCGGAAGAATCATAGACCAACTCGAAGCAGCAGGGATAGTAGGTCCCTTCGAGGGAAGTAAAGCACGAGAAGTCTTATACCCGGATGAATACTCATTGGAACAATATTTAAAAAAATTACAGGAAAGTTAATGAAATCTATACTGAAAATATCGCTCATCGCACTCCTTGTTTTTCACGGAAAAGCGTACACACAAGTGGATGAGTCTGCAGAAAAAATCTTACAGCAAGTATCCGAAAAATACGATGCTTACAAAACCCTTCAATCTAATTTCACATTTTTAGCAGAGTTTGCAGAGGAAGGAAATCAAAGAGATAAAGGGATTATGTACTTGGACAAAACAAGAGACAGTTATCAAATTAACCTAGAATCTCAAAAAATAATAAGTGACGGCAAAGCTGTGTGGTCCATACTCCCCGAGGATAAAGAAGTACAAATCACCAACCCTGTATCCGATGAAGAAAGCATAGGACCTAATAATATCTTTACGTTTTATCAAAAAGGGTACAAATACATCACCATGGAAGATGAGTTTACCCAAGATAACAAACGGCTAAAAGTTATAGAATTATCTCCCGAAAACACACAGCAGAATTATTTTAAAATAAAACTCCGGATCAATGATAACCTGCATATTCACGATGTCAAAATTTTTGACAAATCCGGAGCCCGTTACACTTACACCATTTCAAACTTATACGTAAATCATAAGATAAACCGTAAAAAGTTCACATTTCAAAAGGAAGAATTTCCCGATTATGAAATTGTAGATCTAAGGTAAAACAACATATTAATTGAGTTCGTCGGCTATTAATCAAATCGTACTGTTTCCATTTTAGGAACAAGGGTTTTCATGATTATCCAGGCAATCAGGTAAGCCACGGCACAAAATGTGAAGACAATAAAGTAGCCAGCCTCTTCCCCCCTAAATCCCATAAAAGTCAATTGCGTAAGCTCGGCATAATCGAATAAATGGCCCGAAAAGATATTAATCAAGAAAGATCCTAATCCGCCAGCCAGTCCTCCTATTCCGGTGACAGTAGCAATAGCCCTTTTGGGAAACATATCTCCTACCGTAGAAAATATATTGGCTGACCAGGATTGGTGCGCTGCTGCTCCTATACCGATGAGCAGCACCGGAAACCAATAAGAATACGTGCCCAAGGGCTGTGCGAAAAGTATCAGCAAAGGAAAGAAAGCAAAAATAAGCATAGCTCTCATCCTCCCTTGATAAGGATCCATTCCTTTTTTATCTACAAAATAAGTGGGCAGCCACCCCCCTATTATAGATAGTAAAGTAATCGCATATAACACAAATATCGCGGCCTGTCCTTCAAAGTCAGAAGACTTTATATCATATATAGAACTCAAGTAGGCAGGAATCCAAAATAACAAAAACCACCACACTCCATCCGTCATAAACTTCCCGACGATAAATAGCCAGGTCTGGCGGAATTTTAAACAAGTTGTTATTTTTACTTTTTCTTTTTTTGGTTCACCATTATCGTCGAGGTCTTCCAACTCTACATCTTGGTTTATATATTCCAGCTCTTTTTGGTTCACTCTTGGGTTTTCTTCTGGCTTCTTATATAAAAACTGCCAAAAACCTAACCATACGAAACCTAAGCCTCCAATAATAACAAAAGATGTTTCCCAGCCGTACCATTCTGCCAACAACGGAATGATTAAAGGCGAAGCAAGCGCTCCCACTGTGGTACCGGCATTAAAAATACTCGTAGAGAAGGCTCGGTCTTTTTTTGGAAAATACTCCGCAGTAGCTTTGATCGCTGCCGGAAAGTTCCCTCCTTCCCCGAAAGCCAAAACCGCTCTTGCAATAATGAAAAGAACGACACTCACATTAATCACCCGTGAAGTATTTTCAATTAAAGCTATATTTTCTTTCGCTTGTGCAAAAGTAACAAACCATTCTCCGGTGAGATAGCCCGAAGTCGCAATCCCCGTAAATGCATGAAGAATCGCACCGATGGACCAAATAATAATTGCCCAGGCATACCCTTTTTTAGTATCGAACCAATCCACGAGCCGGCCGGATATCAGCATGGATACCGAATACACAAAAGTAAAAATCCCTGCAATATTTCCGTAATCTGAGTTTGTCCAGTGAAATTCGGGTGCTATAAAATCTTTCCAAGTAAGGGAAAGAACCTGTCTGTCAAGATAATTGACTGTCGTTGCAAAAAAAAGCAATGCACATACTGTCCATCGGAATGATGTAGGTTTTTGGTTTGACATGGTTATATTTAAATAAAAATTTATGTGTTGTTTGAACTTATGATCCCCAATTCCAAACCGCGAAGTTCGGCCAGGCCTTTTAACCTTCCAATCGCGGAATAACCCGGATTTGTTTCCTTACCAATATCATCTAACATTTCGTGTCCGTGATCTGGCCGAAAAGGAATGCTATTTTCCCTGCCCTGGTTCTCTTCGACAAGCAAGCGGACAATATTATACATGTCCACATCGCCATCCAAGTGATCCGACTCATAGAAGTTTCCTATCTCATCTTTTTTAACATTCCTCAGGTGTGCAAAATATACTTTATGCTTTACCTGTTCGAGAATTTTCACTAAATCATTGGTTTGACTAGCTCCTAATGAACCTGTACAAAAACATATTCCATTGAATTCTTCATCCACTTTAGTGATGATATAGATCAAGTCCTCAAGATTCGAAGCTATCCTCGGCAATCCCAAAATAGGATAAGGAGGATCGTCCGGGTGGATAGTCATCTTTATTCCATGGGCCATGCAAGTGTCTGAAATTTGCTGGAGAAACCAAATATGGTTCTTTTTCAAGCCCTCCTTACCTATAGATTTATATGTTTCTATACTTTTCCGGAGGCTTTCTATTGAGATATTTCCTTCACTGGGAATGCCCATCAATACAATCTCGCATAACGCATTTAAATAGTTTGAATCCGCATTTTCAAATCTGTCTTTCGCTTGTGTTTTTATATCTTCCGCATATTCCTCAAAGGCTTCTTCCCTTTTTAAAATATATAAATCGAACACAGCTAAATCTATCCAATTAAAATTCAACGCTTTAGCCCCATTTTCTAATTCTTTATCCAGCTGTGTACGGGTCCAGTCCAAAACAGGCATAAAATTGTAGCAAACTGTCTGAATGCCGCAAGCGGCCAAGTTTTCTAAACTTTTTGTATAGTTCTGTATGAGCTGTTCGTGATTTCCCGATCGGGTTTTTATATCTTCATGCACCGGTAGGCTTTCCACTACAGACCACTCCAGACCCTCTTCTTCAATTATATTTTTTCTTTTCGTAATTTCTTCTTTTGTCCACACCTCTCCATGAGGAATATGGTGCAAAGCAGACACAATCCCTGTAGCACCTGCTTGTTTTATGTCACTTAAAGAGACCGAATCCTGCGGTCCATACCATCTCCAAGTTTGTTTTAAAAAACGCTTACTCATCTTTATATCTTATTAAACGCCACACCAACTATTAAACCCTCCATCCACAAAAACCGTTTCTCCGGTTACAAAAGCCGAGGCATTACTTAAGAGGTAAACCAAGGTACCTTCCAGCTCACTCGGATCACCCAGACGCTGGTATGGAGTTCCATTAATAAATTTTTGTGCCCTTTCCGTATATCCACCCTCGGGAGTAGTTAGCAAAGTGCGATTTTGTTCCGTTAGAAAAACGCCGGGAGCGATAGCATTTACGCGTACCTTTTCACCATAGCGTAAAGCCAATTCGGCGGCCATCCATTTTGTATATCCCTCTATACCATGTTTTGCTACAGTGTAACCCAGTACACGGGTAAGCGGACGGCTGGCTGCCAAAGACGAAATATTAATGATCGACCCTTCTCCTTTTTCAGCTATCACCTGTCCGAAAACATGGGTAGGAATAATTGTTCCAAATAAATTTAATTCTACCGCTTTAATAGTCGCCTGCACATCAGAGCCAAAGAGATCCGTATCCGGACCTATAGTGGCACCGGGGATATTCCCTCCGGCAGCATTTACCAATCCATCTATGGTTCCAAAATGATTCAAAACCTCTTCCTTAGCTGCTCTTACAGAATCCTCATCCATCACATCGGTGATTACCGCAATCGCTTCCCCTCCTATTTTCTTTACAGCTTCTACTCTTTTTTCGGCCCGCTCTAAATTACGTCCCAAGACAGCTACTTTGGCTCCGGCTTCGGCCACTGCTTTGACGAAAAACTCACCTAAAATTCCGGTGCCGCCGGTAATTACTATTATTTTATCTTTTAATGAAAAATTATTTAAAACACTCATTTGGTTTATGTTATATTGTGAATATAAGCCAATAATAGGAATTATGAAACGTATTATAAAACTTTTAGAAAGTTTTTTCATCTCGAAAACGTTGTAGTATTTTTATTCTTTAAATTTACAAAAACAGTAGATATTTTAACCTATCTTTATAGGTTATGAATATGGATAAAGTGCTCTCTTTTGGAGAGATATTAATCAGGTTACAATCTGAGCAGACAGTTTTTTTTGATAAAGGTAAAAACACTTTAAAAATTTTTGCAGGCGGATCAGAAGCTAATGTAGCTGTTGCACTTGCACAAATGGGCATTCCTGCCAAATTTGTAACCGCAATTCCTAAAGACAACCCTTTAGCCGCACAGGCTCTACAAGAAATAGAAAAGCATAAAGTAGATACAAGCCACACATTATTGCGAGGCGATCGCATAGGTACTTACTATCTACAATCAAAGAATGGGTTAACCAAGGGAGAGGTCATCTATGACCGCGCTTTCAGTAGTTTTAGCAAGCTTACAGCGGCCGACATCGACAAAGATCGACTGTTTGACAATGTACGGTGGTTTCACTGGACAGCACTCACCCCCGGCCTCAACCCGGAGATGGTTTTGCTTATACAAGAGCTCATAAAAGAAGCTAAAAGAAGAGACATCCCCATTTCAGTAGATCTGAATTACCGAAGCAAACTATGGAAATACGGAAAAAAACCACATGAAATTTTACCACAGCTCGTTCAAGATTGTGATGTAATCATGGGAAATATTTGGGCAAGCCATACTTTTTTGCAGTCGCCCATAAGCTCCGGCCTGACGAGGGAAACTTCTAAAGAAACTTATTTTGAAAAGGCTGGACAAACGGCGAAATACATATTTGAAAACTATCCAAAATGTAAGCATATTGCTAATACTTTCCGATTCATGGACAATGAATCACATAATCTGCTCTACGGAACCTATCATACCCGCACAGGTGATTACATCTCCAAAGTACATGAAACTCACAAACTCATTGATAGAATAGGAAGCGGAGATGCCTTTATGGCCGGATTGATACAAGCTATATTGAAAGGTAAAGACGAACAAACTATTGTAGAAGAAGCTACCCAATCCGGATTTGACAAGCTTTTTATAGAAGGGGACTTTGGAGTAACAAACAAATAAAATCAGAAATATGGAAAACATATTAAATATTATAGAGAGGTATCCCATTATACCGGTTTTTTATGACGATGATCCTATGCATTGTGAGAACATCGTAAAAGCCTGCTATAAAGGAGGAGTACGCGTATTTGAATTTGTAAACCGGGGAAATAAAGGACTGCAAAACTTCGAATACCTGTACAACCTTTCAAAAAACAGCTTTCCAGATTTAAAACTGGGAATCGGAACCATTAAAACTCAAAAAGAAGCAGAACAATTCGTATCCTTAGGTGCTGACTTTGTGGTAAGCCCTATTTTTGATGCGGAGATAGCCAGCTATTGCCAGCAGGCAAACATATTTTGGATACCCGGATGTATGACTCCTACGGAAATCAATATGGCTGAAAAAAGTAATGTCAAGTTAGTGAAAATCTTCCCCGGAAACACATTAGGCCCGTCTTATATAAAATCGATAAAACCCTTGTTTCCAAATCTTAAGTTTATGCCTACGGGAGGCGTGGAGGTCGATGAAAGCAATATTGCCGCCTGGCTTGACGCAGGGGTCACCTCGGTAGGTTTGGGTTCTAAACTCTTTCAAGACCTACCTCAGGAAGTAAAAGAACAAGAAAACAAAATTGTGGAAAGACTGAACGTATTGTTCTCCTGGATAAACAAAAAAAGGGTTGATTAAATCAACCCTTTTTTTTATCTACTTTTTTATGAATTTCCGATTACTCTTCTTCCTCTTTCGAAGCTAACAGTTGTTCGTACTCCTCTTTAGAACCTACAATTATGTCATCATATTGCCTCATTCCCGTACCTGATGGGATTAAATGGCCTACAATAACATTTTCCTTCAATCCTAAGAGGTCGTCGCGTTTGCCCGAAATTGCAGCTTCGTTCAACACTTTCGTTGTCTCTTGGAAAGATGCAGCTGAAATAAATGATTTCGTACCCAAAGAGGCTCTTGTAATTCCCTGCAATAGCGGACTTGATGTCGCCGGCACAGCATCTCTTACTTGAACTGTTTTCTTATCTTCACGTTTTAACAATGAATTTTCTTCTCTCAACTCGCGTAAAGAAACTATCTGACCTGGACGAAGGCTGGTAGAATCTCCCTGATCTTCTACTACTTTCTTATCGTAAAGCGCGTCATTCTCTTCTACAAAGTCCCACTTGCTTACGGCTTCTTTTTCTAAGAAAATAGAATCACCCGGATCTTCTATATGTACCTTCTGCATCATCTGGTGTACAATAGTTTCAAAGTGTTTGTCATTGATTTTCACACCTTGCAACCTATATACTTCCTGAATACCATTTACGATATATTCCTGTACAGCCGAAGGCCCTTTAATAGCTAAGATATCTGCCGGTGAGATGGAACCATCTGATAAAGGCATACCTGCTTTCACGAAGTCATTATCCTGCACAAGGATGTGTTTGGATAAAGGGACTAAGTATTTTTTAAGCTGTCCGTCCCTGGATTCAATAGAAACTTCTCTGTTTCCGCGTTTGATTCCTCCCAGTGTGACTACTCCGTTTATTTCGGTCACCACTGCCGGGTTTGACGGGTTTCGTGCTTCAAATAATTCTGTTACACGAGGCAAGCCTCCGGTGATATCCCGTGTTTTACCTGTAGAACGAGGGATTTTAACGAGAATAGTTCCTTCTTTTACCTTCGCACCATCTGACACAGAGACGTGAGCACCTACCGGAATGTTGTAAGAACGAATGACTTCTCCCTTGTTATCCAACACTTTGATAGCCGGGTTTTTCGTCTTATCACGCGTATCGGTAATTACTTTCTCCTTATGTCCTGTTTGTTCATCCGACTCTTCCCTGAAAGTTACCCCTTCGATAATAGATTCGAACTCAATCTTACCTGGGAACTCTGAAATAATAACTGCGTTATAAGGGTCCCAAGAGACTAATTTTTGTCCTTTTTCTACTTTCTCCCCTTCTTTTACATACAGTTCTGCTCCATATGGCACATGTTGCTGATACAGCACTTTGCCTTCTTTCACAATTTTTATTTCTCCCGAACGGCCGAGTATTATCCGGTGTTCATCATTCTCTTTGGCAGAGGCTACAGTTCTGATATTCTCAAATTCGACTGTCCCTTCGTGCTTCGTCACGATTTGAGATTCAGAAGCAATATTTGAAGCCGTACCCCCTACGTGGAAAGTACGTAAAGTCAACTGTGTACCGGGCTCACCGATAGACTGGGCTGCGATTACGCCCACAGCCTCTCCTAATTGAACCCGTTTACCGCTCGCTAGGTTACGGCCGTAACAGCAAGCACACACGCCTCTTCTTGTCTCACAAGTAAGTACCGAGCGTATTTCCAAACCTTCGATACCTGAATCTGCTATTTCTCTTGCGATATCTTCGGTGATATCTTCATTGGCTTCGACTATTATTTCGTCTGTTTCCGGATGATATACATCATGTAGCGGCGTACGACCTAATATTCTATCGTACAAAGGTTCGATGATATCATCATTTTCCTTCAGAGCAGTAGTATATATTCCTCTGAGTCCTCCACAATCTTGCTCCATCACGACCAAATCCTGCGCTACATCGTGCAAACGACGGGTTAGATAACCCGCATCCGCTGTTTTCAAAGCTGTATCCGCCAAACCTTTACGGGCACCGTGTGTAGAAATAAAGTATTCTAATACGGACAAACCTTCTTTAAAGTTTGACAAGATCGGGTTTTCAATAATCTCACCTTCTGAAGAGCCTGATTTTTGCGGCTTAGCCATCAATCCTCTCATTCCGCAGAGCTGACGAATCTGCTCTTTCGACCCTCTCGCTCCCGAATCCAGCATCATATACACCGGATTGAATCCGTCATTATCTTTGGAGAGGATATCCATTACATTCGAAGTCAGTTTATTATTGATCCGCGTCCAAATATCAATAATTTGATTGTAACGCTCATTATTGGTAATGAACCCCATATTATAGTTATTCATTACCTCATCGACTTCTTTAGTTGCTTGTTGCAACAAGTCCGTTTTTGAATCCGGAATATTTAAATCTCCTAAGCTAAAGGACAGTCCTCCTTCAAAGGCTTTTTCGAATCCTAAGTCTTTAAGGTCATCTAAAAACTGTGCGGCTTTGGCCATACCGGTATTTTTCACGATATCTCCAATAATATCTCTTAAAGATTTTTTTGTCAACAGCTCGTTGACAAAGCCTACTTCTTCAGGCACAATTTGGTTAAAGATAACCCGGCCTACTGTCGTATCTATTAATTTCTCTTCAAAGGTATCTTCGGCAATTTTCACTCTTGCTTTTACTTTTATCCAAGTGTGTAAGTCTAATTTACCTTCGTTAAGTGCAATAGTTACTTCTTCAGGCGAATAGAATACGCTTCCTTCGCCATTCATCTTACGTTTGCTATCCGATTTACGTCCTTTTGTGATATAATATAATCCCAGTACCATATCTTGAGAAGGTACTGTTATCGGAGAGCCGTTTGCTGGGTTTAAAATATTGTGAGAAGCCAGCATTAATATCTGTGCTTCCAATATCGCGGCGTTGCCCAAGGGCAGATGCACTGCCATTTGATCCCCGTCAAAGTCAGCGTTAAATGCCGTACATACCAAGGGGTGCAACTGGATTGCTTTACCCTCGATCAATGTCGGCTGGAAGGCCTGAATACCCAACCGGTGCAAAGTAGGCGCCCGGTTAAGCAATACTGGGTGGCCTTTCAATACATTTTCCAATATATCCCACACCACAGGATCTTTGCGATCCACAATCTTTCTCGCTGATTTTACCGTTTTCACAATCCCTCTTTCAATCATTTTCCGAATGATAAAAGGTTTGTAAATCTCCGCGGCCATATCTTTTGGGATACCGCACTCATTAAGTTTTAAGTGAGGACCTACGACAATAACCGAACGCGCAGAATAGTCCACACGTTTACCTAACAGGTTTTGGCGGAAACGCCCTTGTTTTCCTTTCAATATATCCGATAGGGATTTCAGCGCACGGTTACCGTCTGTTTTGACTGCGTTTACTTTACGTGAGTTGTCAAATAAAGAGTCCACAGCTTCCTGAAGCATTCTTTTTTCGTTACGAAGAATAACTTCCGGTGCTTTAATCTCTATCAGACGCTTTAACCGGTTATTACGGATGATCACCCTTCTGTATAAATCGTTCAAATCGGAAGTGGCAAACCTACCCCCGTCAAGAGGTACTAAAGGTCTCAGTTCCGGCGGAATAATAGGGACAATTTTGATAATCATCCATTCCGGGCGGTTTTCAATACGATCTCTTGAGCCTCTAAACGCTTCTACAACATGCAAACGCTTAAGTGCTTCATTTTTACGTTGCTGAGAAGTTTCTGTCGCTGCTTTATGGCGCAAGTCATAAGAAAGCTCATCCAGATCGATACGCTTCAAAAGCTCTTCTAATGCCTCAGCTCCCATCTTAGCGATGAATTTCTGAGGATCAGAATTATCTAAAAACTGATTTTCTTTGGGTAAAGTATCCAGAATATCTAAATATTCCTCTTCCGTAAGGAAATCCATGTATCCGATACCGTCTTCTTCTTTCACTCCTGCCTGGATCACGACATATCTCTCATAGTAGATAATCATATCCAGCTTTTTGGTCGGAAGTCCCAGAAGGTAACCTATTTTATTCGGTAAGGATTTGAAATACCAAATATGTGCCACTGGAATAACCAAAGCAATATGCCCCATGCGCTCGCGGCGTACTTTCTTTTCTGTAACTTCCACCCCGCACCTGTCGCACACAATACCCTTGTAACGGATTCTTTTGTATTTCCCGCAATGGCATTCGTAATCTTTTACAGGGCCAAAAATACGCTCACAGAACAAGCCGTCACGTTCAGGCTTATACGTTCTGTAGTTTATAGTTTCCGGTTTGACAACCTCTCCACTCGAACGATCAAGAATCGTTTCGGGTGATGCCAAGCTAATGGTCACGGAGGAGAAGTTGCTTTTTAATTTACTATCTTTTTTGTAAGACATTTTTTCTAAATATTTATGTTTGTAAGTCTGAAACTACGAGCAGCAGTTTCAGACTTGTCAGGCGTCAATATGCTAATCTAATGTAATCTCCAGTCCTAATCCACGTAGTTCGTGTACTAAAACATTAAAGGATTCCGGTACAGAAGGCTCAGGCAAGTTATTTCCTTTGACAATAGCTTCGTATGTCTTCGCCCTTCCTATGACGTCATCTGACTTAATCGTTAAGATTTCCCGCAGGATATTAGACGCTCCAAACGCTTCTAATGCCCACACCTCCATCTCTCCAAACCGCTGACCACCAAACTGTGCTTTACCTCCAAGAGGCTGCTGGGTAATCAGGGAGTAAGGACCGATAGAACGGGCGTGCATTTTATCCTCCACCATGTGACCTAATTTCAACATATAAATCACACCTACTGTAGTAGGTTGATCAAACTTCTCTCCGGTCAGCCCGTCATATAAGTAGGTACTACCTGAAGCCGGTAATCCTGCCTTCTCAATCCATTCTTCCACCTCTTCTGTACTGGCTCCGTCAAATATAGGCGTAGCAAAACGCACACCCAATTTTTGTCCTGCCCAACCTAAAACAGTTTCGTAAATCTGTCCTAAGTTCATTCGTGAGGGCACGCCCAGAGGGTTTAGCACAATGTCAACCGGTGTACCATCTTCTAAGAACGGCATATCCTCCTGGCGCACGATACGAGCTACAATACCTTTGTTTCCGTGACGGCCTGCCATCTTATCTCCTACTTTCAACTTACGCTTTTTCGCCAGATACACTTTCGCCATCTGTACAATGCCCGAAGGAAGCTCATCTCCTACCGTAATGGCGAAACGTTCTCTTCTATAGGCACCCAGCTCTTCGTTGACTTTGATTCCGTAGAAGTGAAGTGCCTTTTTGATCAACTCGTTTTTCTTCTCGTCTGTTGTCCAGCCTGCCGGATCTACCTCGCTGTAATTCAGGTTATTTAAAACTTTCAACGTAAATTTAGCTCCTTTGGCTATCAACAGTTCTCCGTATGAAGTTTGAACACCCTGACTGGTTTTACCGTTTACTATAGAGAATAACTTCTCTATCAAACGATCTTTCAAAAGCTTCTTGTTTTTCTCATGATTCAGCTCAAGCTTTTCAAGAGCTTTTTTCTCTACGTCTTTCGACATTTTTTTAGATCTTGAGAAGAGCTTCGTATCGATTACCACTCCTTGGACAGAAGGCGGTGTTTTCAAGGAAGCATCTTTTACATCTCCGGCTTTATCACCAAAGATAGCTCTCAATAGCTTTTCTTCAGGAGAAGGATCAGATTCTCCTTTCGGAGTAATTTTCCCGATTAATATATCTCCTTCTACTACCTCTGCTCCTACACGGATAATTCCATTTTCATCTAAATCTTTTGTCGCCTCTTCAGAAACGTTAGGAATATCAGAGGTCAATTCTTCTTCCCCTCTCTTCGTATCCCTTACTTCCAGTTCATATTCTTCTATATGAATGGATGTAAATATGTCTTCTGACACTACTTTCTCAGAGATTACGATAGCATCCTCAAAGTTATATCCCTTCCAAGGCATGAATGCCACTTTCAGGTTATGCCCTAAAGCAAGTTCTCCGTTTTCCGTGGCAAACCCTTCACAGAGCACCTGTCCTTTTGTTACCTTTTCGCCTTTTCTGACGATCGGCTTTAAGTTGACACAAGTGTTCTGGTTTGTTTTTTTAAACTTTGTCAGGTTATAAACTTTCAAGTCGTCATCAAAAGAAACCAATTTTTCTTCTTCATTTCTTTCGTAACGGATTCTTATCTCATTTGCATCTACATATTCCACTACTCCTTCACCTTCCGCATTGATCAAGGTACGTGAATCCGACGCTACTCTTGCCTCGAGCCCTGTACCTACTACCGGTGCTTGAGATTTCAATACCGGTACCGCTTGGCGCTGCATGTTTGACCCCATCAGGGCACGGTTCGCATCGTCATGTTCCAAGAAAGGAATTAAGGAAGCTGCAATAGAAGTAATCTGGTTTGGAGATACATCCATGTAGTCCAGCTTTTCCGGCTCGATAATAGGGAAATCTCCTTCCAGTCTCGCCCTTACTTTAGAAGTGGTAAAGGTTCCTTCTTCATCATATTGTGCATTTGCCTGAGCTATCGTCTTGCTGTCCTCTTCTTCGGCAGATAAGTATACCACCGAATCCTCTACTGCGACGCGTCCATCTTTTACTTTTTTGTATGGGGTTTCGATAAAGCCCAAGTTATTGATCTTCGCATGCACGGCCAGGGAAGAGATCAACCCAATGTTTGGCCCTTCCGGTGTTTCTATCGTACACAGCCTGCCGTAGTGGGTGTAATGTACGTCACGTACTTCAAACCCGGCTCTCTCTCTGGACAAGCCGCCTGGCCCAAGCGCCGAAAGACGGCGTTTGTGTGTAATTTCAGCTAATGGGTTCGTTTGATCCATAAACTGAGACAATTGGTTGGTACCAAAGAAAGAATTGATCACGGAAGAGAGCGTCCGTGCATTGATGAGATCCGTCGGTGTAAACACCTCGTTGTCCCGGATATTCATTCTTTCACGTATAGTTCTTGCCATACGTGCCAATCCCACACCAAATTGTGTATATAATTGTTCTCCTACAGTACGTACACGACGGTTCGACAAGTGGTCAATATCGTCCACTTCCGCACGGGAGTTTATAAGATTAATCAAATATTTTACGATGGCAATGATATCCTCTTTTGTCAGAATTTTAGTTTCTGTCGGGGTGTTCAATTGCAATTTTTTATTGATACGGTAGCGGCCTACATCGCCCAAGTCATATCTCTTGTCGGAGAAGAAAAGGCGATCGATGATACCTCTTGCTGTTTCCTCATCTGGGGGTTCAGCGTTTCTCAATTGACGGTAGATGTGTTCAACCGCTTCTTTTTCAGAGTTTGACGTATCTTTTTGAAGGGTATTGTATATGATAGAATAATCAGCATTATTCTGAGCATCTTCTTTAGCAAGGATCACAGATTTTACATCTGCATCCAGAATCATCTCAATATGCTCTTCTTCCAACACTGTTTCCCGTTCGAGGATAATTTCGTTTCTATCTATAGAAACCACTTCTCCAGTATCTTCATCCACGAAATCTTCAATCCATTTTTTCAACACTCTGGCAGCTAACCGGCGTCCCAAACATTTCTTGAGTCTGGTTTTCGACACTTTTACTTCATCTGCCAATTCGAATAATTCGAGTATATCCTTATCCGAATCGTAACCAATTGCACGCAGCAAGGTCGTTACCGGGAATTTTTTTCTTCGATCGATGTAAGCGTACATGACATTATTCACATCTGTAGCAAATTCGATCCAAGACCCTTTAAATGGGATAACTCTTGCCGAGTATAATTTCGTTCCGTTTGTATGTCTGCTCTGTCCGAAAAACACACCTGGAGAACGGTGCAATTGCGAAACAATCACACGCTCCGCCCCATTAATTACGAAAGCTCCCTTAGGAGTCATGTAGGGGATGGTACCTAAATATACGTCTTGGACTATGGTTTCAAAGTCTTCGTGATCTTCGTCATTACAAGAAAGCCGAAGCTTTGCTTTTAACGGAACGCTATAGGTCAGACCACGTTCTATACATTCTTGAATATCATAGCGAGGCGGATCAATAAAATAATCCAAAAACTCTAAAACGAATATGTTTCTCGAATCAGATATAGGGAAGTTTTCTGCGAAAACTTTATACAGCCCTTCCTGATGGCGATTGTCGGAAGTCGTTTCCAATTGGAAAAACTCCCGGAAAGATTCTAATTGCAAATCTAAAAAGTCTGGGTAATCGATTACATTTTTAGAGGATGCAAAGTTTATTCTTTCGTTTTCTTTACTAATATTTGCCAAGGGAATAATTTTTAATGATAAAAAACTGAGCTCAATTTTTTTGCTGATATATATCAGTATCTACCCGTCAGCAAGCAAATAGATACCCGATGTACAAGAATAGGATTAGACTCTGACAAAAATATCAGAGTCTAATCTGTTTTCGGCTGGAATAGCCATGCTTATGTTTGAAATTATTTAATCTCAACTACAGCACCTGCTTCTTCCAATTCTTTTTTCAAAGCTTCTGCTTCGTCTTTGTCCACTCCGGTTTTGATTTCTTTCGGAGCACCGTCCACTAATTCTTTAGACTCTTTCAAGCCAAGGCCGGTAAGGTCTTTCACCTTTTTAACTACAGCTAACTTAGCGCCACCAGCTTCTTTAAGGATAACGTCGAATGCAGTTTGCTCTTCAGCTGCATCCCCACCGTCTCCACCTGCAGGTCCTGCTACTGCAACAGCTGCTGCAGCCGGCTCAATTCCGTACTCTTCTTTGAGTATTTCAGCTAATTCTGTAACGTCTTTTACTGTTAAGTTAACTAACTGTTCAGCAAGTTCTTTTAAATCTGCCATTTTATTATCAATTTTTGAATTTACTTTTTCTATTTAATTATTTACTCAAATTGCGATTTGTTGTAAAAGGCCAACCGCTACCCTCTTTCTTCTAAAGCTTTAACAAGTCCTGAGATTGTACTTTCACCTGATTGTAGTGCAGAAATAAGATTCTTCGCAGGAGACTGTAGTAGACCAATAATATCGCCAATAAGCTCCTCTTTCGATTTTAGAGTTGCCAATGTCTTCAATTGATCATCTCCTATAAAGGTAGTCTCTTGGATATACGCCGCTTTGATGATAGGTTTATCACCTTGCTTGCGAAACTTCTGTATCAATTTAGCCGGAGCATTACCCGTCTCTGAAAACATCAGAGTCGAAGCTCCTTTCAATACACCGAAAAGCTCTTCGGATTCAAATCCGGACTCTTCCAGTGCTTTTTTGATCAGCGTGTTTTTTGCCACACGCATACTGATACCTGTGTTGAAGCATTCGCGGCGGATATCGTTTACTTTCTCTACTGTCAAATCAGCAGTGTCTGTAATATAGAAATTACCTGAAGATTTAATCTGGTCAACTAAAGCTTTAACAATTTCTTGTTTTTCTTCTTTTCTCATGATTAAATTCCTTCTACTGATTTGTTCTCTATATGAATACCTGGACTCATTGTCGAAGAGAGGTAAATACTTTTAAAATATACTCCTTTTGCTGCTGCTGGTCTCAGTCGAGAAATTGTTTGGAGTATTTCCAAGGCATTCTCGTAGATCTTGTCAGCAGAAAAAGACACTTTTCCAATAGAAGTATGAATGATACCTGTTTTGTCGACTCTGAAATCAATTTTACCTGCTTTTACATCTTCGACCGCTTTTGCGATATCGGTAGTAACAGTACCTGTTTTAGGATTAGGCATAAGTCCTCGGGGACCTAATACCCGGCCTAATCTACCTACTTTCGCCATTACGCTCGGCATGGTAATAATGATATCGACGTCAGTCCACCCCCCTTCAATCTTAGTGATATACTCGTCCAGCCCTACATAATCCGCTCCAGCCGCTTTAGCCTCTTCCTCCTTATCGGGAGTACACAAAACTAAAACCCGGACCGTCTTACCTGTTCCATGCGGCAAAGTAGCGATACCTCTTACCATTTGATTGGCTTTACGTGGATCCACGCCTAAACGTATATCCAAATCCACGGAAGCATCAAATTTAGTAGTAGTAATATCTTTTACCAACTCTGCTGCATCTTTTAGAGTGTACGATTTACCAGCTTCGACTTTGGATAGTGCTAATTTTTGATTTTTTGTTAATCTAGCCACTTCTTAAACTGATTTCGTTATGTTAAAAATTTCGGGAACTTCTTATTTAATATGAATACCCATACTGCGTGCTGTTCCGGCCACCATTTTCTTGGCAGCCTCCACTGAAAACGCATTCAAATCCTTCATTTTATCTTTCGCAATCTCCTCTACTTGCGCCCAGGTTACCTTACCCGCTCTTTTACGGTTAGGCTCACCCGAACCCGTTTTCGCACCGGAAACTTCCTTTAACTGGACAGCTACCGGAGGAGTTTTAATGATAAAATCAAAAGATTTGTCTTTGTAAACAGTGATAACAACAGGCAATACTTGTCCCGCTCTGTCTTGCGTACGAGCGTTGAACTGCTTACAAAAGTCCATGATATTCACCCCTTGAGCACCCAATGCGGGCCCTACCGGAGGTGATGGATTTGCAGCACCGCCCCTCACTTGTAATTTTACTAACGCACCGACTTCTTTCGCCATAGTAGTTATATGTTATAATAAATAAATGTCTGTTAGTAACTTGGAAGCATTTAACGTAACATTTTTATCTTCAGCACTATTTATAATAGCGCAAATGAGCGACAAAGTTAACAATATTTTGAAAATTAACAAAACATTGTTAAAATATTTTTTTATTATTTTCTTCCTTCCTAAATGGGTAACGTGTGGAAGGAATCTAAAAAAAGAAAAGGTCTTCTATTGATTCAAAATAATAAAGTTATTTTGAAGAAACCCTTCCTCTTATGAGAGAAATATATTATTGTTTTTCGACTTGCATGTAGTTAAGCTCCAACGGTGTTTTTCTGCCGAACACTTTCACCATCACTGTTAACTTCTTTTTATCCTCGTCCACCTCTTCAATTTCCCCGGTAAAACCATTAAATGGCCCATCGTTTACTTTTACCGACTCTCCTACATAATAAGGCACACTTGCCGCCTCGCTTTGCTCAGCCATCTCATCCACCTTACCTAAGATCCTATTTACTTCTGCCGGTCGCAAAGGGATCACTTTTCCTTTGTTATCGCCCAAGAAACCGATGACGTGTGTTATATTTTTAATGGTATGCTCAATTTCTCCCTCAAGATTTGCTTCAATCAGCACATACCCCGGAAAAAAGTTCCTTTCTTTGACGACCTTTTTACCATTTCTCATTTGGTAATACTTCTCCATAGGGATAAGCACCTGAGCCACTTTATCCTGAATTTCCAGACGATTTACTTCCGACTCAATATATTGTTTTACCTTCTTCTCTTTCCCACTAATAGCACGTACTACGTACCATTTTAATGAATTATCCGCCATTTGAAATCAACTTTTAGGAACTTATACCATACAACAACTCCAAGACACCACTTGAGGCCTTGTCCATTAATAACACTAATAAAGCTATAATTAGGGATGCTACCAGCACTACAATTGCCGAATTCTGCAGCTGCCCCCACGTAGGCCAGGTCACTTTCTGAGTAATCTCGATATAGGACTCTTTGAAAAATGTAAGCATTTTAGCCATAAAAAAAATCTTAGCACGGGTACAAGGATTCGAACCCTGATCAACGGTTTTGGAGACCGCTATTCTACCATTGAACTATACCCGTGTAAATTAACCCTAATTTTATAATGATGCAAATATAGGCTTTAACTAAGATAGCTACAAATTATTCTTAAGTTATTTTCAACCTATTCTTTCATAATAAAAAAGCTAACTATAAAATTTAGTTAGCTTTTTATTATATTAATATTATGCGACTACTTATTTAACGATTTCCGTTACCTGTCCGGCACCTACTGTTCTACCTCCTTCACGGATAGCAAAACGTAATCCTTTTTCCATCGCTACCGGATTGATCAATTGTACGTTAATCGTAACGTTATCACCCGGCATCACCATTTCAGTTCCTTCCTCTAAAGTAATCTCACCTGTTACGTCCGTTGTACGGAAGTAAAACTGAGGGCGGTACTTGTTAAAGAAAGGTGTATGGCGTCCTCCTTCTTCTTTTGAAAGCACGTAAACTTCTGCTTTGAAGTCAGAATGAGGTGTAACAGAACCTGGTTTACAAATCACCATTCCACGACGGATGTCTGTTTTCTCAATACCACGTAATAATAATCCTACGTTGTCTCCAGCTTCACCGTGATCTAATATTTTGCGGAACATTTCAACTCCTGTAATAGTAGATTTAAGATTTTCAGCGCCCATGCCCAAAATTTCCACAGGATCTCCAGTGTTTACCACACCTCTTTCTACACGGCCTGTCGCTACAGTACCACGGCCTGTGATGGAGAATACGTCCTCAACCGGCATCAAGAAAGGAAGATCTGTCAAACGCGGTGGAACAGGAATGTAAGAATCCACTGCATCCATCAATTCCATGATTTTATCTACCCATTGCTCTTCTCCGTTCAATGCGCCCAAAGCAGAACCTGTGATCACAGGAACTTCGTCTCCAGGGTATTCGTAGAAGTCTAACAGTTCACGGATTTCCATTTCTACCAACTCGATCAACTCAGGGTCATCTACCAAGTCAGCTTTGTTCATAAATACAACTAAAGCAGGAATACCTACCTGACGTCCCAATAAGATGTGCTCTCTTGTTTGAGGCATAGGGCCATCTGTAGCTGCAACCACTATAATCGCACCATCCATCTGAGCGGCACCGGTAACCATATTCTTAACATAGTCGGCGTGACCTGGACAGTCAACGTGTGCATAGTGACGGTTTGCAGTTTCGTATTCAATATGTGATGTGTTAATTGTAATTCCACGTTCTTTCTCCTCCGGAGCAGAGTCGATAGAATCATATGATCTTACATCTCCAAAACCTTTATCTGCCAATACTTTCGAAATAGCAGCTGTAGTTGTCGTTTTTCCGTGGTCAACGTGTCCGATAGTACCAATGTTTAAGTGTGGTTTACTACGGTCAAATTTCTCTTTTGCCATGTTTATGCGAATTAGTAATTATAAAATTATTCCTTATATTAAATGCAAAAATAATAAATTTTTTTATATTATTCTAAATTTATTATCGAGCCAAAGATGGGATTTGAACCCATGACCTCTTCCTTACCAAGGAAGTGCTCTACCCCTGAGCTACTTCGGCTTTAAAAAAAAGAACTTTATATATAAAATCACACCTAATGCCCGCTTTATAATGTTTTATTTAAACGAGAAAAGAGTGTGAATGTTCTGTTAAATATTAAGAGCGGAAGACGAGGTTCGAACTCGCGACCTATAGCTTGGAAGGCTATCGCTCTACCAACTGAGCTACTTCCGCTTAAACAGTACCCATAATTTAATTTGCATCAAATCATAAATACAGTAAATATTGTGGAGGGAGAAGGATTCGAACCTTCGAAGCCGAAGCAGCGGATTTACAGTCCGCCCCATTTGACCACTCTGGTATCCCTCCGTTCCGTAATTATTTAAAATTACTTTGAGCCTCCTATCGGGATCGAACCAATGACCTACTGATTACAAGTCAGTTGCTCTACCAGCTGAGCTAAGGAGGCTTTTATGTATTACACTATTTAAAAGAACTTGCAAAACCTCTCGGGGGATTGCGTCTGCAAAAATCAACTTTTCTTTCGAGATAAACAAATTTTATTTCACTTTTTATTTATCTTCTCTCCTAACGCGCCGCCCGATAAAGAGTTTCTTACTTCCGCGGGATTTCTGCGATGCAAATATAAATACATTTCACAATTTATCAACATTTTTTAAAAGAAAATAATTCCAAACCTGAAAACGATCAAATAGAACTCTATGCCTAAGCAAAAAAAGGGTTTCCTTCTCATCCCTAAATTTCCGTGGATTTACAGTATATTTGCCCGTATGAAGTCAACAAAACACCCAGCTGCTGCTCTGCTTTATATTCTCTTCCTTTGCGCGGTATTAGGCTCTCCGATCCATACATTCGCACAAGATAAACCCGGACTCATCAAACGCTTGGCAGATAAATTTTTAAGCAATAGCGAAGAAAACAACCGAAATCCGAGCTTGATTGTTATCCCCTCTTTAGGTTATTCTCAGGAAACGGGTTTTGAATATGGTCTGGGAGGGGTATATAATTTTTACCTCCATAAAGAAAACCTCAAAAACCGAAGCTCCAATATTTCAGCCAGCGCAACAATGACTACTGAAAAACAAAAAAACTTTAAGCTGGAATCAGATATCTGGACAAACAACAACGATTATCATTTTATCACCGAACTGCGCTTAAGAGATTGGCCCTTCAATTTTTATGGCCTGGGTATGAATACATGGGATGCTGATAAAGAACGGGTCGGACAAAAAATGCTGAGAATCAAAATTGAAAGTGAAAGAAAAGTGCAAAATCAAATATATGCCGGTCTCAGTCTTAAGTATGAACACTTAAAATATGAACCGGGCGAATCAGATGCCACTTTTGAAAATGCCGATATGAAAGGCAAAGAAGGAGGACAATACTTAGCCTTCGGTCCGATTTTTTCTATTGATTTCCGCAACACGAATACCTATACGACAAAAGGGGTTTACCTTCGGGGTATATTCAATTTTGCACCTAAATTTTGGGGAGAAGATGATTTCCATGGAAATATGATAGAGGCTGACGCAAGATACTTCCATCCTCTATCTTCTAAAATAGCATTAGGCAGCCAAATTCTCTACCGAGGCACTACCGGAGAGAAGCCTCCCTATTATGCACACAACCCCTTAGGGGGCAGCAATAGCATGAGGGGCTATTATGAGGGCCGGTATCTGGATAAAAATTACTTATCTGGACAAGTCGAAGCACGTTTTAGAATTTTTCCACGCATAGGCTTCACTTTATTTTCAGGCATAGGCAGCACTTTTTCAAAACAGCACAACGATCGGTGGATCGGCTCTGCCGGCGGAGGAATACGTTACTTTTATAGCTTAGAACACAAGAGCACCCTGCGGTTGGATTATGCCGTTGGCGAAAAAAGACCGGGAGAAGGAAGGCAGTCGGGATTTTATCTCAGCCTAAGTGAAGCTTTTTAATTTTAAAGAATACCGGTTAATGGGAAACAGGTCTATCCAAGGGACTTTAAGATGTTTTGTTTTCCAATTATACAATTGATTTTAAAGAATTTACAGAACAGACCCTTCCTGACCGAAAAGGCCGCCTGATAAATATTTGCCGATAGCAGAAAAAGAGCGTACTCACAAGCCGTAAAGGCAAAGATTTTAAGCACGGGTTGCGTATACTTTTGCGGACAAAAGTAGGAAGGACAGCCCTGTAAGGGGCGAAATAACCATAACATAGAGCAGCGCCCTATGCATAATGACAGTTTCGGTTTAGCTCTGGAAGAGTGGTATATTCCGCTTGCCGTATTGTTTTTTCTCTTGAGTTCCGCTTATGACCAGAGATCTAATCCCTTTTTCATTCATAATAGTTTTTCAAAGGCATTCAAGAGACCTGAGGGTTTGTCTTGACACAAAACGGGAGGATGCTAGATCGGGGTTTACTGCCCAATTTAAAATACAAGCATAAGAGCTCGATTAACACCTCCTGTTAGTATTTCCAACGAAAAAGTTTGACTTTAAAATTAGCATCAGGTTCGTGAAGGGTTGTTTTGCAAGACATTTGAGGGGTAGTGGGTTAAGTTAAAAAACACCAAAATAGTTCTTTACTGTCAGCTTAGGGTTATTTCTGCTTATAAACAATCTGATGCAAATTTGATAAATCAAGCTAAAAAGATAGATAATTAAAAGCGCAGCAAAACAAACAGTATAATATAACCTGTCCACAAAAATCCTTTTTTAACAGTTTTCAGTGCCTGAACCATATGATTCTTAACAGTATTGGGGGATATATTGAGTTTTTTAGCTATCTCTTGATGCGTAAAACCTTCATATCTGCTTAATTTAAATACTTCCCGTTGGCGATCTGGCAATTCGTTTAACAATCCCTCTAAAGAATCAGAAAGTTCTTTAACGACGAGTTTCTCGTGAGAACAATCACTTAACCGGGAAATATTGTCCCATAATTGTTCAAAAGAAGAGCTGAAGGCCTTGATATCTCTAAGTTTATTTAAGGAAGCTCTTTTTGTCAGTACAAATAAATAAGTCCAAAGATTACCTTCAGGATCAAGATTAGATCTGTTATTCCATAATTTTACAAACACTTCCTGCACGACATCCTCACTCCATCCCGTATCTTTGAGCAGGAGAAAAGAAAATTTATAAACCTGCTCTGCATACTTATAATAAATCGCCTGAAGCGCCAATTCATCGTGAAGTTTCAAATTAAGAATCAAATTATAGTTTTCGTCGGTTTTCATGAATTTTGAATTTTTAACCGGATAGTGGTACCTACCCTTCGTAAAGCATAGGTATATCTATAATTTTCTCTCATGGATATAAATGACACCATTAAAGAAAAGGAATTCATAGCCTTAACACTCAATATGTATTTTGATAAAAACCGTTTCAACATCTCTTCCCCTTTTTACCCTTTCTTTAATTTGATCTGTCCGGCCAACTTTCTTTCCTAATCTATTTATATCTTTTTCCAAAAATAATAAAAAATTCATCATTGATAAATATAATAAAGGACTAATGGGAAAAACAATGGGTAAAGTAGCTACAATCTTTTTAGACTCTCAAACATCTTGGTTTTGGGAAGATAAAATTCCGAACACCCTGATTAAACCCTTTGAAGACAAAGCTACCTATCTTAAGGACTATACTTCTTGAGGTAAGTAATCATTAATAACGGAATACTCCTGCAGGAATATGACTTTTTTCAATTCCTGGTCCTTCCCACTGTAATTTTAGTTCATCATTATCGTTTTGAGGGATATTCCGATTCTGTCCACATCAAAAGAAAAGCCTTATATAACCTGTCAAATTGGAAATATTTTTAAAATTAAAATATTTGGTTTATTATTGTGCCAACAATTACATATTGTAAAACTCATAAACAATTCAAAAAAATGAGTGTTTTGTAGTTATAAAAAGTAAAACTAACTGAAGAAATAATCGAAAAGATGGGGAATTCTGAAGCAGACCTGTTAAAACATAAAAAAACATTTCATGATTTTTATAATGAAAATTTTATAAAAATAAAGCTTTCTTTAATGTTTTTGGGTGAAGATGAAGAGTCCGCTAAAGACATGGCGCAGGAAACCTTTGAAAGAATTTGGTTAAGGTGGACAAATTTCCCAAATAATTACGCGCGAAAAAGATTTATCAAGGTCGTTTCAAGAAACATGTGGATCGACAAGTATAGAAAACCAAAACTTTTTGAAAGAACGGAAAGAATCATAGAGGGAAGCTGTCACTATACAGAAGAACAAGTGCTCTACAACGAACTTATATATGTAACAAATAAAGCTTTAGAGAAATACGATTCGCAAAAAAAAGATATATTTAATGAAATTAGAATACAAGGTGCTTCTTATAAAGATGTTTCAGAGAAATTCAATGTAAACATAAAAACTTTAGAACGCTATATGTCCCAAATGACTAAAAACTGTGCGAGACTGTAAAATGAACTGTGTCATTGATAATAAATTAATATATTATTTTTGACATAATTTCATGAGTAACGAGACAAATTTTGATTTTGAGTCCATGAAGGATAAAGCGCTAGAGCAATTGCGTAG
>JAJYRG010000073.1 GCA_021794195.1 Bacteroidota bacterium
AAAAAGTATGTGGCCTTCGCGGACACAGAGCGAAAACAAATAAATAAAAAAAGGTATACTTTATATTTCGAAAGGCACTGCTCGGGAGAGCAAGCGCCAGCATAAAAAAACAAAACCAGTTTGCTTTCAGGGGTTAGTGACCACGACAACCCCAGAAGTAAAGCTCCTTCTTTTTAATAAAAAAAAATACGGGAAAGCACTTTGGCCCTTGGATGCTCCAAAGACTATACCTTCACAATCACGAAGAAACTCAGTGAAAAACAAAAAGAGTATCTTGTACTTCAAAAGGCACTGCTCGGGAGAGCAAGTGCCCACCACCCATCGAAGGAATGATTTTCGCTATAGAACGGAAATCATCCTTCTTTTTCCTTACTCGCTACTTCTTTTCTTAATCCCGAGCTTGAAAATCTATGATCGCGGCTGTTGTAGTATAATTCAATTCCTTTTTCTTCGCAATATGTCCGTCCTGTAAAATCGCGATCTTTATACTCGTCTCCGACGATGCGTACGTCAATTTTAAAAGACTTTAATACGTCTTCCAAATCCTGCTCTGTAGCGTAAGGCACAATTTCATCGACAAATTTACACCCCTTCAACTGGATATAACGCTCTACCACCGACTGTATGGGTTTATTTTTTTCCGGGCGATCTAAAGTTGGGTCTGTCTGCAGCGCTGCAATCAGGTAATCGCATTGCCTTTTGGCTTCTTCTAGCATTTTAATGTGGCCGGCATGGAGCAGATCAAAAGCTGAAAAGGTGATTCCAACCCGCGGACCGGGGTAATAGTCTTTTTGCTTTTCCTCTTCCTGACCGTTTTTTTCAGAGTTTTCCATAAAATAATAGTAAAATAAATTGTTTAATGTTATGAATTATTTCTGCTTTAAATAATTATTCATTGAGGAACAACTTCCATGCCTGATTGTAAATCACCTCCGTTTATGGATATAAGGTGTTTCTTTTATCCCGTTCAGGTAGCAGAGGCTCCCTTTCAGCTGCAAAGGAAGAAGGCACAAAAAAACGGGCTTGATTTTAATATCAAGTCCCGTTTCCTGACCGTACATTTTGATGGTTTTCCCAAAAAAATGCAATGAATACCCTATTTATTTTAATAGCCCGGGTTCTGCACCAAATCTGGTTCAATTTTCAACTGTAGTGCATGATGTGGCCACAAGTAGTTGTGAGGTGCAAATGTTCTGTTTTCAATATGTAAACTCTCTAACTGTCCATTGCTCCCTTTACGCGTGTGCCCTAAAGCCGGTTTATTCAACACATCTTCGGCGATCCGCCAGCGGATGATGTCGTCGTATCGCAGTCCTTCCCCGGCAAATTCCGTCCGACGCTCATTGCGGATCAACTCAATCCACTGTTGTTGTGTGTACGCGGCATATTCCGGAAGTGTGACATCTGCCTCATCCATATCCAATCCAGCGCGTCTTCTCACCTGGTTGATACAATCTTTTGCTAACTCATCAATATCGTCTTCCATAATCTTTGCTTCCGCATAAGTTAGCAATACTTCAGCGTAACGTGTTATCCCGAACACGAGGTTTCCGTCTCGAAACGCATCTTCTTCGGGTACAAACTTACGATACCAATAACCTGACTTACTTGCCCGTGTATTCTGGTAATACATAGGGCTTCTTGTATCGTAGATATCTATTTCTTCACCGTAAAAAACATCCTTATGTCCCATAATACTGGCTTGATATCTCGGATCTCTGTTTAATTTAGGGTCAAGCTCGTACTCTTCTTTGGTATGCAGTGGGCAATCATCAATCGGTCGCCCCTGCTTGGTCCAGTAAGCATCGACCAACGCTTTTGTCGGCACACTATAAGATTCCCCTTTACCCGTACGGAAATGGGGGCCCAAATCCCGAAAGGAATACGTATTATTTGCACCTACAGCTTCCAAGTTATGGTGCTGGATAAACTCCTTATTGGAAGATGCTCCTGCATATTGGAATAAGTCGCCATAATTCGGATAGAGTTCATATCGTCCACTTTCCATGATCTCTTTCGCTAATTTTGCCGCCAGTTCATACCGCTCATGATACAGAGCATAGCGCATCACGAGAGTTTTAAACGATTCTTTATTAAAAAAGTGTTTATCTGTGGAATACTCTCCCGATGGCAAACGACTGATAATATCATCTGACATTTTAAACAACTGATCCAATACCTCGGCTTGCGGCACAGGTGGTTGTTTTGCTTCTTCGATAGTAGCGGGCTCTAGAAGAAATGGGATATTACCCCAACGTGTAGTAGCCTCAAAATAATGCCATACCCGTAGCCCTTCAAGAATAGCCTTGTATTTCTGACGAACCGCCTCATCTTCCAAATAAGGTTTATCAATGTTGGCGATATAAGTGTTGATACGGCCTATATGTTTCATCTGCAGAGTATAATAATATTCAAATGCTCGTGTATTAGCATTGATATTACCATTAGCAATGCGTAAATGGTGATCACTTTCCACTCGGGCATATGCATCATCTGACCGCCCATCTTTCATATAAAAGAGGAGTCTGCGATTATCTCTAGGTGTGAAAAAATCCAAATAAGAACTATAGGTCACACGCTGTAAATCCGCTTCTGTATTAAAAAACTCTTCAAAGGTAGTCGCTGTCGGATCGCGCTTATCCAAAAAGCTTTCGCAACTGATAAGAGCTACCGATAAGCAAACCATCCATATAAATTTATTCTTCATTTTCTTCGTATTAGTAGATTACAAAATTGTTGCTTTGACACCTATACTATATGTCGCCATCCGTGGGTAAGCTCCGTTACCTTGGAAACGCGCCGCTGACTTCTCTTCATTTTCTGGTTCCAAGCCTTCCCATTTAGTAAAGGTGATAGCATCTTGTGCATTCACATAAACACGTACGTTGTGGATAGACTTACCAATATTTTTAAAGGTATAGCCTACTTGAATTGTCTTTATCCGGAAGTAGGAAGCATTACCTAGCCATACGTCACTGAGGTTGGCATTCGGCGAAGAGCCTGTCCAAACACGTGGGAAACGGCTGTTCGGATTCTCTGGTGTCCACCGGTTGTCCATATAATACTGCCGTGGTGTACCGAAATTATTATCGTTTCCGTCCATCAATACCGGATAAGCTTCCAGACCGCGAATACGCTGTGTACGTTTGCCTACTCCTTGTCCTAACATATTAAAATCCCAGCTTTTGTAACGGAGACCTACATCAATAGCATAATTCATGTGTGGAAAGGGATCTCCTAGGTTAACACGATCATCTTCATTGATGACACCATCTCCATTTTGATCCACATACCGGATATCTCCTACCTGAGTATTCGCTAGCTTTGCTCCTGCTGCATCCAATTCTTCCTGATTTTGGTAGTAGCCATCGCTTTGGTAACCGTAATAATTCTCTATAGCTATCCCTCTATACCAAATTTTATCCTCATTACCTTTGAATACCAGGCTATCTGCAGTTGTATACCCCGCTTTCAGCACACGGTTTTTGTTATCGAACAGCATCCCACCAATGGAATAAGAGAAATCCCCGACCTTATCGTTCCAATTAGCACCTATTTCCCAGCCCTTATTTTCGACTTCGCCAATATTCACACTCGATTCTAAATTATTAGACCCAGTCAATGGCGGTACAGGGAAATTATCGTAAATCAAATCGTAAGAGTGTTTATTATATACTTCTGCTGTGATATTTAAACGATTTTTTAATGCTGTTAAATCCATCCCGATATTCCATTGGTTCTGTTTTTCCCAACTAAATTCCGGGTTAGACACACGTGTATACCAGCCCCAGTTATTCACGACCTCTTGCCATAAATAGGGATCCACATTCTCGTTACCAATTTTACCGTAAGAGAATCTGAACTTCAGGTTATTGATCGCTCCGCTAGCCGTCAGATCCTGCATAAACTTTTCATTGTGTACGTTCCAAGCCAAAGCTGCTGATGGGAAGAAGCCCCACCGGTGGCCGGGTGCAAATTTACTGCTACCATCGGCACGTGCAGTTACTTCCAAAAGATAGCGTTCGTCGAATGCATAGTTTAACTTTCCAAAGAAAGAAGCTTTATTGATTTCTCGATAGTCTGAAAAAACATGTGACATAGTCTCGGTACCGGCAATCAAGTATATTTTATCACGGCCATTAAACAATGATTCTTGATAGTTAATGTTTGCCCTAGCGGTCAACTGACTTTCACTCACATTTTGTGTTGCCCCGACACTATTATTCCATATCAGTGCTGGCTTATCGTCTTCATCATAGAAGCGATAAGTAAGGCGTTCTTGCTTCCATGCCGACTTATTAATCATGTACGATACGTTACCATCGATAGAGAAATTATCACTAATGAAGTAACGCGGTCTTAAGTTGATCGTACTCCGGTCATACATACTACTCCTAGTCCCGCCATGATGAACAGATGCTAAGGGATTCATATTGTTATTGTGCAACGCATAATGATCCGGCCTGTCCGTATCGTAAAAAATCTGCTGTGTAGGGTTCATTTTCCACGCATCCTGATACAAACCATGTCCATTGGTATTTGCCATCAGGCGATCGTTTTGCAAGCGGTGTGCATAAAAATCAGCTAATAACACAAACTTATCCGCCATGTTGATATTGGTATTGAAGCGTGCACTAAATTTATCCGATCCTTCAACATTGTTCAATCCCTTATCTGCCATATAACCTAGCATCAGGTTAAATGTCCCGACCCCTCCTCCTCCAGAGATATTCGCACTGGTATTCTGCTTAAATGGCGTGCGTTCCGCAATTGCATCCAACCAATCTACGGAAGGAGTTTCACCAGATTCAGCTTTTGCAATATCGTCATCTGAAAAAAGAAGGCTTTGCCCCTGATAACCACGCGCCTCGTTATTTAAACGCATATAATCTGCCGCCTTTACAAAATCTGGTTTATCGATCTGTGAACTAACACCTGACCAGTGATGCAGGTCTACTTTAAACTGCCCGGGTTGACCTCGGTGTGTTTCGATGATAATTACGCCATTTGCACCTTTAGAACCATATAGTGAGGTAGAGGCTGCATCTTTCAAAACAGACATACTCTTTACCTGATTGGGGTCGATGTCGGTAAGGGATTGCTCCATCCCGTCCACTATCACTAAGGGAGCTTGCCCTTTTAACGTACTTACGCCCCGTATAGATATATCACCAGGAACCTCTCCGGGCATATTACTGCTCTGCATCATCATGACACCTGGTACTGTACCACTGAATGCCTCCTGTAACTTAAATATAGGACGGTTAGTTGCCCTGTCCATATTCACTTCGGATACCGAAGAAGCTACGTGTTTTCTATCAATCTGAGAATAACCCGTTACCACTACTTCGTCAATATCAATATCTGCCGGTTTTAAAATAATATTAAACCGATCTTTGTCTTCTGTGGATACCTCTTGGTCGGCAAATCCTACCAAACTGAACATCAACGATCCTTCATTGGATATCTTTAGCTCAAATTCTCCATCATCATTGGTGACAGTACCCACGTTCGTTCCTTTAAGAAGCACAGAAACTCCTCCTAAAGGCACATTCTCTGACGTACGCACCCTTCCGCGGAGTGTCCGGGATTGCTGCTTTGCGGAATTTGAACCCTCTACCGTATTTTCTTTTTTAATTAGAACGGTTTCTCTGTTGATTTCAAAGTCGAGGTTTTGTGCGTGTAAAACATCGCCAAGAATATCTTTTAATTCCGCTTTTTCGACATTAACAGAAATATTATTCTGTTGCCCCAGTATATTACTGTTATATAAAAAGTCATAACCTGTTTGCTTTTGGATCTCATCCAACACAGTGATCAACTCAACATTCTTAAAGTTAAGCGTGACTTTCTGTCCATAGGTATGTGCATGTAGATGAACGCACAGTGCCATCATAAAAAATGCAATTATTTTCATTCGCATAATGCATTTAAAAACTGTTAAGCGTAAATGATTACGGTTAACATAATTAATTTTATACATTTGATATATAGTTTTATGGTTTACAATAGCTTATTATTTAGCTGTTCGTTAAACTTTATTTATAGATTCGGGAGTGTTGACGGCACTTCCGAATTTTTTTACAGAGTATAGCTTTACTTCATCACGTACACCCTCCCTTCCTTAATTTTAAAAGTATAATCAGATATTGTTTCAAGCTGACTGAGCAGTTCCGATAGTTTCCGGGTGCGTTTTATAGCACCTGTAAAGCGGTCGGAAGTTGTTTTTCCTATTTCGTACCCCTGAATGTCGTACCATGTTTTTATTTTGTTTAAGACGGTTTCTATATCATCATTCATAAAACGGAAATACCCTTCTTTCCAGGCCATAACTTCTCTTAAATTCACTTCTTTTATTTGAATCTGGTCCGATCCCTGAGCGGTAATGGACTGTCGTCCCGGCTTCAATAATGTGTTTTTGTTCTGAACGTTTACGTTTACTTCGCCGGATACAAGCGTGGTTATCGTTTTAGAAGGTTCAAGATTGGTAGCCACATTGAATTTGGTGCCCACTACTTCAATCTTTGTATCGCCCGCAGAAACGACAAAGGGTTTTCGCGTGTTTTCGACAACATCAAAGTAAGCTTCGCCTTCTAAAGAAACATTCCGCTGATGGTTTGAAAACTGAGCAGGATAGGTAATCTTTGATCCCGAATTAAGCCAAACTTTTGTTCCATCAGCGAGAATTAAAGTTGATGATGTGCCTTTAGGAGAATAAAAAGTATGTTTAGAAAGTGTAGAGCCTTTTATGGACTTTACATTGAAAATCAACTCTCCTTCCGAAGTTTTATTTATTTCTATTCCTGCTTTTGTCAAGGCTTCCTCCGGGGTTTCCAGCAGCTTATAAGTCTTTTCGCCATCAATCGTGATCACCGCCTGATTGTCTTTGGGTAATTCCACTTCGTTCTTGTTCCAGTTTTTAGAATATTCTACTTTTTCTTTGTGTTTAGTTTTTATAAACAACTGCCAAAAAAGCCCGGAAACAAATAGGACGAATAAAGAAGCAGCAGCCCACACCCACTTATTTAATCTTCTTTTTTGAGTTTTTGTTTCATCTATTTCATGTTTCACCTTCTCGTACAGGAGGGCTTTATCAAAGGGGATGTTTTGATCAAATGTATGAGCTAATTTCTCACCTAATATTTTATCGGCGATTTCACCTATTTCTTCGAAGTTGTTTTGCTCCATGACAGCTAATAACTCTTCCAGCTCTTCTTTATGGATAGTGTTATCCAAATAAATCTTCAGTAAATATTTAAATCTTTCTTTATCCATATTTCTTATTCAAGAAAACTGCTTCGAGAGTTTCTTATATAGAGAACACGGAAAAACAAAAAGGGGACTAGCCGATTTTAATCTTTTTTAACAATCACTTAATGGACGTTGCCTTAATCAAGGAAGGGCTACCTATGGCCGCTGACTGTCCGTTTGAGGCATTAGCTTTACTGGGGGGATCATTTTAAAAGGGAAGGTCTATTTTTGGCTACACTTTCAGGGAGCATTTTTATAGCTCTTCCATCAAAATCTCTTGCAATTCTTCCGGGGAGAGGTTCATGTTGATATTTCCGTCTTTGACAAAGGATATTTCTCCTGATTCTTCTGAAACAATCACAGCACAGGCTTCTGAGATCTCCGTCACTCCTATCGCTGCTCTATGCCTTAAACCAAAATGCGGGGGCAAATCCTCTCTATCCGAAAGGGGCAGCACGCTACTCGCTGTCATGATTCGAAAATCTACGATTACCGCAGCCCCATCATGCAGAGGGCTGTTTTTAAAAAAAATACTCTCCAACAGTCTTTTGGAAACCGGCGCATCGATGGTTTGTCCGCTAAATTGATAATACTCTTCTTCGAAGTATTTCGAAAAAACCAATAACGCTCCCGTATAGGTTTTGGCCATGCTTTTGCAAGCTTCTACGATCGGCTTAATCAATTCGCCGTTATTTCCGACTTGTTCTTTTTTAGATTCGAAGAACCGCCAGAATATTTTTTTCTGCCGAAAGGAAATATTTTTACCGAGATGTAATAAAAAACGACGGATTTCTTGTTGGAATACCACAATCAATGCAATGGAACCTACAGAAATAAACCCTCCGAAAATCTCCGTAAGCAAATGCATCTCCATCTGCTTGACAACAAGATAGACTCCATAAAACAACATTACGCCCATGAGAATATTCACGGCTATAGTCCCTTTGATTAAGCTGTAAATGTAATATATGATAATAGCTACTAAGATGATATCGATAAAATCCAGTAGCCTGAAATTGCTTAGAAAATCAAATTCGACGTTGTTCATTTCTTTGCAAGATAAAAAAAAATTAAATTAGAACCCGATTGATTTCAGTATAAATGTGCTTCCCTGAAAATAATTGATAAATTTGCTTTAACTTAGAAACAAGAATATTATGACTCAATTATCTGTAAACATAAATAAAATTGCAACTTTACGTAATTCCCGAGGCGGGAATATTCCGAATGTCTTATCGGCTGCATTAGCCTGCGAGAGGTTTGGTGCACAAGGCATTACGGTACACCCGCGACCTGACGAAAGGCACATTACTTACAAAGATGTATATGATCTCAAAAAGGAAATCACCACGGAGTTTAATATAGAAGGCAATTGCCAAGAGCCTAAGTTTGTAGATCTGGTGTTAGCAAATGAGCCTACACAAGTCACACTGGTGCCGGATGAAACGGGACAAATCACCTCCAACCACGGGTGGAATACGATCAAACACAAGGAGTATCTAAAAGAAATGTGTAAAAAATTTAAAGATGCCGGCATTCGTGTTTCTATTTTTGTTGATCCTGATCCTGAAATGGTCGAGGCTGCGGCTGAAACCGGAACTGATCGCATAGAACTCTACACAGAAGCCTATGCTAATGAATATATGCAAAATCGGGAAAAGGCCATCAAACCTTATTTTGATGCAGCCCGAAAAGCCAAAGAAGTAGGCTTAGGATTAAATGCCGGACACGATTTAGATTTACATAACCTGCAATACTTCAATCAGCATATACCCGGTCTCTTGGAAGTAAGCATAGGCCATGCCGTAATTTCTGATGCTCTATATCTCGGTTTAGAAGAAACGATCAAAAGATATTTAGCGGCATTGAAATAAAAAGTATCGCACGGCTCTTTCAATGTATGTGGATTTTTAGTTTTACTCAGCTGTCTCATCAGTATTCTTGAAGGAAGAGGGATATGAAGAGCGGAATAAAAATGCAGGGAAGTGTGTGCTTTACTCTTTCCCAAAATCAAATTAAAAACGGTGCTTCAAAAACCAAGCACCGTTATTCTTTCTACAAGGGTGACGATGTTTATTTGGTATTTGCAAATCTATTGAAAAGCCTTCTCTACACAATCCGGAACTGCGGTGAAGGTTCCCCATTCTGTGTACCTTGATCCATGACTGTAGCTTCTGTTTTGATAATAAATCTTTTATAAACTCCATTCTTTAACCGTAAACTTCCCGTTAACCCAACCATGACCGTGGGAGAAGAAATTTGTAAAGGAGCTGGACAGGAAATGCTAACAGAACGCATTACTTTTTTTTGTTTTTCCTCGCAAGGAAGGGTCACATAAGAAAAATGTAAGATTTTGAAAGCATGATCGACAAAACGTATTTTATTTACTTTGACTTCGATCAATTCAGCATCTTTAGGCTTTACTTCTAAAAGTAAAGAGCCAAAACGGCTCTTCTGATTCCATTCGTCTGTATGATATTCCGAAAAGTATAAGCGGGTAGATAAAGACGCGTAATCTTTAAATACTTGCTTACGTTGCTTAATCTTATGTAAATACCATCCCGTATAAGCTGACAACCCTAGTATACACAAAATAAACAATGTAATCATCTCATTTGTAAATTTGCATTATAACTCTATTCCCCCCATCGTAGAAGAAAATCTAAAGGGGTATTATCAAAAAATTTGCCAAGTTTCCTGAAAAGCAAAAATCATCCTTAAAATAATCAGGGATATGGTTCCGGAACCGGAAATTATAAAGGCCCAAATGGCGGCCAAAAATTAAAGAGAAGAACGTATAAAGCTATATTATAGCTCGGAAAAAAACGTTGAAAAAACAGGCTTAATGGGCGAAGGCTTGTATGTAAAGTATTATTTCTAAATAAGGCGAATAACCCGAACCCCGAAAAACTTGTCTTAAAATATTTATTGGATCGAATTTTGCATTTCGCCTACTTACTTGTTTTAATAGTAGAGGCATAAAATGTTAAAAGTAAATAATGAAAAAACACAAGAAAACAAAAAGGAATCACATATATTTACTATTTTTGTCCCCAATGTATGACAGGTATGAGAACACATTATTAAATATTAAATTCGCAACACAGTCATTATGAGATTTTGGTATGGCCTCGGCCTTGTTTTGGTTTTTACCCTCACCTTTACGAATTGTGCAAACCGCAAAGATTTGGTTTATTTACAGCAAGATTCAGTAACCTTAAATACTTTTTACGAGTCAAATGCACCTAAACTGCAAGCCGGAGACATTTTAGCTATATCCGTTTCTTCAGCAGATATACGGGCTGCCGAACCTTTTAACCCCATTTCTCCTTATCAGGGCAGCACGATGCAACAGAACAATCCCTATATGCCCACTTATACTATAGATAATAATGGTAATATAGATTTTCCAAAACTGGGAAAAGTAGCTTTAGCTGGAAAAACCCGCACGGAAGCCATTGATTATATGCGTGAAAAGCTAAGTGGTTTTTTGGTGGATCCCGGGGTAAATATTACTGTCCGCAATTTTAGAGTAACCGTACTGGGCGAAGTAAAAAGCCCAGGGAGCTATACAATAGATAACGATCGCATTACCTTGTTGGAGGCCTTGGGCCTGGCAGGAGACCTCACCATCAATGGAGTACGCAACAATATATTGGTAGTACGCGAACAAAATGGAGAGAAAGAAGAATTTAGGGTAGATATTACTCAGCGGGATGCTCTTAATTCACCAGCATTCTATTTAGCCCAAAACGATGTCATCTATGTAGAGCCAAATAAAGCAAAGTTACATTCCTCCAAATACACAGCGAATTATTCTGTTTTTATTTCGGTAGCCAGCCTTTTAATTACCGTGGTTTCAGTAGTAACCCGTTAACAATATAGCATTCATTCTATTATGAAGGACCATTTATCATCAAAGTCTTACGGCCAAAACACAGCTGAGGAATCTGAAATTAATATCAAACAATTGATAGAACAGTATGCCTATTACTGGAAGTGGTTTATAATCTCTTTGATATTCTGTGTGACTGCCGCTTTTTTGTATCTACGTTATTCTCATGATATTTATGAGATTAAAACCAAAATATTACTCCAGGATGAGGATAACGCCTCGGGCGAGTTAGCTGGGTTAGGAGAAATCTCTGATTTAGTAGGTGTATCCAAAGGAGGGGCCTTTGTTTCTGATCAGATAGAAATAATGAAGTCCCGGCGTATCCTACGGAAAGTGATCCAAAAACATGACTTGCATATCCAATACCGAAATTTAGGGAACATTAAAAATTCTGAGATATTGGAAGAGCAGAGTCCTCTCAAATTAATGCTATTAAACAGTGATGCTGCTCTATTGGATTCCATAGAGTATGCTTTTACAGCTGTTATCCAAGATGAAGAAACAGTCCATATACAAGATGAGAAAAAACAAGTAGATCAAAATGTAGGTTTAGGAGAAAAATTTGATTCTCCTCTGGGAGAAATACTCTTGATGCCTCAAAAGAATCTTAAAGATTATATAGACAAGCCTCTTGAGATTTCTTATCGGCCTGTGGAAAAGATGATTGCCAGTTTGGGAGAGGCTATTGAAATACAGCCTGGCAAAGATCAGCAATCCTATATTGTCAATTTATCTCTAAATTCAGCCTTGCCCCAAAAAGCCGTTATTATTCTAAATACTTTAGTAGAGGAATATAATGCGGATATCAGTAATGATAAAAAGCGTATTTTAAAAGCCACCTCTGATTTTATCAATTCGCGTTTGAATGTGGTAAGTAAAGATATGGAAAGTGCTGACCGGGATGTAGCCGAATTTAAGGGCGGGAACCGCGTGATGGACATGTCGAGCGAAGCTCAGCTGTATCTAAATTCTGCTGCTGAAACGGAGACGAAACTCATAGAGGTGCAAACCCAGCTGCAAGTTGCCGAAATGATGCGTTCCAGTTTGGAGCCTGATAATTCGGAATTGCTTCCTTCCAACATGGGACTGGAAAATGCGGCTATCGAAAACACTATCACCAAATACAACGAAATGGTCCTCGAAAGAGATGACCTGCTCAAATCGGCTACCCCGGATAACCCCGTAGTAGAGAATATAAACAGGAGTTTAGGTGAGTTGAACCGCTCCCTTACGCTCGCTTTGGATAATTACGACAAAGGCCTTCAGATGCGTGCGCAGTCTTTAGAAAAGCAATTGAATGAATTCCGGGGAAAACTCAGCAATATGCCCGGGCAAGAGGCAAACTTCAGCCCTATTATGCGCCAGCAGCAAATCGTAGAATCGCTCTATCTCTTCTTATTAGAGAAAAGAGAAGAGACTGAAATAAAAGGGGCGGCGACACCGCATATTTTGAAAGTAATAGATGAGGCTTACAGTTCTGATAAACCGGTAGCGCCAAGGAGGATGATCATATTACTGGCTTCGTTGATCATGGGTTTCCTTATCCCTTTTGGTATCCTTTATATTAAATTCTTATTGGACAACAAGGTGCAGTCCCGCAAAGATGTAGAAGAAATGGTGGATGCACCGGTTCTGGTGGAACTGCCCGGTTCGGAAGAGCCTATCGTACGTGAAAACGATCGCAGCGCATTGGCAGAATCGTTCCGAATCCTGCGCACTAATATGGGCTTTATGCTGGGCGAAAAATCAGGCAAAGGTTCTACTATATTTGTAACTTCTACTTTAGCGGGCGAAGGAAAAACATTCGTGGCTACGAATATAGCGCGCATTTTATCCTTATCCGGTAAAAAAGTTCTATTGATAGGTGCCGATATCCGCAAACCCAGAATGCTGGAATACCTGGGTATCGATCATTTAAAACATACCAACATCGGGATTACTCAATTTCTTGCCAGTACGGAAGTGCCGGTGGAACACTTGAAAATAGAAAAACCTGCAGATTATAAGTTTGATCTTATATATTCGGGTTACGCTGCGCCTAACCCTGCAGAACTCTTGATGAATAATCGCTTTAATGAGATTATTCAATACGGCCGCACTCATTATGATTACGTTATAGTCGATACTGCTCCAGTAGGTTTAGTAACAGATACACTGCTCATAGCCAATCATGCGGATCTCACACTATATGTCAGCCGGGCAAATTATCTGGACAAGCGGATGTTGAATATTCCAAAAGAACTGTACCATGATGGGAAGATCAAAAATATGGCTTTCGTAGTGAATGATGTAGATTTTGCACGTGGGTATGGTTACGGCTATGGCTATGGTTACGGCTATGGAGAAGATCATGAAAAGAGCCTTTGGGAAAAAATAAAAAAATATTTTAAAAATAAGGAGTAGGGAATAAGTGAGGTAACTTCCTCTTTTTTCTTTGCCTACCTTCCTCTGAGGTCCATACAATAAAAGTATATTATAATAGCTGTCCCTGAAAACGCTTCAGGGACCAGAAGAATCAGAGAGTCGGAATTAGCTGCCAGTTTGAATCTTTTCCTATAA
>JAJYRG010000005.1 GCA_021794195.1 Bacteroidota bacterium
TTTCCACAGAGTTGGATAGGAAATGGTGTGCTGAAAAACTTACGCGTGTATACTACAGGAGATAACATTTTTACGTTACATAAAATGCCCAAAGGATGGGATCCCGAAACAAGAAGTGGCAATGCGGACATTTATCCTATATCCTCCACCTTTTTGTTCGGTGTCAATTTAACATTTTAATGAAATATCATTTTATAGAATCATCTTATGAAACGAATAACAAATAAAATCATTGCCGTTCTTCTATCGGTAACTCTATTTACTTCATGCAATAGAGATTTTCTAGATAGATTCCCGTTAGATAGCCCTTCAAGCTCTACATTCTTTTCGAATGAGGACGAATTGCTATTAGCGGTAAATAGCGCGTATAGAAGTTTTTATTGGATTTCTTCCCATAATGTGCCTTATATCATGTGGTTGGATGGGTCGACTGACATCACATGGACACGAGGGAATTATGTGAATATGCTTGATCTTCAGGGAGGGCAGGTAACAACCGAAACAAACTTGTTTTACGATACGTGGAACTTTTATTATAACGCGATTATGCGCTGTAATAATATCCTGGAAAATATGCATACTGCACAAGAGGTGGTTTCGGAGGATTTCTACAATCGAATTGAAGCAGAAGCTCGATTTTTAAGAGCGTGGAATTACGGCTTTCTGGTTAGTTTGTATGGAGATGTCCCTTTAGTTACGACCATGTTGCAGCTGGAAGATGCGCAGATGCCCCGGACGCCTAAAGAAGAAGTTATTAATCTCATCTTTGAAGATCTCGATTTTGCTGCTGTCCATTTACCGTTAAGCTGGTCGGGTGCTGATGAGGGAAGAGCCACGCGAGGCGCTGCCCTTACCTATAAGGCGAGGATAGCGTTGTATCACGGCAAATATGAGACGGCGGCGGCCGCGGCAAAACAAGTTATCGATCTCAACGAGTATACCCTCTATCCAAATTATGGAGAGCTATTTAAGCATGTAGGGAGCAGGTCGTCGGAGGTGATCATGGACATACCGTTCTTGTTGGGCGCTCAGGTACATCAGATACCTCGCTATTTAGGGACACGATCGGCTCCTGGATATGCGGTATTGGTTCCAACCCAAACGATGATCGATACCTATCGATGCACCGATGGGTTAAGAATCGACCAATCGCCTCTTTTTGATCCTGCAAGCCCGTACGAGAACCGTGATCCACGAATGGAACAATCAATACTCCGCCCCGGCGAGTGGTATAATAACTTTAAGTTTGAAACACATCCGGATTCGACAACAACTTTACAAAATGTAGGAGGTACAATAAATCGGGTGAATAACTTGGAGGTGACCAATCAGTATGCTACGTTCACAGGGTATCATTGGAAGAAGTATTTTGATGAAGCAGATTTGCCAGGAGAGGTGGCCAGATCACAACAAAACTTCATCGTTATGCGCTATGCAGAGGTATTGCTAACATATGCAGAAGCGAAGATAGAACTGAACGAAATAGATAATAGCGTGATTGAAGCTATTAATGAGATAAGAGGGCGAGCAAGCGTAGGAATGCCTACAGTAGATATGGGTATGACGCAAGCGGAGTTTAGAGATCTGATTCGTTATGAGCGTACCGTGGAACTTGCACAAGAAGGATTTCGCCTATTCGACCTTCGTCGTTGGCGTATAGCAGAACATGTGATGCCAGGTAACATGTTGGGTAGGAGAATAAAAGCACATTGGTATGATGAGATTATACCTTCCTTCAATGAATACGGAAAACCGGTATATCCGAACGAAACATCGATCTTTCAGATTATCAGTACCAATACATTCGACCCTTCCAAAAACTATTTATGGCCAGTGCCTCAACGGGAGATGGATGTAAATAGCGAACTGGATCAAAACCCTGGATGGGATTAAAATAAATAGATATGAAAAGAAAAAATATACTAGTACTATTGTTATTGTTTGTAGTAACAATAACAATAGCTTGTACAAAAACAACGGATACGACACCGGAAGAACCAGGTGGAGCATACAATCCGGAGATTGTAGCGGTTACGAGTTATAGCACGAACATTAAATTGGAATGGGAAAGTCTTTCGGGCGTCTCGAAGTATGAAATTCGGTATGCAGAAACGGAAGATATGGAGAACGCAACAGCACTGGAAAGTGATGTCGCTAGCCTCGATATTAAAAATTTAAAAAAATCACATTCTTATTATTTTCAAATAAGAGCATCTACGTCTGATGGATGGACAGATTGGTCAAGCGTAAATACGGCGAATACCGCGACCTTTGAGGCTGCTGTTACCACATATAACATACTGGGTATAGAAGCTGACCCGGTAGTGGAGCCTGAGTTTGCTTGGCATCTGCGCAAGGACGCACTTAAATCCATGATACTGCAATCTAATAATAACGCAGATATCGTTGGCTTTCAGGAGACTCGGGAATTAGCCGATGAGCTGTCGGGAATGCTCCAAGACCATTACGATTGTCACGTGTCTGAAAGGGAGGTATCTGCACGGGTAATCGCATGGAAGCCGGAAAAGTTTGAGCTGGTATCTTATGACGATAACATTGATATTTTTGGAACAGAAGTTACTGGACAAAATACGGCTCGTTACCCTACGCATGTACGGCTTAAGGAAATTGAAACCGGTAAAGAGGTATTGGTCTACAACGTGCATGTGCCGGCGGGCAGTAACCTGCCGAGAGAAGAGGCTCAGCGAATCCGTTCCGTTGGAGCACAAAAATTAGCGGTGTATGCGAAGCAGAAAGAACAAGAAACCGGCTTACCAGTAATCATTATGGGAGATTTTAATGGTTATCCGGAAACGGTGATCGATGGCCATTCTTCAGCTTGTATCATCATGAAGGAGGAAGGACTGGAAGATACATTTGATAAGGCGTTGGAACGTACAAATATAAATTATGCCACCACGGTCAATAGAGCAACGTCGAGCGTGAAACCGGGACAAAATGGTAGCTCCCGAATCGACTATATATTTACGTATCCGTCTACACAAATAGCTGTAACCACCTATGAGATATTAATCAATTTTGAAGTGGGATCGTCTTCACGGCTGCAAAAGCCTGTGCCTTCGGACCATCATCCGGTGAAGTCCGTTTTATATTTTACATACTAACATAATTTAATACAAAAATCATGAAAAATTTTTTATTTATATGTGCGGCGCTTATGGTGATCACTGGAATAACGTCATGCCAAAAAGATGATAAGAAAGCTACACCACGATTTTTGGATGTCAAAGTACGGTTTTCAGGCGTTACTAAGCCAAATCCAGGCGATGTTTTAGTCTTAAACTTACATTACGGAGAGGTCGCAGGTGAATCGTATCGTGAATTACCGATAGACGCGTCACAGTCTATCACATTGGACCAACAACAGATTGAAGATGGCTTTCGTGCAACATTTGAAGAATATCCAATGGAAGAAACCATTTATTTGTCGGCATATATAGATGTCGATCAAGATGGAGAAATGGGAACTGGGGATTTTGCGCTATTTTATCCTAATGTGACGCTCAACGATGTAGAATCGGGCGCGAACACCGCAGAAAATATTACTGAAGAATACGTAGTAACCATAGATATGGACGTGGCAATAGGTGGATCCGCCGGCGGCGTTGTTGATATAGATGGTAATGTGTATGAGTCCGTTATCATTGGTGGCCAAGAATGGATGAAGGAAAATTTGAAAGTTACACGCTATCGTGATGGTACACCTATTCCAACGGGTCTTAGTAATGAAGACTGGGAAAATGCAACGTCGGGTGCGTACAGTATATATCCTTACGAAAATGCAGAAGGGATAGATTCCGAAGAGCAGATGATTGCCACATTCGGTTTGCTATATAACTGGTATACTGTCGATAATCCCGTAGGAATTTGTCCAGAAGGATGGAGAGTGCCTACAGATAATGAGTGGAAGGAACTAGAGATAAGCGTCGGTATGTTGGCGTCAGAGGCGGACGAAGCGGCTTGGAGAGGAAATGTAGCTCCATTCTTGAAAAGTCCTGAAGGCTGGATAGATGACTCGGAGCCAGGAACGGATGACTATGGATTTAGTGTGACGGCGGCGGGCGCACGCTACCCCAACGGAAGTTATAATCGATTTGGAACATATGCGTATTTCTGGACGTCGACACCAAGTGGTACGCAGGGTGACAGAGCGATTCGACGGTTGTTTATGGCGGGCGATGTCACTATAAATAGATCGAATAGGCCTTCTGTTGAAGGACAATGTATCCGTTGTATAAAAGATCAGTAAAATAGATGAAATTAAAGCATAAGATATTTTTGTACTGCATATCCGCGGTGTGGTTGTCATTTTCGGTTGTATCCGCTCAGGATAAAAGTTTTGTTCTAAAAAATGAGCAGTTGAACATCGAGTGGGAAAAATCCAATGGCGGGTATGTGGTGAAGCACATAGCGGTTACGGACGGACATCATGCTGTGGAACTTAAAGAACCTCTTGGCGAATATACCATTCTATATGCAGAAGAAAAGCCAGACAAGCGACCGTTGCCGGAAGAGGTAGGCGAAAAGGCGTCGTCGTTTCCAGATCGTATGTACGGGCATATTTTTAATCGGTGGAAAACCAGTCTCTCGGCGGTCCCGCTCCAATTAGCCGGAGAAGAGATTCGTTTTTATCCATCAAATGTGGTAGCGAGTGGAAAGAACAAGCTTACTTTCTCTGAAGAAAGTGAAAAAGCAAACCTTTCGGCTGTATGGTCCTTTCATCCTACGTATCGACATGATGTGATGGTGGAGATGACGCTAACGGCTAAGGAAGATGGTTATTTTTCGATAGCGAGCCCAACATTAGTCAATATACCGGCAGAGGAATTAGAATGGGGCATGATCCCCGGTCAATTCCAAGGACGATCAATAGAGGACAATCTGATAAATGCATATGGATATGGACAAGGAATTCCAAACCAGCCGGTTATGGTAAGGGAACGATCGACAAGTACGCTTTCGCCTTTAATGAGCACTAGGGATGGATTGACATTAGCTGTCATTCCGGAGCCTGGACAGAGTCGCGACCCGTGGAGAGAGAATAAGATGACACATGACGATTGGGAGTTGGGGCTTTCTTTAATGACTAGAAACCGTCAGTTGAGCCCGTCCATATATCATCCCGTATTGGGGGAGAGGGGTTCGTATCTGAAGAAAGGGGAAATAAAGACTTTTCGTTTTCGATATACGTTGCAGAAGGCTGATTGGTATGCCGTATACAAACATGCTGTTAATGATGTTTATCGGTTCGAGGATGTGTTGACGCTGAAAAACACAAAACAATCGTTAACAAACAGGGTGCTGGCTATGTCTCATTATCTCAGAGACGACTCGACGTCGATGTGGAATATCCAATCTTATAAACAGTTGGAAATCGGAGCGCAGGACTATTTGAGTAGCGTGTATGAAGCTGACGGAGACGCCATGAAGAATTCAGATTATGGCGCGATGTGGATGTTGGCAACTATTATGGATGATAACGTACTGAAAGAGCAACGTCTTCCATATGCGAGGAACTTTAAGATAGCACAGCAGCAGACGGCAGATGGATTTTTTCAAGGAGCGGCTTCGGGCCAATATTACCTTTGGAAAACCAAGCGCTTTGTAGAAGAATGGGGTGATTATGTCGAACCTATCGCACTGACATATTACGTGATGTTAGATATAGGAAACATGTTGCTCTTCGACCCTCAGGATAGGGAGTTACAAGAAAAATTAAGACTGGGAGCCGATAGGTTACTGAAGTGGCAAGGTATCGATGGGCAATGGGAGGTGGCTTATGATCGCTCTTCACAGAAACCGGTTTTTACAGATCTTAAGGACTTACGTCCGACCTTCTATGGTTTGCTGGTTGCGCATCGCATTTTAGGAGACGGAAAATATCTGGCAGCGGCACGTCGTGGAGCAGATTGGTTTATTGAGCATGCAGTCAATGAAGGAGCTTTTTTAGGTGTTTGTGGCGACTTCCGATTCGTACAGGATTTTGCAACGGGCCAAAGTGTACAAGGGTTGCTTGACTTATACGAAATAACGAAAGAAGAAAAGTATAAAGAAGCGGCTATGAAAACAGCTCAGATGTATACGGCATCTGTCTACACGCACCCGATTCCAACGCGAACGAAAAAAGAGGTAAAGGGGATTATGCGAGAGGATTGGGAGATTAGCCAGGTAGGGTCGCGATTTGAACAGGGCGGATTATTGGGGTCGGCTAATAAAAATGGACCTATTTTAATGGCAAGCCATGCGGGTATGTTTGTGAGGCTATTTACACTGACACAAGATTCCCTGTATTTGAATATGGCTAGAGCTGCTGCTTGGGGGCAAGACGCGTTTGTAGATCAGAAAACGAGTGTAGCATCCTATTATTGGGATAAAATGAACGCAGGGGTAGGGCGCTACCCTCATCATGCTTGGTGGCAGGTAGGCTGGATAATGGATTACCTGTTATCTGAAGTAGAACTGCGTTCCAATGGAAATATCAGCTTTCCACGCGGCTTTATTACGCCTAAAGTTGGACCACATCAGACCTATGGTTTCGCTCCTGGCGAAATATATGGCCGTACTGCAAAATTATCCTTGAAAGAAGATGTTGTAAGTCTCGACAACGAACAAATTGATTTTATTGGCGCCATAAATAACGCAACTACAGAAAGTTATTTGATGCTTTTAAACAATAGTACAGATAAACAACAAGTGAATGTAAAGGTCAATCATCAGATGTTATCCGGAGGAACTGGAATGGTCAATAAAATAGAAGTTCTTGATAAGGGAGGCCGTGTAGTTGGGGAACTTTCTGCAGATGGTCCGGAGATGCTGGAGATCCCAGCTTATGGGTTGAACACATTAAAAATAACGTATAAATCAACACATTAAAATATAAATGATATGAAAGTTAGTGGGGGGATAATAGCAGTATTTTTTCTGATAGGAGCATTTTTGACATCCTGCTCTACGACGCATGAACAAAAATCAGTAGAACCGGCGGAATTTCCGGCCTTTGACACGGAAAGCCATCGTGGAGGTCGCGGGGTGATGCCGGAGAATACGATTCCTGCAATGTTATATAGCCTTTCCTTGGACGGAATAACCACGTTGGAGATGGATGTAAAAGCGACAGCAGACGGAAAATTGGTGTTGAGCCATGATGATTACTTGAATCCGTGGTTTACCCGAAAACCAAATGGAGAAGATTTAAGAGAGGAAGAAAAAGAGAATTATCCAATCATGCAAATGACGTATGATGAATTACAACAATTCGATGTCGGGTTGAAAGCCCATCATCTTTTTCCGAATCAGCATAAAATGGAAGCTTATATACCATTATTAGAGGACGTAATTGATTCTGTACAACGTTTTATTGAGATAGAAGGGAGAGAACAAGTTTTTTACAATATAGAAACCAAGTCATCCGAGGAGGGTGATCATAAATATAACCCGGTTCCAGAAGAATTTGTGAAGCTGCTGATGGAAGTTATAGAAAAGAAGGGTATTACGCCGTATGTCATTGTACAGTCGGCGGATGTACGGACATTACGCGTGCTGAAAGAAAAATACCCTCACGTTAGAAGCTCCTATTTAGTAGGTGCGAGGCGGAAAGACTTTACCGTGGAAGAGGATTTGGAAGTACTCGGGTTTCAACCAGATATATACAGTCCTAACTTTAAATACATCACACTGGACGATGTCCAAAAATGTCAAGAGATGGGAATGAAAGTTGTCGTCTGGACGCCCAATACGAAAACAGAGATTGAAGAATTGAAAGCTATGGGGGTAGACGGTATCATAACCGATTATCCAGAATTGTTGGTGGATTGATCTCTTAAATAAATTAAGGAAAATCAAATCATTATGTGCTGGATAAAGAAAAGGAATAGTTATCGGCTGTTGTGTGTATTATGGATAGGACTGAATTTAATATACATCCCTGACGCCATATCAAAAGAGGTAAAGCCTATCAAGGTTTCTCTAACAGGTTATACCCACACATTGTATGTAGAATTGGAAAATGTCAGAAGCGCTAGTAAGTATGAGATTCGATATAGCACGGATAGCTTGATGCATAATGCCGTACAGAAAGAGGTCTTAACGACCGAAATAGAGATCTCAGGTTTAAAAGGTAATACGTGCTATTATGTGCAGGGGCGTGTTTTATTAAATGGAAAGTGGTCTGCGTGGTCTGATATAAGATACGATAAGACTGCTCTTTTCCAGACAACTATTGGGACGTATAATATCTTGAGTTCACAATACGATTATGTCTTCCCCAACAACCAATGGGAAGAGCGAAAGCAATCGATGAAGACAACGATCTTACGAGAGGATAATTTTCCGGATATATTTGGTGTTCAGGAAGGTATGGTAAAAGATCAAGTATTAGCACTAGCAGAATTATTAGGAGATCATTATACCAGTCATATTTCCCATAGAGACATTTCGCCTAGAGCTATATTTTGGAAACCTACGAAATATGAGTTAATGGAGTTTGATGACGATATAGAAGTGTTAGACCAGATTAGCAAAGGATACTCTACTACTCGGTATGTGACGTATGTGCGGTTGAAACAAAAAGCTACGAAAAAGGAGTTGATAATTATCAATTTACATGCGCCATCCAACTATGGAGGAAATAAACAAGCTATACGAAATCAGCTCATAGTGAATGTTGTGACAAAAGCAAGGGAACTATCAAAAAAAGCAGATAATGTTCCTGTTTTTGTCCTAGGCGATTTTAATGCGCTTCCAAAAACTCGGGATGGTATGGGAATAACAGCACCTATGGTTATGGTCAAAAATGATTTTGCCGATACGTATGAGGCAAGTTCTCAAAAGATGAACGCCTATTACGGGACACACGACCGGATTACGACAGGAAAAGCAACTTCTGGACGGAATAGCACAAATTGCAGCAAACGCATTGATTATATTTTTGGGTATCCAAAAAATCGAATAACTGTTTCCGACTATCGTATTATCATCGATTTTGAGGAAGGTTCGTCTTCTACTTTAAAACAGCCGATACCATCTGATCATCGGCCAGTAACAACAACTGTTCATTTACATTATTAATTTAAATAACTATATCACTATATTTTAATTTAGATACATGAAAATACAAGAAGGATTTGTGAAGGAAGGAAGATCCTCGAAAAGGGAAACGCACCACACTGAGCTTGCCATTGTCGGTGGAGGGCTTTCGGGTGTGTGTACAGCAATAACAGCAGCACGTAAAGGGGTAAAAGTAACCTTGGTGCAGGATAGACCTGTGCTGGGTGGAAACTCTTCCAGTGAGGTACGTTTATGGATTTTGGGTGCAACGTCTCATATGGGCAATAATAATCGATGGAGCCGTGAGGGTGGGGTGATCGATGAAATATTGGTCGAAAACACTTATATCAATAAGGAAGGAAACCCATTGATATTTGATGCTATTCTATTGGATAAGGTAAAAGCGGAACCCAATATTACATTGTTGCTAAATACAGCGGTATACGAAGTGGAGAAGATAGCAGAAGACACTATTGGCTCAATAACGGGGTTTTGTAGTCAAAATTCGACAGAATATATCATTCATGCGCCCCTGTTTTGCGATGCTTCGGGCGATGGTATCGTCGGTTTCCTTTCCGGTGCAGCCTTTAGGATGGGGGCGGAGAAACAAGAAGAATTTGGTGAAAAATTTGCGCCGACAGAAGAATATGGAGAGCTGTTGGGACACAGTATGTATTTCTATACTAAAGACACCGGACGGCCGGTGAAATATACCGCACCTGCATTTGCAATGGATGTCTCGAAAGAGGTGCCGAAATTCAGGAAGTTCAATGCGAAAGAGCATGGTTGTCAGCTATGGTGGCTGGAGCATGGCGGACGTATGGATACCGTGCACGATACCGAAAAGATCAAGTGGGATTTGTGGAAAGTCATTTATGGCGCTTGGGACTACGTCAAGAACTCGGGTAATTTTCCAGAGGCAGAAACATTGACCTTGGAGTGGGTGGGTACGATTCCCGGAAAACGGGAGAGCCGTCGTTTCGAAGGAGATTATATGATGCGCCAACAAGATATTGTCGAGCAGCGTGAGCATGAAGATGCAGTGGCTTACGGCGGATGGTCTATCGATCTGCACCCGGCAGATGGGGTGTTCAGCGAAAAACCGGGATGTAACCAATGGCATGGTAAAGGGATATACCAGATTCCCTACCGTTCGCTATATAGCAAAAACATCAAAAACTTATTCCTGGGCGGACGGTTGATCAGCGCAACACATGTTGCTTTTGCATCCACACGAGTGATGGCTACAGCGGCACATATCGGACAAGCTATTGGTATGGCAGCATTCATTGCGAAAGAAAAAGGAGAAAGAGTAGAAGAGCTAGCGGATGTGGCACATCAGGGATCACAGATAACAAATCACGAATCACAAATCACGAGTCACGAATCCCAGTATCTTTATCCTCGTGATATCCTAACAGAAGGTTTTGTGCCAGACCTACAAAATGAGCTTCTCAAAGCCGGACAGCATATCCCAAAATTTGTATTACAGGACGATACAGACCTTGTGCAACGAGCGACACTTCGTGCTTCGAGTAGTTTCGAATTAGCCTCATTTGATGCAGATTTTGCCCTCCCGATTGATACGGCAGTGGCTCAGATGCTACCGTTGGAAGCAGGCAGCGTACCGGATATCACTGTAGAGGTTGATGTAAAAGAAGATACGAACCTACAAGTGGAGCTGCGGAGCAGTAGCCGGACAGGAAATTATACGCCGGATGTCACACTGGAAACCCAGACAATCCCGTTGCAAGAAGGAAGGCAAAAGGTAAAGCTGTCCTTCTTGGCAACGATGCAGGAGCAGGCGTATACTTTTCTTATTTTTCGTGAAAACACGGCGATATCATTATATCGTACAAATACGCGCGTCACAGGCATACTTACCACTTTTAATTTGATAAATAAGGCGGTATCGAATTTTGGAAAGCAGACTCCGCCAGAGGATATCGGTATGGAAGCGTTTGAGTTCTGGTGTCCGCAGCGTAGACCGGAGGGACAAAATCTGGCCATACAGATCGAGCCTGCTTTACAGCCGTTCGGCGCAGAACAGCTAAAAATAGGTGTCTATCGCCCCACGACGGCACCCAATGCATGGGTCGCTTCTCTGAAAGATAGAGAGCCTACGCTGAAAATAAGTTGGCAAGAACCAAAGGAAGTACGTCAGATAGACTTATTTTTCGACACGGATTACGATCATCCGATGGAAAGTGTCTTGATGGGGCATCCCGAAGATGTAATGGCGTTCTGTGTGAGAAATTATAAAATAGTAGATGATAAAGGTCGTGTGATTTTCGAAAAAGAAGGAAACTACCAAAGTATGAACCGAATTGAATTCGAACAGCCTGTTACAACAAGTGCGTTGACTATTATAGTCGATCACCCATCGGCAAATGTTCCGGCTTCTTTATTTTCTGTTCGTTGCTATAGCTAGAAAAAGATGGATATTTTAGATTATATCATTATGCTTGTTTTTACCGGCATTATTGTCATAGCTGGTTTATCTTTTGGAAAAACAGGTAATTCGATGAAATCGTATTTTGCGGCGGGAGGAGCTGTGCCTTGGCGGATCAGCTCCCTGTCGTTGTTCATAAGCTTTTTTTCTGCAGGTACATTTGTTGTCTGGGGATCTATTGCTTATCAGCACGGTTTTGTAGCCATTGCCATTCAGATGACGATGTGTTTGGGAGGCTTAGCAGTCGGGATGTTTATTGCACCCGCCTGGCAGAAATCCCGTGCACTGACAGCGGCAGAATTCGTGTCTCGTCGGTTAGGTATCCGTGTCCAGAAGTTTTATAGCTATCTCATATTGCTGATTTCGTTGATGTATACTGGGGCTTTTCTTTATCCGGTAGCAAAAATTATCAACGTGTCAACCGGATTTTCTATCGAAGCTTGTATACTGGTACTAGGAATTCTTATCATTTTATATACGGTAGTCGGGGGGCTATGGGGAGTGATGATTACCGATGTCATTCAGTTTATTGTATTAACGGCTGCGGTCATCATCGTGGTGCCGTTAGCTTTTGATCGTATCGGTGGTGTGGGTGCATTGATTACCAATGCGCCGCCGGACTTTTTCAACGTAGTGAATGAAGAATATTCATGGCTTTTTCTGTTAGCATTTGCGATTTACAATGGGATATTTATTGGGGGAAACTGGGCTTATGTGCAACGTTACACGACAGTTGATAGTCCAAAATCGGCCAGTAAAGTAGGGTATTTATTTGCAGGGCTTTATCTGATTAGTCCGTTTGTCTGGATGTTGCCACCCATGATTTACAGAATAGTTAATCCAGAATTGTCAGGCATAGAAAATGAAGGTGCTTATTTGATGATGTGTAAAGAAGTGCTCCCAAAAGGGCTTATCGGATTGATGTTGGGCGGTATGGTATTTGCGACAGCAAGTTCGGTGAATACCACCTTAAATCTGGCAGCTGCAGTGTTTACAAACGATTTGTATAAATCTGTTAGACCCCATACCGAACCTAAAAAGTTAATGTGGGTTGCGAAGACAGCTGTAATAATATTTGGCATCCTAACTATTTTGGTCGCGCTAATGGTGCCGTCAGCTGGAGGTATCGTAGAGATTGTATTGAGTGTAGGGGCGGTAACGGGCTGCTCACTGTATGGGCCACCTATTTGGGCGCTGTTTTCCAAATATCATACGGGGCGCTCTATCCTATGGTGTACAATTTTGGGATTAACGATAAATGTATACTTTAAATTTTTACATCCTCTATTGATAGGCATTTCGTTGAGCAGAGCGGAGGAGATGTTAGTAGGTGCTATTATCCCTTTTGCATTGTTAGCGGGGTATGAGATATGGGCAAGAAGCCGAAAAGAAGTAGACCATGATTATACACATTATAAAGAAGAACAACTACGTATAGCAAATCAACTAGATGAAGAAACAGGAGAAGAAAGTAGTGAAGCACAGAACCGTTACGGCTTGCTGGTGTTGGCAAGAACGATGGCGATCACTTCCATGATCTTTATTGCGTTAGCACTCTTTGCGGATTATAAAGCATTGTGGATTACCTTAGCTATCGGTATTATTATAGGATTAGGATCATGGTTGATTTACCGTTTTATAAAAGAACCTATTTCATAAGATCTATAGCCTAAATCAACGGATAAAAGGCGGTTTTTTGACGATAGCTTTGACGTTTTTGTTTCGGATTTGGATGTAAATTTCAGTTCCGGTTTTTGAATACTCACTTTTTACATAACCCAGCCCTATGGATTTTTTTAAAGTAGGGGATTGAGTTCCTGAAGTAACTGTCCCAATTTTTTCACCTTCCTGATTTACGATAGTGTAATCTTTTCTGGGTACCCCTCTTTCTAAAAGCTCGAAACCAATCAGTTTGTTTTTTAACCCGGCTTCTTTTTCTGATTTCAAAGCTTCAGAGTTAATAAACTCTTTATTGAACTTTGTTACCCAGCCCAGTCCAGCTTCTAAAGGCGAAGTGCTTTCATCTATATCATTGCCATATAAACAAAACCCCATTTCCAAACGTAAAGTGTCTCTTGCACCTAAACCGGCAGGTTTGATATCGTATTTTCCCCCGGCTTCAAATATGGCATCCCATACTTTTTTTGCATTTTTATTTTCTACATAGATTTCAAATCCTCCAGCCCCAGTATATCCTGTCGCAGATATAATTGCATTTTCCGCTCCGGCAAAATTTCCTTTTACAAAGGTGTAATATTCCATTTTCGGAAGGTCAAACTCTGTCAAATTATTAATTGCGTTTGCCGCGTTTGGACCTTGCACTGCAAATAAAGATAGTGTATCGCTGATGTCGGAAACCTTTACACCGTGTTGGTTATGTTTCTGAATCCAGTCCAAACACTTTTGAGTATTAGAAGCATTAACTACTAAAAGATATTCATTATCATCTAACTGATAGGTAAGGAAGTCATCGATGATACCGCCGGTTTTATTTGGAAAGTAAGCATATTGAATTTTTCCCGTATGTAGCCGCGATACATCGTTAGAAGATAAAAGCTGAAGAAGTTCAAGTGCTTTTTCTCCTTTAAATAAGATTTCGCCCATGTGGCTAACATCAAACACGCCTACACTTTTTCGTACAGCTTCATGTTCATCTTTGATGCCTGAATAGTGAATGGGGAGGTTAAACCCTGCAAACTCAACCATTTTTGCACCGAGAGCGGCGTGATGTTCTGAAAGGATCGTGTTTTTACTCATTCTTTTAAATACTTAAAAATCGATAGTTGTAAAAATAGCAATAAAATTGTGTATTCCCGTAAAGACAGTTTAATCCGAGTTTTAATAAGAAAAGTGAAGAGCTCCTTGGAAGTGTTTTCTCTGTCTATCACCTTATATCAGCCGATCTTTTTTAATGTGTCGACGATGTCTTCCATTTTGTCGTCAATCTGTTTCGAAAACCATATTTGATCAAAAGCACCTCCGCCTATTATTGTTTGTTCCCCTTGCCAAGACACTTTTGCAATTGAAAAGAAGTAATAGTTTTCAACTACAATATATGTATTCATGATTTTTTGTATCATTTCATCACCATACAGGGTCATCGCTAATTGGTAGGCATCTTCATGCTTTACTCCCAATTCTTTTTTGAGTGTAGAAGTAGCTTTTTTTCTCAGTACCGATCGTATTTCGTCTTTGGTAGGATTCAACGCAAAGGAAGCCATCATTATGGCCAAAAGTATAATAGCAAAGATTCTCTTTCCGCTCATGCTACAAAGCTACGTATTGTAATCGAATAATTTTGTAGTTAAAACTGCAAGTGTAATCCAATTTATAAAGGATCAATTTGAAATACAGCGTCTATCTGACAAGTCATTTTCATAGGCTTGATGTCTATATTCAAGGGAGTTGATTCTACAGCCATATCCGCAGATTCGGCATATGCCATTTGTGTTCTCGGCATAATACTGTTGTTAAAACTCTTATTATCGCTAATGAGGAGCGTTTTTACAATTTTATTGTCACTGGCTTTTGCCAATATTTCAGCACTTTCCATAGCATCTTTTACGGCTTCGATTTGTAAGTTTTTCTGGATTTCCTTTTTATTGCTGTGTTCATATTCATTGATAGAAGTGCTTTGGATACCTTTTGGGTTTACCCCGTCAAAAAGATCACTGATACCGTGTAGATTCGTTACTTTTATGCGGTATTGTCGGGCTTGAAGTAGATCTTCTTTCTTTCTTTTTTTATCTTCTTTGTAATTATAACTATATATATTCTGAATGGTGAAGTCTTCTTTTCCAACCCCTATTTTCATGGCAGATTCATAGAGCTGTTTTTCCAATTCATCGATCGTTACTTTTTTTCGCAGATTACCATCTTCGTAAAACTCTTTGAGGGAAACCGATAGGTATACAATATCCGGCGTTACTTCAGTTTCAGCATAGCCTTTTGTAGTGATCGTAGGAACTGAAGAAGGAGTGATGTTTTGAGCTTGAGCCCATGAAAGGGTAAGCAGAAGTAAAAGGGGGGTAAGTATTCTAGCTGTCATAGTATTTTTATTTAGTTGTTTTTCAATAGACGTGCCAAATGCAAAAAGGTTTAAGAAATAGATAGTAAAAGTAAAGGAAATGATGACAAGGTAAATACGCTTTAAGCGCAGAATGCTTTAACAACCCATTTGCAAACTGCCAACTACTTATAAAGTGACACTTGATTGACGGTTGTGTGGTTATAATCTTAGTAGTTTAGAGGCGTCACAAATAAAAAAACGAAATGAAAGTAGCATCTTTAAAGAAAGATATTCAATATAACGAGTCAAAACCGGCAATTCAGGTTTTGTTGGAGACACAGTCTGGGAAAGAGATACGTATTGCTTTCAAAGAGGGGCAAATAATGAAAGAGCATAAAACACCTTTTCCTATAGTAGTAGAAATATATGAAGGGGATATAGACTTCGGAGTAAATGGGGAAATCCATAACTTAAAAAGTGGGGAGCTTATTTCTCTCGATGGAGGGGTCCCACATGATCTAAAAGCGAATGCCCAGAGTATAGTCCGTTTGAGTTTAAATAGCTCCGATTCTATAAAAAGAGTTGAAAATGTCGTTAAAGGGTCGTAGAACACAGAGGAAAATGTTTTCTACTGCATTCTATGCAAGAAGTCCTTTGCTCTAAAATGCTCAAACATACTGATTACTAAGCTCCCAAAAGCTTTTGAAAAAAGAGGCGAAAATAAGGATAAGTATTACATAGATAATTATACTTATTAGAATAAGTAGAAGAGCTGCTTTAGAAAAATTTCTTCTCGTGAGGTTCGCATCCGAACCGAAAGCCCATACAAACAGCATGATAAGGCCTATTAAAGGGAGGCTTGCCACAAATAATGTGATTGCCCAATCTACCACACTCATTTCTTTTCTGGGCTGAAGAGGCTCTTGTGGAGGAGTAATTTCTGCGTGTGTTTGTTCCATAACTATTCTCTTTGTTTATAACCAAGTGTTTACAAGGTAAGAAAAAAGAAATTGTTTTAATTACTCAAACACATCTTTTAAAATATTTAAAGACTTGACTTCTCCGAAATTGTCTATATGGAGGTGATAAAATTTCAACAGCAATTCTAACAGTTGTAAACGGACTGTTTTTGAATACCCTAGAGTATGCACTTCTTGATAATTTGTTGTAATCAACTGATTAAAGTAAGCTGTTAAAGAACCGTCGCTGAAATCAGGGTGTGGGGGCATCCATGAAGTGAAAATTCCTAACCGCAGATCAAAGTAATGGGGGGAGACAGAAGGGGTTGGGCCAAAGCCCAATAATCTGCTAAGTTTCATTAAAAAAACTAAATGAAAATCGCTGTATTTTTTTTCTTTCGTTTCTAACCAAAGGATAGAGTTATATATAAATTTGAATAAAGCCGGATCGGCTTCCTGGCTTTTCAAAACTTTATATAAAACTTCATTTAAAAACAATAAGATGGAAGATTTTGATATATCATGTGCATTATTATGCTGTAAGTGGGCGAGAGATACTTCGCGGATTCTTTCGAGCTTATTTGTGTTTCTATGATAGACTTCTAAATCCAGTAGTTGTAACCCCCGGAAAAGATTATCTTTAATTTTTGATTTTGTCTTGTGAAGCCCTTGAACCAAATAATGTTGTATGCCAAATTCTTCTGTGTAAATATGCGCTATTAACCCGGAATTTTTGTATTTTACCGTTCGAATAGCTATTCCTCTTGTTTTATAAATCATAACCGTATGAGCTGAGGCAAGATAGTTGAAATAATTATTATGAGAAAATAATTAATATCTTTGGATCTAAGATATTTTTTATGGATATTTGCAAACTCTTTGGGTAGAGTCTCTTTGGAAGATAAGAGTAACTGTTGAAAAATATTTAAAGTCATATATCATGTCTAGAACTTGTGATTTAACTAAAAAGAAGGCGTTGGTCGGCAATAAAGTTTCGCATTCAAATTCGAAAACCAAACGCAGGTTTTATCCGAATTTGCAAACAAAGCGTTTCTATATTCCAGAAGAAGATTCTTGGATAACTTTAAAAGTATCTACTTCTGCATTGAAAACGATCAATAAGATCGGTATTTCTGCGGCCTTAGATAGATATGCTAAGAAAGGTTCTATTTAGAACTCAGTTTATATAATTAAGCGGGTTCTCAAGTTTAATAATATTAAAAATATAAGTCATGGCCAAAAAAGGTAATAGGGTACAAGTTATTTTAGAATGTACAGAGCAGAAGGAGAGTGGGCTGCCGGGGATGTCTCGTTATATCACTACTAAGAATAAGAAAAACACCACTGAAAGACTTGAGCTGAAAAAGTACAATCCTATTTTGAAAAAAATAACTCTACATAAAGAGATTAAGTAATAACTCCGATACGTCTAATATAAAGAGTTTAGATGTATTAGATAAAAAATAATATTATGGCAAAGAAATCAGTAGCAACCCTACAAAAAGGGAGCGGAAAAGAAATCACAAAGATTATTATTTCTGAAAAGTCAGAAAAAACAGGAGCATATGTTTATAAAGAAGTCTTTGTGCATAACGATAACGTAAAAGAAGTAGTGGCTGCAGCACAAAAGTAAGCCCTATATTAATTATATTTTGAATAAAGCCTTTTTGGATCGCCCAAAAGGGCTTTATTCATTTAAAGAAATCCTTATCTTTGTTTATTCGCCGGTTTTAATATATTCTTATGGCATTATTTGATTTTTTTAAAAAGAAACAGGAAACTCCGGAAGCACAAGAAGCTTTGGACAAAGGTCTGGAAAAAACTAAGAGCGGTTTTTTTTCCAAAATCACGAAAGCTGTAGTGGGCAAATCTACAGTAGATGATGAAGTATTGGACAACCTGGAAGAAGTGTTGGTTACTTCTGATGTAGGCGTAGAAACGACCTTAAAAATCGTAGACCGTATTCAAAAACGTGTAGCGAAAGATAAGTATGTGAATACAGACGAACTCAACTTCTTGTTGAAAGACGAGATTCAAAGTTTGCTGGCCGAAAATAACAGTGATGATTTCGAGAGTTTTGAATACGGAGATCACAAACCTTATGTCATTCTTGTAGTAGGCGTCAATGGAGTAGGAAAGACGACGACGATTGGAAAATTAGCTCATCAATTGAAAGCTGCGGGCAATAAAGTAGTGCTGGGAGCTGCAGATACGTATAGAGCTGCTGCAGTAGATCAGCTGAAACTATGGGGAGAACGCACAGAGGTGCGGGTAGTGGCTCAGCCCATGGGTTCTGATCCAGCCTCTGTGGCTTTTGATACCGTACAATCTGCCGTTGCAAACGGAGATGATGTAGCGATAATTGACACAGCAGGACGTTTGCACAATAAAATAGGTTTGATGAATGAACTGACGAAAATCAAGAAAGTAATGCAAAAAGTAGTTCCTAATGCTCCTCACGAAATTCTTCTTGTATTAGATGCTTCTACCGGTCAAAATGCTATAGAGCAATGCAGACAGTTTACAGAAGCAACCGCAGTAAATGCTTTGGCATTAACAAAGCTGGACGGCACAGCTAAAGGAGGCGTAGCAATAGGCATTTCCGATCAGTTTAAAATCCCTGTTAAATACATAGGAGTAGGAGAAGGCACTGAAGATTTACAGCTCTTTAACAAAGAAGCTTTCGTAGATTCTCTTTTTGATTAAACCCTAAAGGACGAGAGTGTTTGACACTGGACTCCTGCCGTTCAGAAAAACTATATATGAAGAGGTATTGTGTTCGCGTTGGATTTTCAGGGTGAGCAGCTTTTCTGTGTTTAAAAAAAATAATATTATCTTGTCGCTTACTTTATGAAAGCAGCTTATATAGATTACCAAGATACACATAGCTTTTCTAAGCTTTTACTATCCTACCTTGATGAAAAACAAGATGTTTCTTCTTTTTATGGAAATAAACCCACATTTGAAGGTTTTGAAAAGCAAATTAAAACTAAAGCCGCTTTTGCGCACAGGGAGGTATTAACCGATACTGTAGCAAAACAATACTCGGCGATGGCTGCTGAAGACGCAGAAACATTAAGAAATATTGAGTTGTTGAGAGATGAAAACACATTCACGGTTACGACCGGTCATCAGCTTAATATTTTTACGGGACCTCTATATTTTGTTTTCAAGATTGTCTCTACGATCCGTTTGGCGAGAGATCTTAAAGAACAATTCCCTGAATATAATTTTGTTCCGGTATATTGGATGGCGACGGAGGATCATGATTTTGAAGAGATTAACCACACATACCTTTTTGGAAAAAAGATAAATTGGGAGACTTCAGCATCAGGAGCAACGGGAAGGTTATCAACAACCGGGATAGAAGATACCGTACATCAATATTGTGCAATGTTTGGCCTCAGCGAAACTGCTGAAGAATTGAGCTACATGGTAAAAGATGCTTATCTCAATCAAGGAGATTTAGCGAATGCTACCCGGAAATTTGTGCATAGCTTGTTTGGAAAATATGGTTTAGTCATTATAGATGCTGATCGGCCTGAACTGAAAGAAATCTTTGCGCCTTATGTGTATAAAGACATTGCTCAGAAGATAAGTTATCAGCAGGGATTAAGCTCTTCTCAACTACTGGAAGAAAGAGGGTATAAAGTTCAGGTAAATCCGCGCGAAATTAATTTTTTTTATTTGAGAGATGAATTGCGGGAGCGGATCATAGAAAAGAATGAGGTTTTTGAGGTGCTGGATGTAGAAGATATAAGCTGGAGTTTGGAAACATTGGAAAAAGAAATTTTAAAGCACCCTTCTCACTTCAGTCCAAATGTATTAACACGTCCGCTTTATCAAGAAGTAATCCTTCCAAACCTTGCTTATATAGGAGGAGGAGCAGAGATTGCGTATTGGCTGCAATTGAAATCCACTTTTACGGCGCATCATGTTGATTTTCCTATTTTGATTCCGCGTAACTCGGCGATGATCATGGATGCCAAACTGGTAAGTAAGATATTCCGCCTTGACTTTACTTTTAAAGACATTTTTCGCACGGCAGAAGATCTACACCAAGCGTATGTGCGTGCACATACCCGTCATGATCTAGATTTACGTGACGAGTGGATGGAGTTTGGTGCTGTATTCGATAAAATAAAATTGAGAGCTCATAAAATAGATCCGACGTTGGGACCGAGCGCGGAAGCTGTGCAGGCAAGGCTCAAAAAAGCAATTAAGCGCTTGGAAAAAAAATTACTAAAAGCAGATAAGAAAAATTATAAAGAAGCCCTTATCCAAATCGATCGGCTAAAAGAAAAGCTTTTTCCCAAACAAGGCTTGCAGGAACGGCATGAAAATTTTGCACCGTATTATTTAAAATATGGAGAAAAACTTTTCGAAGAACTACTGTTACATTTAAATCCCTTAGATTTTAAATTTTCAATATTATTTTCTTCTTAAAAAGAAGTTTTAAGAAAAGGAAGAACAGCATAAAGTTAGACTCCTGTCAAAAGTAATAAATTTGAATTTTTCTTCTTGTAGGTTTTAAACAGAGCTGCAGTAAAAGAAAAAATATGCCAAGCACCAGTATAGCACTCGCGATAAATAAGATTAAAAAGTAATAAGGGAACGTCCCCTTGCCAAAGTAGAATAAAATTCCTTGGAAAAACAAAATGATTTCGGTAGAAGTCACCCCAATTATAAAGAGGTAAATACCCGTTTGTACCAGAGATTTTCTCCTTATAAATAGAGATAAATCTAAAAAATAAAGGAGTAAAAAACCACTGATCAGACCTAACATGGTAAGGTGGATAAAACCTATAATAAAATTAGTGTAAAGATGTGCTTTTTCTGCAAAATCCGGAATTAATATAAGGGATTGTAAAAATATTTTCAAAACAAAGCAAAGCAAAGTGAAGTAAAGCAACCTGTGGTTTAACCTTGCTGTTGCTTGCCAATATCTCTTTAATTTGGGTAGGACGATACGCATGAGATAAAAAAGAGCAATCAGTTGTAAAAAAATGCCGAGGGCATTTAACCACCACCAAACAGCAGATTGAAGATACCAACTCAGTGGCCAAGCGAAAGTGAAAAATATAGATAAGCCAAGTGAGACTATAAACCTATTGAAATCGCTGGAGCTGGATACCCGGAGTATTTGGAAAAGTATGGCGATAACAGCAAAAATGAACCAGCCGTTGAATTGAAAATGTAAGAAAAACTGAACAGGTATTTGACTCCAAGGGCCGCTGATTTTTAACGCCATAATGGGCCCCATGAACCAGAGGCCTAAAGTGGAGAGAAACATAAAAAGTAAGGAAGCCCGCAAAAGGGTAGCCGCAGCAGAGCTTTGTGTCTTTGTATCTTTCCATATAAAGTAGATAAAAGAATAGCTGGCCAATACATGTAAGCTTGAAAATGTGATAGATACAGCTCCATAGCCCTGAAAAGGGAAACTACATAGCATGCCTATGGCTGAAACCTGGGTCAACCAGAATAAACGTCTATACTTCGTCTGCCGGCCGGACGAAAAATGATGAACGATAAGTATAAAAAGCGCCAAATATACCCATCCTAACATAGCAACATGAGAATGGGCATGGGTGATATATCTATATGTAAACGGAAACCCAATATCGCTTATTGAAGTATAACGCATAAAAAGCCCTAATAACGCGGCAATTAGAAAATTGGCTAAAGGGAATCCTAAATGATGCTTTTGCAAAGCCTTCATATCGAATGAATAGAATTAAAAATGATTTTTTAAATATCCCGTAATTAATCCGTTTTTTTGTAATCGAAATGTTAGAAAACTTATTTTTTCAGAGTAGGAGAAGTTTATTTGAAAAGATGGATAATGCAATCTTTACGAAAAAGGGACTTTGGGTTTTCGATAAAGAGGGGATTAATTAATAAATTCGGCTTTTTATCGCAAGGAAGCTATAGAATTAAAGTTTTTAAGCCGTGAACCACAACTTAAGAAACTTATAAAAATTGAAGAAAACGATGTTATATAAAAGAAGCAGTGAATTATTCGTAGAAGCACAAAAATATATTCCGGGAGGTGTGAATTCACCTGTCCGTGCATTTAAATCTGTAGGAGGAACTCCGATTTTTATCAAAGAAGCAAAGGGTGCTTATTTATATGACGAAGATGGCAAAAAGTATATTGACTACATTAATTCCTGGGGGCCGATGTTGTTAGGACATGCCTATCCTCCTGTTATAGAAGCGGTCATTGAAAAGACAAGAAAAGGAACTTCTTTTGGAACACCCACCGAAATAGAAACACAGATTGCAAAATTGGCGGTTTCTATGGTTCCGAATATCGACAAAATCCGTTTTGTCAATTCAGGGACGGAAGCTTGTATGAGTGCGGTGAGATTGGCGAGAGGCTTTACCGGGCGAGAGAAAATAATAAAGTTCCGAGGCTGCTATCATGGACATTCGGATTCTTTTCTTATTGCTGCCGGTAGCGGACTTTCTACTTTTGGGGTTCCTTCCAGCCCGGGAGTGACCAAAGGCACGGCACAGGACACCTTGCTGGCAGATTTTAATAATATTGAATCTGTGAAGGCTTTATTTGAAGAGCATAAAGGGGAGATAGCCTGTATTATTTTAGAACCGGTAGCGGGAAACATGGGTTGTATCCCACCCAGCTCAGGATTTCTTGAGGCTTTGAGAGAGGTATGTGATGTGCATGATGCGCTGTTGATCTTTGATGAAGTGATGACCGGTTTCCGTCTTGCGAAAGGTGGTGCACAAGAATATTATGGAATAGGGGCCGATATTGTCACTTTTGGGAAAATAATCGGAGGAGGCCTGCCGGTAGGAGCCTTCGCCGCGAGAGAAGAGATTATGCAGAAATTAGCACCCGAAGGACCGATTTATCAAGCAGGAACTTTATCAGGAAACCCTTTGGCGATGGCAGCAGGATTGGCAATGTTAGAGTCTATTTCTTCCGATCCGGAAATCTATAATCGACTCGAAGAAAAAACAACCTACTTAGAAAAAGGAATTCGGAAAGTGTTGAGCACAAATGGCAGAACTTATATTCTTAACCGCGTGGGATCGATGATTTCTGTTTTCTTTTGCAAGGAAAAAGTAGAAAACTTTGACGATGCTGCAAAAGCAGATACGCCTGAGTTCAAAGAGTTTTTCCACGCCCTGATGAAACGGGGTGTGTATATAGCTCCCTCATCTTATGAAACGTGGTTTATCACCGATGCTTTGTCTTATGAAGATTTGGATATGACGATTGAAGCCATTGGCGCCGCTACACGATAAAAATACACGCAGAAAATTATTTATTTAATAAGACTGCGGCTTCCTTAGCAAAATATGTGGTAATAAGACTTGCGCCTGCTCTTTTGATACACATCAACTGTTCCATCATGACTTGGTCGTGGTCTATCCACCCTTTTTCGCTGCCCGCTTTTACCATTGCATATTCTCCTGAAACCTGATAAACAGCTACAGGAATGTGTACATGGTCTTTTACTTCCCGGACAATGTCTAAATAAGAAGTTCCGGGTTTTACCATGACAATGTCTGCGCCTTCTTCTATGTCTTTTAATGTTTCTCGGAGGGCTTCGATGCGGTTGGCGAAGTCCATCTGATAGGTTTTTTTGTTTTTGGGAACTTCTACATCTGAAGTTTTTGGAGCTGAATCCAAAGCGTCGCGGAAGGGTCCGTACAATGCGGAAGCATATTTTGCTGAATAGCTTAAAATCCCAACATCTGAAAAACCAGCTGAATCTAACCCTTTGCGCAACCGTAAGACCCGCCCGTCCATCATGTCGGAAGGAGCTACAAAATCGGCTCCTGCTTCCGCCTGAGAAACAGCCATTTTTACGAGTGCATCAAGTGTCAAATCGTTTTCTATTTTTCCATTTTTTACGATGCCGTCATGACCGTACATAGAGTAGGGATCCAGCGCTACATCAGGCATGACAATCATTTCGGGGCATACCTCCTTTATCGCGCGGATAGCTTTTTGCATCAGCCCGTTAGGATTCCAGGCTTCTGTTCCGATATTGTCTTTCAACCGATCATCTACTTTTACATAAATATTGATAGCGCGAATGCCCAGTTGGTAAATTTCCTGCGCCTCTCGTTGAAGCTCATCGATAGACATTCTGAAAATTCCCGGAAGAGAAGGGATGGATATTCTTTGCTTTTCGCCTTCACAAATAAATACCGGAAACATGAAATCTGCAGGACTCAAACGGGTTTCTTGTACGATGCTTCTGATAGATTGGTTTTTTCTTAATCTGCGATCTCGTTGTAATGGAAACATGATGTTTAATTTTTTATCGAAAGATACTGTTTTTTATGACACAATGGTTAATCTTCTACCCAAGCTACCGGTGTTTGTAAAACTTTCAAAAGGTTTTCTTCGGCGGATTCGGGTGCAGGGTGGTAATCATATATCCATTGGGCATGGGGAGGGAGGCTCATCAAAATGGACTCTATCCGGCCTTTAGTTTTAAAACCAAAGAGAGTGCCCCGATCATGGATAAGGTTAAACTCTACATACCTGCCTCGTCTTATCTCTTGCCATTTCCTATTGTGTTCGGTGTAGGGGTGGTTCTTCCTTTTTTCAACAATGGGTATATAAGACTCTAAAAACTTATTTCCTGTTTCTGTGACGAAGCGATGCCATTGCTCTAAACTTGTTTTTTCAGATTCTTTTAGATAATCGAAAAATAAGCCACCGACTCCACGGGCTTCATTCCGATGTGTGTTCCAAAAGTATTCGTCACATGCTTTTTTGAACTCGGAATAAAACATTGGGTCGTATTTATCACACACTTTTTTATATACCCTGTGAAAATGTTTTGCGTCTTCTTCAAATAGATAATAAGGGGTCAGGTCCTGTCCGCCGCCAAACCAGGCATCTATTTTTTTGTTTTGTGCATCATACAGTTCGAAGTACCTCCAATTTGCATGGACTGTCGGAACCATCGGGTTTTGGGGGTGGATGACTAAACTTAATCCACAGGCAGAAAATTTAGCTTCTTCTACCTGAAACAATTTTTGCATGGGTTCGGGTAAACTTCCATATACGGAAGAGGTGTTTACCCCTGCTTTTTCAAATACTTTTCCGTTTTCCATCACTTTGGTTTTCCCTCCGCCCCCTCCGGGCCGGGTCCAATTGTCTTCTCGGAATTTTGCAACACGGTCTATTTCTTCAAGCTTCAAAGTAATTTTATTTTGTAAACCAACGATGTACTTCTCGAAATTTTCCTTTATCATGTTATAGGGAATTGAAAGTGTTTATTTCTTATAGGATTTGACGGCATCTACAAATGCTTGCGCATGGTCAACAGGAACATTTGGCAAGATACCGTGCCCCAGATTTACAATGTAATTGTCCGGGCCAAACTCTTCAATCATTTTATGAACTTTTCTTTTTATATCTGCAAGCGGGGCGAATAACTGTGAAGGGTCAAAATTTCCTTGTAAAGCCACACGCCCACCTGTAAGTTTTCTCGCTAATTCGGGTGTACATGTCCAATCTATACCCAATCCGGAAACTTTTGATTTAGACATTTTTTCTAAAGCGAACCAAGTCCCTTTGCCATACACAATCACGGGAGCCCATTCAGCTACAGCTTCTACGATTTGATGGATATACTTCCACGAAAATTCTTGATAGTCTGCCGGGGATAATAATCCTCCCCAAGAGTCGAAAATTTGGAGTACGTCGGCCCCTGCTTTCACTTTTTCTTTAAGATAAGCAATAGTGGTATCGGTGATTTTTTGCAGCAGCTGATGTGCTACTTCGGGTTCGGAGAAACATAAAGCTTTGGCCTTACTGAATGTTTTAGAGCCTTTTCCTTCTACCATATAGCAAAATACTGTCCACGGTGACCCGGCAAAACCAATTAAAGGAATTTCGTTCTCCAATAGTTCTTTCGTTATTTTTATAGCCTCCAAAACATAGCCCAAACGCTCTCTGATATCGGGTATGATGATTTGTTGAATATCTTTTTTTGAACGCATAGGGCTGGGCAATACCGGACCTATATTTTCTTGCAGCTCAACTTCTACACCCATTGCCTGAGGTATGACAAGGATGTCGGAGAATAAAATTGCAGCATCGGGTTTTAATCTTCGGATCGGCTGCATGGTGATCTCTGCGGCTAATTCGGGCGTTTGGCAGCGTGTAAAAAAATCGTATTTTTCCCGTAGCTTGCGGTATTCAGGCAATGTTCTCCCAGCTTGTCTCATCATCCAAACAGGAGGTCTCTCTACTGATTTGCCCTCCAGAGCTTTTAGAAATAAGTTGTTTTTTAACATTTTATGCTTTTAAAATATGATAAACTTTTGTGAAGAGTACTTTCTATAGTTTGTTCTTGTGAAACCCAAATCTGATCGGAAAGGCCCGATAGCGCTGTTGCTGTTGTCGTGCCGATACAGAAACACTTTTGGTCTGAAATATGGTTTTTCTGCAAGAAACTTTTAACCCCCGAAGGGCTGTAAAAGAGAATTCCATGTATTTCAATGTGGATTGTTTTGGGAGTCAATGTAGTTTGATATACCTGGTATTCGTCAAAGTGGATTTTATTAGTCGATAAGGTATGTGGCAGGGTTTCCATCCGTCTGCTTCCCGAAAAAAAAGCAAAATGCCTTTGATTAAAATAATTTTTTATGTGTACAGCGAGCTCAACTGCATAATTTTTTGAGAGAAGTACTTTGAAATGGTTTTTTTCCAGCAAAGCTTTTGTTTTTGTCCCTACACAAATAGCAGGAATCTTTTTCAGAAGATGTAAGTTCTCATTTTTCAAAACACTTTCCACCGCATTTTGAGAAGTGAAAAGTAAGATTTCGGGTGTTTCTCTTAAAAAAAAATTTTGATGAGAAACATGGATAAAATCTTCTTCGATAACGTTAAGCCCAGCGTTGGATAATATGTTTTTTTGCTGAGGAAGAAGAGTTTTAGTAGATAAGATGTTCTTCTGTATCATCTTTTGCGCTTTTCTCTATATTCTCTCATGAGCTCTTCTCCCCCTTCCGCGAGTAATGTTTTCGCGAAGTCTGCTCCGTTTATATTTTCAGTTCCCATTGAAAAAGATTTGTTGATTTCTACTTTCTCCCGGCCATCTAAAGAAAGTAAGATCCCGTGGAAAGAGATGTGTTGTTTTTCTTCATCATATCTGGCCAAAGCACCTATAGGAGCAGAGCAGCCTCCTTCTAATGTTTTGAGAAATTGGCGTTCAATCTGGGTCTCGATCTGGGATTTTTTATGATTTATATGAGAAAGTGTTTCTTTCAAAAGTTCATCATCTTCCCGACTAACGACCATGATAGCACCTTGGGCAGGAGCGGGGATCATCCATTCCAATATTTTGTAGGGAGCGGGCAATAAATCCAATCGCTCTAGGCCTGCCGCTGCAAAAATAGCACCGTTCCATTGGTTTTTACGCGTCTTTTGGAGCCTTGTATTTATATTTCCCCGGAGATTTTCGATGCGGTGATTGGGATATCTGTTCAGCCATTGGGCGGTTCTTCTTAATGAACTGGTGGCTATTACAGCCTCGGCGTTCAAAAAATCTAAATTTCCATTGTACACCAAAACATCGTAGGGGTTGGCACGTTCCAAGACGGCTGCTTCCACAATACCTTTTGGCAAGCCTGTAGGTACATCTTTCATAGAATGCACGGCAATATCGATTTCATCGTTTAGCAGAGCGAGGTCTAGTGTTTTAGTAAATACACCGACAATCCCAATTTCATATAAAGGTTTGTCAAGCACTATATCGCCCTGAGATTTCATCGGAACAATTTCTGCCGCATGACCTAAAGCGTTCAGCTTTTCAGCTACAGTGTTCGCTTGCCACATCGCAAGTTGACTGCTTCGGGTGCCTATTCGTATTGTCTTATGCATTCTCTTCAATTTCTAATTGAAATACTTTTTCTACCCACTCTTTACTCTCTTCGAGATTGTCTTCTTCACTTTTGAAATGTGTCGCAAAATGAGTGGTTACTTTTTGAATAATCCGAGTAGAAATAAGGTTGATTTGGTCTTCGTCAAAACTTTCCAATTTCTTTCTATGGTATTCTATTTCACCTTTTTTAATTTCCTCTAACTTTGTTTTTAATGCTTGAATCGTCGGAGCATATTTTCTGGAATTTACCCAGTCCAAAAATTCCTTCTTTTCTTCTTTAATTATTTCTTCTGCTTTTGGAATGTGTTCTTCTCTTTTTTTAAGCGTTTTATTAGTTATTTGCGAAAGCTGATCCAAATGTATCAGCTCTACTCCTTCCATGTCTAAAACATTTGGTTTTACATTTCTGGGAATCGACAAATCTAAAATCAACAAGGGCTTGTGAAGGTTTAAATTTGCTTTATTGATAGTCGGTATTGGTGCTCCAGTGGCAACGATTAAAATATCAGACTCTTTGATTTCTTGAGTCAAATCCTTGTGCTCTTTGACAATAATGTTAAACTTTCCCGATACCTCTTCCGCCTTTTCTTTTGTCCTATTAATGACTGTGACATGATGTTTAGCTGTATGTTTGACTAAGTTTTCGCAGGTATTTCGGCCTAACTTCCCTACCCCATACAATAAGACTTTCTTGTCAGAAATGTTTTTTATTTTATTCAAGATATAATGTACAGATGCAAAGGCAACAGAGGTTGCTCCGGAGCTAATTTCAGTCTCGTTTTTTATTCTTTTGTTAGCGCGTATAGCGGAGTTGAACAGTCTCTCAAAGTAGTTATCAATAAGACCAAACTTTTTAGATAGGGCAAAGGACTGCTTAAACTGTCCGGTTATTTCAAAATCTCCGAGGATTTGGCTGTCCAGCCCCGTTGCTACTCGAAAAATATGACGTATTGCCTCATTCTCTCTGTATATATAGCCTACCTTTTGAAACTCTGTTTCAGTTCCTCCGGTGTGTTTGACTAATAAGGAAACTAATTGGTCGGGATATTTTGCCCATCCATACACTTCCGTTCTGTTACAGGTAGATATTACCAATAAGGGGGATATCCCTTCATCTTTCCCCTGTTTAAGCAGAGACTCTTTCGCATTATTTTGCAAACTAAACTTCCCCCTGATTTCTATATCAGCTTTTTGATAATTCAGTCCTACAGCATAAAAATATTTGCTTTTTAGTTTGCTTTCTTTCACCATTGCACACTTATAGTTAATAAATCCAATCCCAAAACTACAAAGAGGTTCCAAAAATAAATAACGCTATCGGCACTATTTTTAGGGGTTAAGTTAAATAACCTCCATATTTCAATGTTATATCATCGAACAACCATTTTATGACTTGGGTTTGACTAAAAAATAGCCCATCTGGATTTGGGGAAATAAATAGAGCACAATTTGATTTTATTGAATAAAACCTACGCCAGCTGTAGCATTTGTTTTACCATCAATCAAGATGAATACCCCATTATCTTTATTCTCTTTGTAAGTGTCAAAATAGAGAGGTTGGCCTACTTTTATGTTTACAAGTCCCAAATCATTCATGTTTAGCTTATCGGTTTTTTCAGTTGTACCGTTAAAAGAACTTTTGATTTTATAATCTATTGAGGTTATTTTAGATTTTACTTGTTTGACTCCATGTTGCAAATAAAGCATAGTGGAAGAAAGAAGTGGTGTTTTATCCATCCAGCAGATTATAGCTTTCAATTCTTTGGCTATTAAAGGTTTTTCTTGAGTCTTTACGATCAAGTCTCCCCGGGAAACATTTACTTCATCCTTTAAAGTGATGGTAATGGAAGAGCCTTTACTGGCACTTTCATACTGTTGGTCATAAAACTCAATGCTTTTTATTGTGCTTTTCGTTTCGGAAGGTAAAATAGTGACTTCATCGTTTATTTTCAGTTCTCCTCCTCTCAGTTTACCGGCATAGCCTCTAAAGTCATGAAGAGATTCTTTTTTGGGGCGGATGACAGTTTGTATTTGAAAGCGTGCATGGGCGGCTTCCTGTGTTTCTTCTACTTTTAAATCTTCCAATACTTGCATTAAAGTCTTTCCGTCATACCATCGGAAGTTCTCAGAAGGATTGACGACGTTTTCTCCATGCAAAGCACTGACCGGGATGAAGGTTACTTTCTGGTCTTTGAAGTCGGTGTTTTCGGTGAGTTTTTTAAAGTCTTCAATAATAGACTGGAATCGTTGTTGGTCATAGCCAATAAGATCCATTTTATTAATGACGACAATAACTTCTTTTACCCTTAGTAAACTATTGATGAAATAATGTCTTCTGGTTTGTTCGACGACACCATTTCGTGCATCAATTAATATAAGGGACACATCCGAAGTGGAAGTTCCCGTAATCATGTTTCGGGTGTACTCTATATGACCGGGAGTATCGGCAATGATGTAGGAACGATTGGGAGATGAAAAATAAATATGGGCAACATCAATCGTAATCCCCTGTTCTCTTTCAGCTGTTAAACCATCTGTAGCTAGTGAAAAATCAAGATAGTCATATCCTTTTTTTATACTGTTTTCTTCAATTGCTTTTAGTTTATCTTGTTTTAAGGATTTTGTATCGTACAATATACGACCGATCAGTGTCGATTTTCCATCATCTACGCTTCCAGAGGTGCTGATTTTTAAAACCTGATTTTTAGATGTGTTCATTATGAGTGTTTTAGCAATTTTTTTTTTAAAAATACCCTTGTTGTTTTCGTTGCTCCATCGCTGCTTCCGAGCGCTTGTCATCTATTCTTGCACCGCGTTCGGATAGGTTGGATTGTTTAATTTCATGGACAACTTGATCGATTTCAAATGCGAATGATTCCACAGCCGCTGTACAGCTCATGTCTCCAACCGTACGGAAGCGGACCGTTTTTTCCGTCACAATTTCATCTTCTTCGCGATAGACAACTGCATCGTTTGCGGGCCAAAGTAGATTGTCGCGTTCAAATACTTTCCTTTTATGGGCCATATAGATGGAAGGGATTTCGATGTTTTCCCGTTGGATATAATTCCATACATCTAATTCTGTCCAATTAGAAATTGGAAAGACACGGACATTTTGTCCAAAATCAATCCGTCCGTTAAGCATATCAAACACTTCCGGGCGTTGATTTTTTTCATCCCACTGTCCAAAATCATCGCGAACTGAAAAAATACGCTCTTTCGCCCGTGCTTTTTCTTCATCTCTACGTGCCCCTCCGATACAGGCATCAAAGCCGTGGGTTTCTATAGCTTGGAGCAAAGTTTCGATTTGTAATTTATTTCTGCTGGCATATTTTCCTGTCTCTTCTTTGACTATTCCGGCATCAATACTGTCTTGTACATAATGTACCTTAAGATCGAGGTCAAGTTCTTTTACCAATTTATCACGCAGGGCGATTACTTCCGGAAAATTATGCCCGGTATCAATATGGAGCAATGGAAAAGGTATTTTACCGGGATAAAAAGCTTTTTTTGCCAAATGGACTAAAGTTATGGAGTCTTTTCCTCCGGAAAATAATATAGCAGGTTTTTCAAATTGACCCGCTACTTCTCTGAATATATAAATAGCCTCGTCTTCAAGAGGATTGTTTTTTACTTTTTGTAGCATATCCTAAAAATTTTTATTGATGAATCCCACACTCTCTGTTTGCCAAAGCCTTAGTTGGGTCATAATATTTTTTTTCATTGGGGAGTTTATGTCTTATTAGATACTCATCTAAATCAGTGTCTGACCAGTTGTAAAAGGGACTGACCTTCCATACACCATCCTTACTTTTAGAAATGACATCTAGGCTATCACGAAATGATGTTTGCCCTTTTCTCAGATTAGTAAACCAGACATCGGGCTGATGCTCGTTCATGGCTCTTCTAAAGGGTTCCAGCTTTACTTGCTCGCTAAATAATTTATGTTCCGGGCTATCGACTTCAGGAATGCCAAGCACCACGTCGCGATATCCTGCGCTTTGGCGGGGAACGTAAATATGTATATTCAAGTTCAGCTTGTCAATCAGTTCTTTTGCATGCTGATAGGTGTTGCGGGTGTTGTATCCGGTATCGCACCATATTACTTTTATATCTGGCTTTTTAAGCGTTACAAGATGTAAGATAGCGCTTTCGTAAGGCCTGAAATTAGTCGTTATAACAGGATCTTTAGCCTGCTCAAGTGCCCAATCTACAATGCTTTCAGGACTCTTTTTTGTGAAATTATCATTCAAATGTTGAAGATCCATATCTATCTGATTTTTAGCTGTTAATTGTTTCCCCATTTGACCCGGGTCCATATACGTTCATGCACAAAATAGAGAAGTGTTTTTGAAGTCAGTTCAACGGCTCCTATCGAAAGTGCAATGGTAAAGTCCCCGGCAATCCACCAAGAGATTACTACAGTATCGATAGTGCCCACTATGCGCCACGAAATAGCCTTTACAAGACTTCGGAGAGGAAGCTCTCTTCTTTTCGACGGTTTTTGTACAGGTTTTACCTTGTTAATTATCTGATCAACAAACATTTTCTAATCAATGATTTTTTTTCGGTGTACAAAATCACCAAAGGTCTCCTTCTCTTCTCTTTCTTCTGCGTAGCTTTTGATGATGGGTTCCAGTTCTTTCAAAATACCCGCTTCGTCTAACATTTCCCGATATAATGTATTCAAACGATCTCCATTGTGACTTGCCCCCAGATAGACATTATATCTCCCCGGAGATTTCCCTATGAAGCCAATCTCTCCTAATCGGGAGCGCCCACATCCATTGGGGCAGCCTGTCATTCTGATTGTGATGGCCTCCTCTTCTAAGCCATTATCCCTGATGATGGTGTCCAATTTGTCTATTAAAGAAGGCAGATAGCGTTCTGCTTCTGCAAAAGCCAATCCACAGGTGTTTAAGGCTACACACGCTATGGCATTTCGACGTAACCCTGTATGGGTCACATCGTTTTGAACACCATGCTTAATAAGTATTTCTTCGATTTGTTGCTTGTCTTTCTCTTCAACGTTGCCTATAATAAGATTTTGGTTACCCGTCAATCGGAAATCACCGGTATGAATTTCAGCGACCTCACGTAAGGCACTTTTCAGTGTATAGTTTTCTTGATCCTTTACACGGCCGTTTTCTACAAATAAAGTGTAGAACCATTTGTTGTTAATTCCTTTCAGCCAACCATATAGGTCTCCATTGGTTGTAAAATGAAAGGGTTTGTTCGGTTCTAAAGCATACCCAAGTCTCTTTTCAAGCTCCTCAACAAACCAATCTACTCCTCTATGTGCTATGGTGTATTTGATACGTGCATGTTTACGATCCTTCCTATTCCCATAATCCCTTTGTATTTCTATGACTTTTTCTGCTACATTGATAAGTTCTTCTGGCTTTATAAACCCGATGTAATCTGCCAGCCGCGGATACGTAGTCTCATCGCCAAATGTAGCTCCCATGCCTCCCCCTACAGATACATTAAAACCTACCAGCTTTCCCTTTTCTTCTATGACCGTAAAGCCCAGATCGCTGGCGTATACGTCAATGTCATTATTAGGAGGGATAGCGATCCCAATTTTAAATTTCCGTGGCAGGTACCTTTTTTTATACAAAGGCTCTACTTCCTCTTGAGTGGTTTTTACTTTTTCTTTATTTAACCATATCTCATAGTATGCATTTGACTTAGGAAGGAAATACTCACTTAATTCGGCAGCATATTTATATGCTTCTTCGGCTACTGCTGACTTGAAAGGATTAGGATTACACATAACGTTCCTGTTTACATCCCCGCAGGTAGCAATAGTAGTCATCAACGCATTATTGATGGATTGCATGGAAGATTTTAGATTTTTTTTGAAAATTCCATGAAATTGAAACGACTGACGGGTGGTCAGCTTTAACGTTCCGTCTGCATATTCGGAAGAAATCTTATCCAAAGCTAACCATTGAGCAGGAGTGGCTACACCTCCGGCAGCCCTGACTCTTATCATAAATTGATATAAAGGCTCGAGTTTTTGTTTTTTCCGCTCTTTTTCTACATCTCTATCATGCTGTTGATAAGAACCATGAAATTTAAGGATTTTCGTGTCTTCATAAGGTAGAGAGCCTGTTATAGGATCATTAAGAGAGTCTTCAATTGTACCTCTGAGATAATTACTTTCTTCTTTTAGATATTCATCAGGAGAAACATTTTCTTTATTATTTTTCACTGCCATTATTTTATTATTTGTTTTTTAATAAACATCCACTTGGTATCTTCCGGATTTACGGAGTTCTTTGACATAATTATTTGCAGACTCCTCTTCCATATTCCCATGTGCTTTAATAATACTGATCAATGCATTATCTACATCTTTTGCCATGTAGTCTTTATCGCCGCATACATAGAAATGTGCACCTTCTTCCAGCCATGTAAAGAGTTCCTTTCCTTTTTCAAGCATTTTGTGCTGTACATATACTTTTTCTTCCTGATCTCTTGAAAAAGCGACATCTAAGCGCGTCAAGAGCCCCTCTTCATGGTATTGTAACCATTCGGACTGATAGAGGAAATCTGTGGTAAAATTTCGATCGCCGAAAAACAGCCATGATTTACCTGCTGCTTCCTGAGCTTCCCTATGTTGGAGGAAAGATCGAAACGGCGCTATACCGGTACCCGGCCCTACCATGATGACCGGTTTTTCGGAGTCATCGGGAAGTTTGAACCGGTTGTTTGGATCAATAAAAACTTTAACCTGGTCATCTTCTTCTAGCTGATCGGCTAAAAAGGTAGAGCAAACCCCCTCTTTTTGTCTGCCATAAGCTTCATATCTTACCGAAGAAACTAATATGTGGACTTCATCTTCTACTTCTTCCTGACTGGAAGCTATAGAATACATTCTCGGCATATTTTTTCTAAGAATAGATAGAAAGCTTTGCGGTGTAAACTCATACTCTTCCTCCTGTAGCAAGTCAAGAATATCGCGCCCATAGAGATATTCGGTCAAGGCTTCTTTATCTTCTATTAGGTTTTTAATTTTTTCACTGCCCGTGATTTCAGCAAAATGTTTTAAAGATACGACGGTCAGTATAGTCAGTTCATAATCTTCTGTCAAGGCTTCTCTCAAGGATTTATTTCCTTCATGTGTTTCTACCCCTTCATCACCTGTGAAATGTAAATGTTTTAAGACGGCATCGACAAGATCGGATTTGTTAAGGCCATAAATACCGAGTGCATCTCCCGGCTCATATTTTAAATGTGAACCTTCTAAATCCAATTCTAAATGGATGGTTTCTTTTGCAGAGCCCCTTCCATTGAGATTGATTTTTTCCAAGACCGTTGCTTTGAATGGGTTTTTACGATTATACGCTGTCTCGGGTTCGGGGAGTATAACCTGTGGTGCTCCTATATTTTGATTACTACTACTCTGTTGTGTTTCAGCGTGAGCAAGAACGTTGGTGATCCACTCTTCATAATTGTCTTCATAATCGACATCACAATCTACCCGATCGTGGAGGGCTTTGGCTCCTTTTTTCGCCAGTGCGGAGTCAAAATCCTTTCCGGTTTGGCAAAACTGAGCATACGAAGAATCTCCTAATGCTAATATACTATAAGAAATATGGTCTAATTTCGGTGCTCTTTTCCCCCTCAAAAATTCAAGCAATCCTTCGGCTTGTAACGGAGGATCACCTTCTCCATCAGTACTGACGATAATTAATAATTCTTTGATTTTTTTTAAAGTGTTGGTTTTAAAAGCATCCATTCCCACCACTTTGGTTTTTCTTCCTGATTTTTCTAATCGTTGAGCGGAATCCTTTGCCAGACTTTCACTGTTCCCGGTAGCTGTCCCATACAAAATCCATATAGGTTCTACATCATCTGTCACAAGTGTTCCGGCGGGGTCTACATGTGTTTGTGATATACTGGGCGCCTGTAAGGCGACTTCAATGCCTGTCAAATATCCATTTAGCCATTGGATTTGCCCCGTATTCAAGCCAGGTAATACCTTACTTAAACTATCTGCTTGACTTTCATCAAAGGGTCCTCTTCTTAAGCTTGCTTTTAAATCCATTTTAAATACTTGTTTTTTCTTCGTTCTCCGCTACGATAACGGATGTAATTTCATTTAGTTTTTTTACTTTATATGCAAAATCCCCTTTTAAAGAATCCCGGATAGACCGTAGATTTTGTAATACAGATTCCATTTCATCGGGGAGGGTGTCAGTGAGTACTTCGCGCATTCGCTTAGCCATTGTCGGGGATCGTCCATTGGTAGAGATGGCTATTTTTAGATTCCCCTTTTGCACGATACTTCCTAAATAAAAATCGCATATATGAGGGGTGTCAGCTACATTTACTAAAAGCCCTTTCTCTTTAGCCAGAGAATATATTTTATGGTTTATCTCCGGGCTGTCTGTAGCAACTATGACCAAATCTATCTGATCCAGATCCGAAGTTGAAAAAGGTTTTTCTTGTAGTGTTACTCCTGAATAAGTTTTTGCATATTGCTTTATCTCGTTGGAAATATGTTTCCCGACGAGAGTGATGTTTGCTTCTGGAGCATTGGACAGTAAAGCTGTTAGTTTTTCTAATCCTACATCGCCACCGCCCACAATTAGTGAATGCAAGCGTTCTAGTTTGAAAAAAACAGGAAAAAGTGTATTCTTGTCAGGTTTCATATCGAATTAATAGTATAAGAATGTTCTTGTTTTAGAGGAATGTTTTTTTGTAGCTTCTTCGCAGAATAAAGGCTTACTGCCTCCCCAATAATAATTAGTGCCGGCCCCGTTACGGGTTTTTTATAGATTTCATCTTGTATAGTTTCTACTTTTGCGACTATCACTTCCTCATTCTCTAAACTGCCATTGATGACCACAGCAATGGGCAGTTCAGACTTCCCTACACTTTTATAGATATTAACTATATCTGCAATTCTTCCTAAGCCCATTAATATCACGGCGGTAGCATTCGTTTGAGCAGCAATAATAATGTCTTCCGAGACTTTCCGATCGGTGGTACATCCGGTCAATACCCAAAAGCTTTGGTTCTCCCCCCGTGCAGTTAAGGGTATTTTCTGTAATGAAGCTAAGGAGGTAGCACTCGAAACGCCCGGGATTACTTCAGTTTCTATTTGATGGTTTTCCGCATAAATAATTTCTTCGAAGCCCCTCCCAAAAACAAAAGGATCCCCTCCTTTAAGCCGGACAACATGTCCATACTTATAGGCATCTTTGACGATCAGTTCATTTATCTCTTCCTGTGAATAGTAATGAGCATTCGCTCTCTTTCCCACAAATCGTGTGATAGTATGGTTCGGGATATATTGTAAGGTATCCGTGTGAATCAACGCATCATACAAAACCACATCGGCCCGCTGTAAAACTTGATAAGCTTTCAGGGTTATTAACTCTGGATCCCCGGGCCCGGCCCCTACTAATGTAAGCTTCGGCGTAATTTCTCCCGCTTTTAATTTTGATGGTATATTACCTCTTTCCATGTTGTTTTTCTTCACACATTTTTAATGTACAAACCATATATCTATAATCCCTATCGGAATAGTAGGATAACAAAGGTAAAATAAAAATTATGAATTCCAATAAAAAGAGTGTTTTTTAGGAAAAATATAGATTATTAGCCGTTTAGTGCGCCAGAAAAGCACAATAGGTAACGGGTAAATCTCAATGGAGGTCAATTTATTCCGTAATTAGAAAGGGAAAAAATATGTTTAAATCAGTATTCGAATAATTTCATTAACTTTAGGCATCATGCTTTCGAAAAAGACAAAATACGGTATCAAAGCGCTCACTTATATTTGTAAAAACGAAGAGCGTTCTCCTATTTCTATCGGCGAAATCTCAAAAGCTGAAAATATCCCACATAAATTTTTAGAGGCGATTCTTGTAATTTTGAAGAAAGGGAAAGTCGTGTCTGCAAAAAAAGGGAAGAATGGAGGTTATTACCTGTTGAGAGATGCCCGTGAAATTTTTATGAGTGAAGTTATTCGCCTTTTAAACGGTCCTATAGCTATGCTGCCCTGTGTCAGCTTAAATTTTTATGAAAAATGTGAAGACTGCCCATTTGAAGAAGGTTGTGGGGTGAATCAATTAATGCTTGAAGTAAGAGACAGTGCTCTACAAGTGTTAGAGCATAAAAGTCTTTATCAGCTCACTTCCGAGATAAAAATAGCAGAAGATACCTTGTCGTAAACGGCTCCATACTCAACCCAGCATTTTAATTTCTTTTGTTTTACGAAACCTCGGAGTTTCTATATACCAGCCTGTCTATAGGATAGGAATGAAAAAATCTAATTTTTTGTATTATCAAATTTTTATGAGGAAATATGAAAATCCCTCTTATAAAAAATAACGCTATCAGTACTATTTTTGACGGTGAAAATGACGAGGATGTAATCCTTAAGATTAGAAATGGAAGTTCCTGTTAGGGTGCGATTTATCCTATTAATGTCAGTTTTTTAAGATTTCTTTAAATTCGGATTGTTTGCTTCGGGTTTTGTTATATTTGAAAAAAATAACGCAATGAGTTTTCAGGATATTGTTTTTTTAAAAGATGATTTTATTTGTTGCCGGTTTGAAAATAATTCGGCCAGTGAAAAAATTATTAAAAAAGACAGTCCCCATAATGCGATACAATTCCATTTTATTCTTAAAGAAAAAGGAAGTTTTTTATTTAACGGAGGTTCTTATGTAATGGAGATAAGGGAAGAATCAGGTTTGATATTATACAACCCTAAACAAAACCTTCCAATTCACGTGAGGCTGGCTCCGGGCTCTTCATTGATTTCCATACTTATTTCGGTTAATAGGTTTCATCGTTTATTTTCTGCAGAAGGGAATTCTATTCCTTTCCTGGCGGAGGGGAATATTGATAAAAAACATTATTCCCGACCTCGGGTGAGTCCGTTAATGTCAGTAGCCTTATCCCAGATTATGAATTCAAGCCTCCATTCTTCTGTACAAGACTTATATTTTAAAGCAAAGATTTATGAATTATTGAGTTTTTTATTTAACACTCAAAGTGAAGTTGGCAGTTGCCCAATAAAAGCAGGAAGTGAAGAGATGAGGAAAATACAGCAAGCTAAAAATATCCTCATCGATAATATGACAACGCCACCCACCATACAAGAGCTGTCGGGTTTAATAGGCTTGAATACAAAAAAACTGAAAGAAGGATTCAAGCAGATATATGGAAATACTGTTTACGGGTTTTTGATAAACCATAAAATGGAATACGCACAAAAGCTATTGGACAAGGATATATATAACGTAAATGAAGTGAGTGCTAAAGTAGGGTACAGCGCAGCAAGTCATTTTATTTCAGCATTTAAAAAGAAATTCGGAATCACACCCAAACAATATTTGACATCTTCGAAAACAATAAAAAATGAAAGGGATATTAATAGTAAATCTGGGGTCAACTGAAGCCCCTACTCCTGAAGCAGTAAAGCCATTTTTAGATGAATTTTTAATGGATAAATATGTGTTTGACTTCCCTTATTGGTTGAGGTCGCTCATTGTCAGAGGGATTATCTTGAAAACACGTCCGGAAAAAGCCGCTGAAGCGTATCAGAAAATTTGGTGGGAAGAGGGATCTCCTATAACAGTAATCTCTCATCGTATCCATGAAAAGATTCAACGTTCTGTAGATTTACCCGTTTCATTGGCTATGCGTTATGGAAAGCCCAACATAAAGGCAGGTTTAAAAGAGCTTTCGGATAAAGGAGTTAATCAAGTCTTTTTAATGGGGCTTTATCCCCAGTACGCTATGTCTACGGTGGGCACGGTAGAGGCTTTTGCAAATAAAGCAGTGCAGGATGATTTTCCGAACATGAATTTAACTTTTCTTCCCCCTTTTTATGATAATCCGGGCTTTATTGATAATATCTCTTCTACTATTGATAAAGAATTGGACGGGTTTGATTATGATTGTTTATTATTTTCTTACCACAGCCTTCCTCTCCGCCACTTACGAAAAACGGATAAAACCGGAAAGCACAGGAATATAAAATTCCGGGATGATAAATATTGCTGTAAACCGGGGAGTGAAGAGTCTAGATATTGTTATAGAACGCAATGTATGGAAACCACAAAGTTTATTGTTGAAAAGCTCGAAATCCCTGAAGAAAAATATATCACGACGTTTCAATCCCGGTTGGGGGTTGATAAATGGATAACCCCTTTTACAGCTGACAAAATTAAAGAACTGGCGCATAAAGGGGTTAAAAAACTGGCGATAGTAGCGCCTTCATTTGTTGCAGACTGTGTAGAGACATTAGAGGAGCTTGGAATCGAGGCAGAGGAGGATTTTATAGAAAACGGTGGAGAAGAATTGAAGCTGGTTCCTTGTTTAAATGACAATGAAGAATGGATTAAAACCTTGGTTGGCGAGATCAATAAATGGCATCAAAATTAATTGAGTGTATTACTTATATCTAAAATCTCTCCATATTATTTTTATAATATGTTGGTTTTCGGGTCTTTTTTATGTTGTCAGGTTGTTCGTTTACTTTGCGGAAGCTCAAGAAAAAAATAATATAGAAAAAGAAATCCTTACTCGGCAATACCAAATTATGGTGCGCCGGCTGTGGTATGTCATTACATTCCCTTCGGCCATCGTGGCTACTATTGCCGGAGGGTTGATGCTTGTGGAAAACCCGGTCCTTTTCAAGTCGGCTTGGATGCAAATTAAATTATTATTTGTAGTTTTCTTATGGTTATATCATTTTCTCTGCCATAGATATGTGAAGCAAGTCAAACGTCAGAAGCTCCGCAAATCGGGAAGCTTTATGAGAATTTGGAATGAGGGGGCTACCCTAATTCTTTTTTCTGTGGTTTTTCTTGTGATTTTGAAAAATGCATTCAATTGGATTTTTGGTGTGTTAGGCTTGATTTCTCTGGCTGTTCTACTGATGCTCGGAATTAAAGTATATAAAGGCATCAGAAATAAATGAATATAAACCTTGATGTCTTCTTAATTTCTCCTTTTCCATAAAAAGGATGATTTTTTATAAAAAAGCACCCTCAGGAGGGGGAAAGTTTCTCAACATTATTAAAATTTATTAAATTAACAGTTAAAAGAATGGCTTTTTGCGCTATATTTATAAATCAGACATGCATGAGATGACATTAGAAAACACCCGGTTTTACCAATATTATCAAGGTAAAGGAGTTTTAAACAAAGAAAGCTTTCTTGATTTACAACCTTTATATACATTTAAAAAAATTCCGGAAAACACTTATTTGCTCCGTGCTGGGGAAAAAAGTCAGCATATATATTTTGTTGAGAAAGGTCTTTTGGTTTCAACCACGCTCAATGAAAAAGGATCAGAAAATGTTATTCACTTTGCTTCCGAGGATTGGTTTGTGGCAGAGCGGAACAGTTTATTTGACGATCAGCCTTCTTCTGTCTATATCAAGACTATAGAGCCAAGTACAATTGTATATATCGATAAGGAATTTCCACGAAAAGCATCTGAAATCAGTGAAAGTTTTGGTTGTTTCAATGATCAAATGTTGCAAAAAAACATCTTGGTTCAAGAACGAAGAATACAATCTTTACTTTCTATGTCAGCAAAAGAACGCTATTTGCTATTTTTAAAGACGTATCCCAATATTCCTTTGCGGGTACCTCAGTGGATGATCGCCTCTTATTTAGGGGTTACGCCCGAAAGCTTGAGTAGAATACGCAAAGAGATAGCCTACTCTGAGTGATGTTTTGTGCAACATTAAACTTCTGTGTTTCTTTCTTCCCCACTTATCAGTTCGAAAAGCGTAATTTCGGGCAATATACCTACTCTGCCAGGGTAGCCTAAAAAGCCATAGCCTACATTTACATAAAGTTTTTGATGCTTTTCTTGATACAGGCCTGCCCATTCATTATATACGTATTGAGCTGGGCTCCATTGGAAATTTTTTGTGCGGACCCCAAATTGCATACCATGTGTATGACCGGCAAACATAACATCTACGTCGGTAGATAATACTTGCGCTCTCCAGTGAGAAGGGTCATGGGATAGCAATAGTTTTACCGGTTGTTCTTCGGTACCTTTTAAGGCTTTTTGGAGATCTCCTTTTTTGGGGAAGCGCCCGGCTCCCCAGTTTTGGACACCGGCTATACAAAGCTCTTCGTTATCGACTTTGATTTTTCGATGTTCATCCATTAGCAAATCCCAGCCCATTACTTTGTGCGTTTCGATCAGGTCTTTTAGGTTTTTTTGTTTCTCCGGAGAATCTTCAAAACCATAATAGTATTCACCATAATCATGGTTTCCCAAAACGGAATAGACACCGAACCTGGCCTTTAGCTTCGAGAAAATATCTTGATAACCATACATTTCATTCGAACGGTTATTAACCAGATCACCCGTAAAGAAAATAGCATCAGGCTTTTCATTTAATAACATTTCAACGCCACCTTGAACAGCTTTTTTATTGTAAAAAGACCCGGAATGTATATCCGATACCTGTGCAATTTTGAAACCGTGAAAAGCTTTGGGCAAATTAGGTAGATATAGTTTTTTTCGGATGACTTTGTAGTCATAAGCACTGGAAATTACGCCCCAGGAAAGGGGGAGAATAGGCAATGAAGCTACAAAAATTCCGGATTTCATTAAAAACTCGGATCGTGTGACTGGACTTTTTGTTTGCGGTTTTTTTTCTGTCTCTTCTTTATTTGGATATTTCTTTTTTGAAAGTAAGCGGTATATCCAAGTTCCTCCTCTGCGTATTTCATCTAATATGATAAATGGCAAATACAGAAATTTACTTACCGCTGTAATAAAAAATAAGACAAGTATGATGGATCGGGGAAGTTGGGGGATTTGGAAGTTAAAGCTAATCATCAACGCAGTGAAAAGAAGCAGCGAATACCCCCACCATAGGTAAGGAAATGCCTTTGTATGTGCAAAACGCATCGTCGTACCGCGAAGGGCAAAATATATGTAAATATCAATAACTAAAAGTAAAAAAGTGTTGATGAGCAGCATTCGATTCTCCAAGGTGTTTCCTGAAAAATGTATAAAAAACAGGATTTACGTATTGAACCCGACGTTAACATTTTTAGTTTCTATTGTTTGTACAAAATTAAGAAATAATATTACAAATAGGGTCAAAAGTGAAATCACATGACAATTAGGAAACAAAATTTTGATTTTTATATGTGAATTATTTTCGGGCTTTTATTTCTCTTAAATAAAGCAGTATCTTTATAACCTAATTTAAAATAAGAAAAATGAACAGAACATTTACAATGATCAAACCCGACGCGGTTAAAAATGGGTATACGGGTGCTATTTTAAATGATATTATTGAAGATGGTTTTAAAATTGTCGCGATGAAATATATCAGACTGACAAAAGAAAATGCAGGAGCTTTTTATGCCGTTCACAAAGAGCGCCCTTTTTATAATGATTTAGTTGACTTTATGTCTTCTGGGCCTATTGTGGCAGCAATTCTTGAAAAAGAAAATGCTGTTGAAGATTATAGAAAGCTGATCGGGGCAACGAACCCACAGGAAGCGGCCCAAGGAACGATCCGCCAAAAATATGCAAAATCCATAGAAGCAAATGCTGTACATGGGGCAGACTCTGACGAAAATGCAAAAATTGAAGGAAATTTCTTTTTCTCCCAGTTGGAGCAATTTTAAAAGTATAAAAAATACGAATACGGGATTTTTTTTGTATTCGTATTTTTATTTTACTTCTTCTAATTTTTTCAAATAGTAGTTTTCTTGTTCCCGCATCTCCAGTTCTTCTTTTTCGCTGCTGTCGTCATACCCGCATAGATGTAGTATGCCATGGATCATCACCCGGTGCAATTCACTTAAAAAAGATACTTTAAAGTTTTTAGCGTTTTCTTTTACTCGTTCAATAGAAATAAATATGTCTGCGGAAATTTCCTTTCCGTCAGTAGAGGTATCGAATGTAATTATATCTGTGTAGGTATCGTGATTCAGATATTCTTTATTGATTTCTAATAAGTAATCGTCGGAGCAAAAGATGTAATTGATGAGGCCTATTTTTTCAAACTCTTCAGAGTGTACGGCATTTAAAATCCATGTACTGATTTTATCTTTTTCTTTTAACGTGTAGTGTATGTCCTCTTCGAAAAACAGTACTCTTGTATTTTCCATCAATATAGACTTTGGGATTCCAGATAAGACTGTAATATTAGAGTAGCAGAAACCTGATCGACTAATTCTTTTTGAGATCTCATCTTTTTATTTTTCACCGTTTGCCTCAAACTCTGTTCAGCTATTTTGGAGGTAAAGCGCTCATCTTGCATATGTGTTTTTATGTTCGGATATTTTTTTTTGAGTTTTCGTACAAAACCTACAACATGAGGGGCAGATTGAGAGGGTGTGCCATCCATTTGTTTAGGATCGCCGACAATAAAAGTATCTACTTCCTCTTTTTGCAGATAGCTTTTCAAAAAGTCCCATATTTTTCCTGGATGTACAGTATCTAAAGGGCTGGCGATTATTTTCGTATTATCAGTGACTGCAATTCCTATTCTTTTTGTTCCGTAATCAAAAGCCATTGCTCTCATATTGTTTTTTATTTAGTCATTGTTTGTAATTTTTAGTTCAAACAATTTATTCCATTTTTTACCGGTCACAAATACCCGATCGTTTTTAGCATCATAAGCGATGCCGTTCATTTCATTGTCAAAAGGATCCCTGTCTTCTGTATATAATCCCACAAAGTTTAGCTTCCCTTCTACAGCGCCACTTGAGGGGTCAATAATGATGATAATATCTTTTGTGTAGATATTTGCCCAGACCTTTCCATTTATATACTCTAACTCATTAATGTCAGTAACTACCCCTTCATGATCATAAATTGTGATAGAAGATTCTTCTTTATAAGTTTCTGGATTTAAGAAGTAAAGTTTTTCGCTCCCGTCAGACTTGATTAGTCTTTCGCCATCAAAACAGATACCCCATCCTTCTTTGCTGTTTTGATATTCGAAAGTTTCAAGTCTCTTAAAGGATTCTTTATCATATACCATACCTATCCCGGATCGCCAGGTAAGCTGTATTATTTTATCATCCATTAATGTGAGGCCTTCCCCAAAATGATCTTTGTTGAGATCTATTTTCTGCAAGACTTCTCCTGTTTTTAGATCTACTTTTCGTACTGTGGATTCTCCATTAATGCCGGTAGATTCATATAAATGACTTCCGTCATACTCCAGCCCTTGAGTATACGCACTTACATCATGGGGGTAAGTATTTGTCACTTCGTATGTGAGTTCTTTGGCCTTTGGAGGGAGAATTTTGATCGTACTGTAGGCAATTTTTTCTTTTTCATTTCCATACATTTTTGCGCGTAAATTACGGCTTCCGTAATGTATGTTTTCCGTTTGAATAGTGATTCCGCTGGTATCGGTTTTTCGTTCTACCACCTCTCCATCGAGGGAGTAAACCACAGAGTCTATATCTGAAAAGGGGAACTTCAGTTTTATGTCAAGGGTTTCTCCTTTTGTTACACGCTTGCCGTCGTCAGGAGTGATAAACTCTAATTTTTCTTTTTGGGTTTTACAGCTAACACTTAGTAAAACAACTATAAAGGGAATAATCCAATAAATATTTTTTTTCATTTTTTGTAATTCATTCGCTCCAAAATGCATCTTGGATAAGTTCAATTTCCGACTTTGTTTTTTGTAATAGTACGGAAACAATATCAAACCGAACCTCTCCTTGGTGCCCGATTTGATGGAGATAAGCTTCCGCAGCGTTGATAATTTTTTTTTGTTTGCCATCATCCACAAAATCCAAGGGCTCTCCGTAGAGATTGCTTTTCCGTGTTTTAACTTCTATAAAAACAAGAGTGTTTCCATCGTATGCTATTAAATCAATTTCATAGCGGCTATACCGCCAATTTCGTTCTTGTATTTTGTACCCTCGTTTTTGTAAATAAAAAAAAGCAAGTTCTTCTCCTCTCTGACCCGTTTGGATATGCATAGCCATATTTGCTTTATTTTACTATTGTATTACCCAAAAACTCTCCTAAGCCTTTTTCTACTTCTTTTAATTTTTGATATTTTGAAAGCAATATATCCAGATCCTCATTATTTTCAACAGTTTTTAGTTCTTCTCTTACATCGTCGATTTGTATCTGTACTTTTTTCTTTTTTATTCTATAGACTGCTTGTATAACCAGCTCTTTGAGGTGATCTGTCTCTTGGCTTACGTATATTTGCCGTTTTTCATCGTTCCATTTTTCGCTTAATTCATATTTATTCGCTACACAATCTATAGCTAAGTTAACTACTTTTTCGTTTTGATGGCTAAAAAACTGCTTAGCTTCGGGAATTTTATATTCTTTAATGTCTTTTCTAAAGCAAGTTACGATTTCTTTGCTTGGCGGATCGACAAAGCTGATATCCTCTATACTCCCTAACAACCAAGGTGCTATAGGAATGTCAGTTTCTTCCCAAGAAGCATTCTCCGATCCGTAGTTCAGCAATATTCTCACAATTTCTCTTTCAATTAGTTTTTCGGAATCCCAATCGTGCAAGAGGGATTCTTTTGAGCTTGTTTTATATGCTTCTTGTTTTTCTGCACCTTCCGCCTCTTCTTTTTGTGGTTTTTCACTTTGTTGTCTGGCAGCTTGCGTTCTCGCCTGCTGCATTTTCATCTTATTCAACTCGGCAAGTAAGACCCGCTCTTCCATATCCAATAAAGAGCTCGATTGGCGGATAAAGAGAGTGCTTTTTATTTGATCAGGCACTTTTGCGATGCTGGAGACTATATCGCGTATGGTCGCTGCTTTTTTGATGGGATCCTCTCCGGCTTCTTGCAGTAAAATACGTGTTTTGAAAGGGATAAAGTCTTCGGAATGAGTATTTAAAAAGTCTTGAAAAGCAGAAGATCCATGTTTTTTGATGTATAGATCCGGGTCATCCCCTTCTGGAAAGAGCAAAACCTTTACGTTCATTCCTTCTTCCAAGAGTAGATCCGATCCCCTTAGGGCCGCTTTAATCCCCGCTTCATCACCATCAAAAAGCAATACAATATTTTTTGTATACCGGGCCATTAACCGAATTTGTCCTTGCGTGAGGGAAGTACCTGATGAAGAGACTACATTCTCTATTCCGGATTGGTGCATAGAAAGTACGTCAGCATATCCTTCTACAAGATAAGCCACATCTTCTTGAGTGATTTTTTTTCTCGCGAAATGTAAGCCATATAAGACCTTCGACTTGTTATATATTTCGCTTTCTGGGGAGTTCACATATTTGGGGACATTTTTTTCTGTCTTTAATGTACGGCCCCCAAAGCCCAATATTCTTCCACTTAAGCTATGAATAGGGAAAATCATACGATCTCTGAACCTATCGTAATGGCTTTCATCTTTTTTTTCTACACTTAAGCCCACTTCCCGCACGTGATGAAGCGCATAGCCAGAAGATTTTGCTGCATCGACTAGTGCGGACCATTTATCAGGAGAATATCCTAATTCAAACTTTTTGATAACCTCCTCTCCATAGCCTCTTTCTTTGAAATAAGGGAGACCTATGGATTTACCTTCTTGAGAATCCCAAAGATTTTTTACAAAGAAATCTTTTGCCCATTGGTTAATAACGTATAAGCTTTCTTTTTTATCCTGTGCAGCGATTTGCTCAGGTGAGCGTTCGGTTTCTTCAACTTCAATATTGTATTTTTCTGCTAAAAACCGAATCGCTTCCGGATAAGAGTATTTTTCATGTTTCATCACGAAACTGAGCGAATCACCTCCTTCTCCACAGCCAAAACATTTAAATATTCCTTTGCTTATAGAAACATGAAAAGAAGGTGTCTTTTCATCATGAAAAGGACATAATCCCATAAGAGAGCTTCCTCTTTTTTTGAGGTTGACAAACTCGCCTACTACCTCTTCTATTTGGGCAGTATCTCTCACTTTTTCAATCGTTTCTCTGGAAATCAAATCTTATCCTCTTTATACCTACAAAAATAAAAAAAATACAGTAATTTTATCCTCTTGAAGAAGAGGCCAAATGTTGCTATGTAAACAATCTTTATTATATTGAGTAATATAAAAGATTTAAGCGAATAAATCTTAAAAAGACTTAGAAAACTATTGACTTAATAAAATGACAAAAAAAATTCTTATCCCTGTTGATTTTTCAGAAACTTCTTGGGCTGCCGTGCGTTTTACACTTTCTATGGCAGAAGAAGTAGAGAGCGAACTGGTGCTTTTACATACATATCCTGTATATCGATCAAACTTTCGCAGCGAAGCAGAAAATAAAAGAGAAGAAGAGGGGGTTTTTAAAAATGCAAATCAAAAAATGCAACTTCTCATTGAGCAGATCGCTCGGGTTAATGCAGATATAAAAGTATCGGCACATTGTGTAAAAGGAAGCCTGATTACTCTGATCAATGATTTTGTGGGTGAGCATACTATTGATTTGGTCGTAACGGGAACAGAAGGCGCGACGGGGATAAAATATGTTTTATTAGGTTCAAACGCTTATGATATTGCCAAAAAACTATCTGTTCCGTTTATAGTTGTTCCGAGCACCACTCAAAATTTTACAATTAAAAAAGTAGCCTTTTTCACAGACTACGATCCTAACGACAAGGACACTTTACAAAGCCTGGTTTCGACGCTGAATTATGCAGACTTAAAGTATCATTTTGTTCATATTCTCGAAGATTCAAATCAACCGAAAGAAGAAGATGTGCAAAAAATGGAGGATTGGACAGAAAGTTTGAAAAATCATGCGAATCTTAGAGAGGTAAGTTATGAGTTGGTATATGGCAAGAAAAATGTGGATCTCATAAAAGATATAAGCAAAAGAGAAGATGTTCATTTGCTTATATTAACCCTGAAAGAAGTTTCGTTTTTTGATAAATTCTTTAACAAAACGCTCGCAAGAGAAATTATTATGCAGGGCAATACCCCTCTGTTTTTAAAACGAGTATGAAAAAGATAATAAAGTAGGGATTTGTTTTTAAGGTGTCAGAATAGTTTGACACCATATTTCATTTAATCCAAAGGCCTTCGTCCTGATATAATATTATATAATATGACGATAATGGCGATGACTAACAAGATATGAATTAAGTTTCCTGTCGCAATTCCTTCTACGAATCCTAAAATCCCGAGAAGCCAAATAATGATACAGATAACTGCTACTAACCAAAGAATTCCTCTCATGATATTTTAATTTTTTTGTTTACATATGGATATACAATGTATAAACATACAAAAAATGTCGAATCAAAAGGTAAAGACTCGACATTTTTTCATGTTTTTATTGAGGAAAAAGCTTAGGCCATCTTTATTTTCTTTTGTATGTCTTGCACATAAGATTTGAACTTTTTATCTGTTTCTATCAAATCTTGTACAGTTTGGCAAGCATAAATCACGGTAGAATGATCCCTTCCTCCAAAAAAGTTCCCTATAGTTTTCAAAGAAGATTTAGTATAGCTTTTAGCAAGATACATGGATATTTGTCGGGCTTGGACGATTTCCCGCTTGCGCATTTTTGATTTTACCATTTCGACGGGCACTTCGAAGTATTCACAGACTAAGTCTTGGATATACTCCATTGAAATTTCTTTTTGTGAATTTTTCACAAAGTTTTTCAACATAGATTTCGCCAGTTCTAAATCAATTTCTTTTTTATTTAATGTGGATTGCGCTAATAGTGAAACCATAGCACCTTCTAATTCGCGCACACTGTTGTCAATTTGATGGGCTACATACTCGATAACGTCTTCGGGAAGCTCAATCCCATCTGAGTACATTTTTTTCTTTAATATGGCCATTCGGGTTTCCAGATCCGGAATTTGAATATCTGCTGAGAGCCCCCATTTGAATCGGCTTAAAAGTCTTTCTTCTACCCCCGATAGATCTTTAGGTGCTTTATCGGAAGTGAGAATAATTTGTTTGTTGTTTTGGTGAAGTTGATTGAAGATGTGGAAGAAAATATCCTGCGTCTTTTCTTTGCCAGCAAAATTATGCACATCATCCATGATGATTACATCCATTGTTTGATAAAAGTTGACAAAATCATTGATGGTGTTGTTCTTTAAAGACTCGACAAATTGTTGACAAAAACGCTCGCAAGAGACGTATATCACTAACTTGTCCGGTAGGTTCTTTTTAATTTCGTTTCCTATTGCTTGTGCCAAGTGTGTTTTCCCTAACCCTACATCGCCATAAATCATCAGCGGGTTAAAAGAGGTGCCTCCGGGTTTATTTGCCACTGCAAATCCAGCCGAACGTGCTAAGCGGTTGCACTCCCCTTCGATAAAGCTGTCAAAAGTATATTGTTGGTTGAGCTGTGGATCGACATCCATTTTTTTTAGCCCCGGAATAACAAAAGGGTTTTTGATGTTTTTGTTGAGGGCCACCGGCACGGGGATAGATTGCCGCTTTCCTTCCGCCCCGTTTCCATTAGAAGGAATGTTTGTCGTATAAGGTCTGCTGGAAGAAGATTTTTCGACCACGATATTGTATTCCAGTCTTCCATGCTCTCCTAAAAACTTTTTTACTGTCTTTCTGAGAATCCCTACATAATGCTCTTCCAACCATTCATAGAAAAACAAACTTGGTACTTGAATAGTTAAAACGTTACCTTGCAGCTTGACTGCTTTTACAGGTTCAAACCAGGTCTTAAAACTACGCGCTGGAATATTGTCTTTTATCACCTGAAGACAATTTTCCCAAACATCTGTACACGTTTTTTCCATTCTATAATTGTTAATATCTTGATACCCAATAATTGCTAAAAAATATGTTCAAAACTTTCTATGCAACGAATATGATAATTTTTTTTCAGCTAAAAAACATTTTCTTTAATAATAATATTATGTTCTGTTTATCAATCCGTTAGGTTCTTTGAACTCTGTGTTGTCAAAAAAAATAAACGTACAAATATATTTTTTCACAACATGAAAATAATAAAAGTAACGTCATTAATATAGCCTTATTTTTTTGATAAATCCAAATGAAATGTGGAAAACTATTTGGATATAGTAGGCAAGAATATCAAAATGAAATACTTACATGCTTTAGCCAAATTAAAGAAAGTTTTTTCATGTAACTAAAGAGTAAAAACTCTCTTATTAAACGTATAGCTTCCGATACTTTTTCGATCGTGTCATAAGCAGATTTTTTATTAATTACGAACATTGGAAATTATTATTAAACTTATTTAAGTTTAACAGTGCAGCGGAAGATCATTGCCTTTTTCAGATGGAATAAGCTTCGAATGCTCGTATTGTATATGAAACTTCCCGTATATTTGTAAGTTATGCAGAACAAAAATAATTATTCCCCAAAGACACATATTTTAATAAAAGGAGCCCGTGTACATAATCTTAAAGATATACACGTTAATATTCCCAAAAACCAATTGGTCGTAATAACGGGAATGTCAGGATCGGGCAAATCTTCTCTTGCTTTCGATACTTTATACGCCGAAGGCCAGAGAAGATATGTAGAGAGTTTATCTGCGTATGCCCGACAGTTTATGGGTAGAATGGATAAACCCGAAGTCGATTATATAAAAGGTATTGCCCCAGCTATTGCTATTGAACAGAAGGTGATTACCAGTAACCCCAGATCGACAGTAGGTACATCCACTGAGATTTATGATTATTTAAAATTGCTATTTGCCCGTATAGGTAAGACATATTCGCCTGTTTCAGGAAAGCAGGTGACAAAGGATACAGTGAGTTCGGTAGTAGACTTTATCCTCGCTCAGGATAAAGAGTCCATGGTGACCATCTTTTGTCCTTTAATTAAAACGTATGATCGAAAGCTTAAAGAAGAACTCTCGCTACTTTTGCAAAAAGGATATATACGGGTGCGCTATAAAGAAGAAATAAAAAAAATTGAAGACTTGCTGGAAGATAGCAAACTTCCTAATGAAAATTTTGAAGCGGATGATTTGCAAATACTTATCGATAGAGTTAGGGTGGAGCATGATGAGGATACTGTAAATAGACTTTCGGATTCTGTGCAAACTGCTTTTTATGAAGGAGGTAATCAATGTATTATCCATATAGAGGATAAAGTGCATACTTTTTCAGATCGTTTTGAAGCCGATGGGATTGTCTTCGAAGAGCCTACGCCTAATTTTTTTAGCTTTAATAACCCCTTTGGAGCGTGTAGAAAATGTGAAGGATATGGTCAGATCATTGGTATAGATGAAGATTTGGTTGTCCCGGACAAGAGCAAATCTGTTTATGAAGGAGCTATTGCGCCATGGCGGGGAGAAAAAATGGGAAAGTGGTTGAAAAAGCTGATCGATGTGGCTCTCAAATTTGATTTCCCCATACATAGATCTTTTGCGGATTTGACTGCCGGCCAGCAAAAGCTGCTTTGGACAGGCAATGAATATTTTAAAGGGTTAGATGCTTTTTTTGCCATGTTGGAAGAAAACACATACAAGATTCAATATCGTGTTATGCTATCCCGCTATAGGGGCAAAACGCTGTGTCCTGACTGTAGGGGTACCCGTCTCCGGCCAGACGCCAGCTACGTAAAGATCGGTGGGAAATCTATTATTGATCTGGTTTTAATGCCTTTGGAAAAAGCTTTACAGTTTTTTGAGGACATTTCACTCGACGGACAAGAACAAGTTATCGCAAAGCGGCTTTTGGATGAAATCAAAAATAGATTAGGGTTTCTTTGTGATGTAGGGTTGAGTTATTTGACCTTAAATAGGCTCAGCAATACTTTATCGGGTGGAGAGTCGCAGCGTATAAATTTAGCGACCTCTTTGGGGAGCTCTTTGGTGGGGTCTATATACGTATTGGATGAACCCAGCATTGGCCTGCATCCCAGGGATACGCAGCGTTTGATTTCGGTTTTAAAAACGTTGAGAAACATAGGAAACACCGTTATTGTCGTGGAACATGAGCAGGAAATGATGGAAGCAGCGGACTACCTCATCGACATAGGTCCTGAAGCAGGAGTAAATGGGGGGGGATTAGTGTATGCAGGAGATTTTAAAGGAATTTTAAAAGATAAAAATAGTTACACAGGAAAATATTTATCCGGACAGTTACACATTCCTATTCCTGATAAGCGGAGAAGCTGGACGGATAGAATAAGTCTAAAAGGAGCAAGGGAAAATAACCTGAAAAGTATAGATGTGGAGTTTCCTCTGCAAATTTTCACAGTAGTAACCGGAGTGTCGGGTTCAGGGAAAACCTCTTTAGTAAGACGTATACTTTATCCAGCGCTGCAAAAAGCTCTAGACAAATATACGGGGGAACAGACCGGAAAATTTGATAGTTTGGAAGGCGACTACAAAAGAATTGAGCAAGTAGAGATGGTCGATCAGAATCCCATAGGCCGTTCTTCCCGTTCTAATCCGGTAACTTATGTCAAAGCATGGGATGATATCCGCGCTCTATTGGCCAAACAACCCCAAGCGAAAGCAACCGGCTTAAAACCGTCGGCATTTTCGTTTAACGTAGAAGGAGGGAGGTGTGATGCGTGTCAGGGAGAAGGCCAGATAAAAGTAGAGATGCAGTTTATGGCGGATTTAGTTTTAGAATGTGAAGTTTGTAAAGGAAAACGCTTTAAACAGCATGTTTTGGATATAAAGTACAAAGAAAAAGATGTTTCAGAAATCTTAAACCTGAGTGTGGATGAAGCTATCCCTTTCTTTGAAGACCAGCCGAAAATTTTGACAAAACTCCAACCTCTGCAGGATGTAGGCTTAGGTTATGTAAAACTGGGGCAACCTTCAAGTACACTTTCCGGAGGAGAAGCACAACGGATTAAGCTGGCCTCATTTTTAATTAAAGGGAGTAACCACAAACGCACGCTTTTTATTTTTGACGAACCGACTACAGGCTTACACTTTCATGATATTTTAAAATTATTAAACTCTTTTGATGCGCTTATTGAAATGGGCAATTCTATATTAGTGATTGAACATAATATGGAAATGGTTAAATCTGCAGATTGGGTTATAGATATAGGTCCGGAAGGAGGGGAAAAAGGCGGAGAATTGGTTTTTGCCGGGACACCTGAAGAGTTGGTGAAAAACAAAAGATCATACACCGGAAAATTTTTAAAACGGCATTTAAAATAGTAATTTGTAACTTGCTTATGAAATAATACAGGCTAAACTATGCATGATGCCTATTGTAAGCTCTTCTGGTTTAAAGTTAAATTTCTATTATTCCGAACAAGAAAACAGAGAGGTATGAATCTAAATATATTTTTATATGTAATTTTATTCTTTTGTATTAGTGTTTTATCGTCTTTTAAACCCTTAGATAAGGAGCCTGATAGACCTAATATTATTTATATCATGAGTGATGATCATGGGTATCAAGCAGTGAGTGCTTATGGTTTCGGTATCAATAAGACGCCCAATATTGATCGCATAGCAAAGGAGGGAATTTTATTTTCTCAAGCTACAGTGACTAACTCTCTGTGTGCACCGAGCCGCGCCGTTCTGTTGACAGGGAAACATAGTTTTGTAAATGGTAAGGTGGACAATGTTTCTGCTTTTGATTGGAATCAGGATAATTTTGCTAAAAAACTACAGGAAGTAGGTTATCAGACGGCTATGGTGGGAAAAATACACATGGATGGGATCCCTCAAGGGTTTGATTATTCAGCGGTTTTACCTGGGCAGGGAGATTATTACAACCCTGATTTTATAATAAATGGAGAAAAAGAACAGCTGAAAGGGCATGTGACAGATATCACTACAGACTTAGCCATTGAATGGTTGGAAAACCGGGATAAGGATGAACCCTTTTGTTTGTTGTTCCACCAGAAAGCGCCACACCGGGAGTGGCTCCCCGCAGAGCGTCATTATAAAGAATATACTCAGAAAACTTTCCCCGAGCCGGAGTCTCTTTTTGATGATTATGAGGACAGAGGAACGGCTGCTAAAACAGCTGAAATGAATATCTTGACGCATATGAACTGGGCAGGAGATTCAAAAATCACACCGGAAGTAATGGATGAACTGGGACTCAAAGAGAGTATTTCGTGGGACAAAGGAAATTATAATCATAATCTTGGGAGAATGGACTCTGCGCAACGAGCGGCTTGGGATGCCGCGTATACTCCTATTGTCGAGGAGTTTAAAAAGAACTATGCGTCCATGACAAAGGAGGATCTAATGCGATGGAGGTATCAACGGTACATGCAAGATTATCTGGGAACAATTGCTGGGGTGGATGAGGGCGTAGGACAGGTTTTAGACTATTTAGATAAGCACGGCTTGGCAGAAAACACCATTGTTGTATATACTTCCGATCAGGGATTTTACATGGGTGAGCACGGGTGGTTTGATAAAAGATTTATGTACGAAGAGTCATTGCGCACCCCCTTGGTCATCCGGTACCCTAAAGAGATAGAAGCAGGGATAAAATCCGATGCATTAGTACAAAATTTAGACTTTGCGCCTACTTTTTTAGATTACGCTGGAGTAGAAATCCCGAAAGATATACAAGGCGAATCTTTCAGAAAGCTAATGTCCGGCGAAAATTCAGAATGGAGAGATGGAATATATTATACCTATTATGAGTATCCTTCTATTCATATGGTGAAAAGACATTACGGGATTCGCACCGATAGATATAAGCTGATACATTTTTATTATGATGTAGACGAGTGGGAATTATATGATTTAGAACAGGATCCTAAAGAGATGAAAAATGTGTATGACGACCCGGCATATAAGAGCATTAGGGAAAACATGCATAAAAAGCTGTCAGAACTGAGAACAAAATATGGGGACAGTGACGAAAATGATCAGAAGTTTCTCGAAGACTATCTATCGTCAGGTGCCGAATAAAACAAACAGAAAAGACACCGTTTACTAGGGTTTCCCACAACAAACAGTTCTTTTCTGTCCTCTGTTTTTACCTTTCTTTTTTAAGGATGCTTTCCATTTCTTCAAATTCCTTTGAAACCTCTTCAGAGACAGGCTTATCTATTAAAGAAACAATGATAATAGTAAGCATACTCAAGATAAACCCGGGTATAATCTCATATACTTCTTTATAGCTGTGGGGCAAATAAATCCAAAGCAACACCGTAAGTCCACCTACAATCATTCCTAATAATGCCCCTTTGACTGTCGTTTTTTTCCAAACGAGGGAGAGAATAATCAACGGGCCGAAAGCGGCTCCAAATCCTGCCCAAGCATTACCGACCAGGCCTAAAATACTGTCTTTAGGATTTAACGATAAAACAAAAGACAAAATAGCCACGATCAATACAGATATCCGGCTCATGAGAAGCATGGCTTTGGGAGTCGCATATTTTTTAAAAAAAGTTTTGAAAATATCTTCTGTCATAGAGCTGGAGGTTACCAATAACTGAGAAGAGATGGTGCTCATCACCGCAGCTAATATAGCCGAAAGTAAAAAACCGCCCAGTAGAGGGTGAAACAAAGCCCTGGAGAAATAAATAAAAATGGTTTCTGCTAACTCTTTTGACGCATCATATTTAACCATGGCCTCAGGATCAAATTCCATCATGTAGGCAATTCCAAATAAGCCCATGAGTACAGCTCCACTGACCGTAAGTATCATCCAGCTGATACCGATTCGTCTCGCTTTTTTGACGTCTGATATTTTTTCTATGGCCATGAACCGGACGATGATATGTGGTTGACCAAAATAACCCAGGCCCCAAGCCATTAAAGATATAATAGAAACGGTGGTCGTTCCACGAAGTAAATCAAAATAACGGCTTCCTTTGCTTTGTATCGTTTCTACCGTCGTTTGAATATCTCCGAGCTCCCAAACGACTACGGCAGGTATAAGCATAAGTGCTAAAAACATGATGGTACCCTGCACAAAGTCAGTCAGACTCACCGCCAAAAACCCACCTAAAAAAGTATAAACCACCACTACAGATGCAGATAAAATCAAACCTATATGGTAACTCATATCGAATGCAGATTCAAAAAGCCGCCCTCCCGAAACCATGCCTGCAGAAGTATACAAAGTGAAGAAAATCAAAATCACTATGGAGGAAACTAATTTTAAAAGCTGGCTTTTATCACGAAACCTATTTTCAAAAAAAACAGGTAAGGTAATCGCGTTGTTTGCGACCTCTGTATAAACCCTAAGCCGCGGCGCTACGATTACGTAATTCAAAAAAGCACCACAAGTCAGCCCTATTGCCAACCAGGCACTTGAGAGCCCGGATATGTACATCGCTCCCGGCAAACCCATGAGCAACCATCCGCTCATGTCTGATGCTCCCGCTGAAAGTGCACTGACAGCAGGCCCTAACTTTCTCCCACCAATCAGAAACTCTTCAGAATTACTGGTCGATTTTCTATAAGAATAAAATCCTATACCTAACATTAACAACATGTATAGTGTAATGGCAATTATTTCATAAATGTTCATGGGGAAATTGTGTTTTTGTAGTTCTATTAAAAGATCTGCATTGTTTATAAAAAATCTTTTAACGTAAATTCGTTATTGAGCACTTACCTTCCCAAAAAGCAAGTATAATTATTATCGAATGGGCAAATATCTAAAGATTTTATTGCAATCCAAACGATTTTCCCATTCCTTTTTGTTTTTTTGCTCAATTTAAATTGTATATCGGCCAACTATTTTCCCTGAGAGTCTGATCATTAGCCAGACTCAAACTGCAGAATATTGGAGTTTTGAGAGGGTGAAGCCTGTTTTTTACACCCTTCCGGCGTCGATTAAATGTACAAGTGACCGCGCAGCCGCATAATAAAATCAGCCAGTCTCTAGAAACGGATGAAACATCCTGCAGTTTCCGTTCGGGACTCTGTAAACCGGAGTCTGAGGAATACTTATCTGAAAAGAGGGAATCTCCTAAAATAACCCTATATTTATGTGGGTATTGTGCTATAAAACGCTTTAGAAAAGACCTCTGACCGCGCAGTACATGACCTTATCCGAAAGGTTCTCTGGTTTTTGCGCGGCCTACATACATCCTATGTCAGATACGCCCGTGGGCATGTAGGGGCAACCGGTGCCCATCTCAGAGGAAGAAAAGGGTTATTAAATACTACATGGCCGTTCAGGCGGGCCCGGTAGCCATCCGGTACGGGTAGCCGATAAGCCGGTGGCGGTACATGGCGGTTATGTACAGCGCGTAGAGTTTCCTGTAGGGTGTGTATGGTCCTATGTAGAGGAAATGGGAAGCGGACGCTCCCTCCGAGCGAAAGCCTGCACCTGCCGGAGCGATTGCCTGAGGGTACATAAGGTCTTTTTCCGGGGTAGATGCAGGTTGGGGCAGGCCCGGGAGGTTCTGTGTAGGGGTACATAGCCGCTGTGTAGGGGTAGCCTATCCCCGAACAGGTCTCCGGTCAGCGCATGTAGGGTGCGCTCAGCGTCCGTTTTTGTTAAAATGTTGGTCACAGGGCGTTTAAACCGGGTTAGAGGGATAAGAAAGTATGTCGGTAAGGTAAATAATGAAGGATAGACCCTCCCTTTTCTGAGGGGTTCTTTTCAGAGCCTTTGTTGGATAAAAGGGGGTGTACTCTCTAAAAATGTTGGTGCTGCTCTTCTCCGGGTGGAGCCTTCCAAATTCAACATGGAGAGGGTTGACTAAAGTTCCTTTCGAACCTCTGCTGATAGATGGAAAATAAACTTTTACACGGCGGTTAATTTCCATCTTTACAGTGATAGCGGTGCGGGGCTTGTTCGAAAAGCCTTATAGATATCTTTTGTATAGGTTATAAATGACCGTCCGGTCGTAGAGCGTGAGTTCTTCGCTCAAATCTGTGACAATAAATTTTCTTTTGAAAGTTCGGATGGCCGCTTTTGGATCCGAAATATCA
>JAJYRG010000074.1 GCA_021794195.1 Bacteroidota bacterium
TAAAACCAATCCCTGTTTCCACAAATTGTCCTTGAAGAGTAGCTTGATATTGATTTTTGCGGTAAACCCGGGCAAAATACCTACCGTCTTTAGACAATTGATAATCCAAAGAAATATCCCCGGCAATGTTATTCGTTTTCTCTCCGGGGCGGGAGCCGCCTTCTACTTCAAAGTTTGATCCTACGGTAACTTTTAACCGATCGTCAAACATCATTTTGGACATGCCTACGCTAAGGTCGGTTCTACTTTGACCATCTCCCGTCAGGTAATCTTCTTCTGATTGAAGATCAAAGTCTAATTCTACTCCCGTAATTAGATTTGATGCCAATGCATTTAATTGGGAGGAGAGCAGGGAAGTGACTGTATTTCTCGCCATGCTTTCGGCACCGCCGCCGCCTGATAAACTTTCGAACGGGTTTGCAGACATAAATCTTCCTAAGACTATTAAGGAGAAAACTTGTTTGTTCAGTTCTGCCGGATCTTCCCTCATGGAAGATAAAGCAATATTTACTTTGCTTGTTACGTCTTGAGAGACAATAGCTTGATCTTCATCCAATTCTATGTCAAAGTTTATGTCAGGTTGAAATAACTCTCCTGATAAAATCAATTTTACATCGAAGGGAATACGTTGTTTATATAAGTTGGATGCCTCTCCGCTGACTTGATTCTGAACGAGTTCCAAGGTTGGGAACTTTTCATTATATACAGCCGTAATATTCATTTGTGCATCAAAAGGATCACCATTCCATGTAATGGAGCTTCCTTTTTGAAAACTAAATGCACGGGTTACGGGACCAAAGGTTAAAGCATAATGCCCATCTTCTACTGTATAAGTTCCCGACATGGTTATTTTGTCGCTGGCATCGATTCCTGCGTTTAATTCAGCAGTTCCTTGTATATGAAGGGCTTCATCCGATCCTTCGTCCAATATTATTTGGAATTTTGCTTGGGGATCGGTCTGCAGAGTTAATGTTAAATCGATACCGGATAGTTTTTCAACTTGGCTCATAGAATCTAAACGGGCAAAAACATTCTCGGCAAGCGTATCTCGTTTATTGACAAATTTAACTACGCCCTCTCTATCTATCTCTCCAGGATTTTCATCCGGAACGGCAAAAGCCATATCTGTACGTTCGTTCACTTTTAAGTTTCCGTCTACTACCGGCTTATCCATATCGCCCGTAATACGTAAATTAGTAGATATATAAAGTTTGCCGAAGAACAGATCATTATCCTCACGGGTAGAATTGACAGCTTCAAAATCATTTGCATTTACATTTAGATTAAAGGCATAGTCCATATAATCTTCTGTCATGACACGGCCACTTATTTTGGTGGAATTTTGGCGTGCGTCCTTTATTTCAAAATTCTGAAAGTTAATCCCCCTCTTATTAAATACAATTTTTTGTTGATCAATACGTAGATCCGAATTGAGCATAGTGGCATTTAGGCGGGCTTTGTCAAAGTTGAGTTCACCTTCAATACTTGGCTTATCTACATTTCCACTGATTTTTAAAGCCCCACGGATATTACCTTCACTTTTTTGGAGGTTTCCAAAACTAAAAGCTTCCAAAGTTTTGACTGTTAGGGGTTCCAGTGTTAGGTTTGCATCCATTTCGAGAGGGTTGTTTTCAGAAACTAAAAACTTGCCCGCAAGACGTACGTCGTTGTCATTTCCATAAATTTTAACATCTGCATTATACTCGTTTTGCGTTTCATTATTTACCATTATATCGATGTTGCCAATGGTGTCTTTTCCAAAGAAAAATTTATCAACAGTAATGTCGGAAACAAAAACAGGATCATTGTTTAATTCGGAAAGAGTAGCTGCTCCGTTGATGCCTCCGCCCAATTGGAAATCTTCTGATTCTATTATCTTACTGAGCGTTTCTATCCTAAAATTATCAAAATTTAGATCGATAGGGGCAAACTTCGCACTATCCTGAGATAAGATGGACAAGGATTGATTATTATAGCTTAAGGTAAAATTTTCTGCTTTGATATCTTCTTTACCGAACGTCAATATATTGTTGGGATCAATATTCCAGAGATCGTAGTTCAGCATAAAACCATCTTCTTTTAATTTTAGGGTATAGGTTTCATTTTCTGCAAGCAGATTTGCTCCCAGATGGTATTGATCGTTATCGTCTTTATCTTTTATCCAAGCACCAAAGCTTAAGTTATTATCATATACATCTCCGCTTATGGTCGTGTTTTTAAGCTCTATGTCGTTTATTTGGATGCTTTCAAGTAAACCGGAGTAATACATGGTGCTATCCACAGTAATGAGATCCAACCCTATTTTATCGAAATGCATGTCTTCATAAATGATTTTGGGAGCGATGAGTTTAGCCATTAATGTTTGATCTTCAGAGCTAAAACTGCCGTCCAATGAAACAGGATCTAAGCGTTCCAATTCCGGTACAAATTCTTTGATGATGGGCGAGTGTACCAGAGTGGCACTAAACTCAAAACTCTGAGGATCATAATGCAGTGTGTCATTTGTATGGTGGTAAGGGTTGTAATAGACTTGTACAATGTCTTCAATAGCCGCATTGAGTTGGGATAATTTATAATTCCCTGCCATTTGAGCTTTCAAGGGTTCGGAATCAAAAAGTAATTGGTTTCTATTACTATCTGCTGTAGCCACAAGAGAAATAGTATCTAATACAAATCTATTAGCATTATAAGCAATAGAAGAGTTCAATATATTTACTGTTCCGTTCAGGTAATCTATATCTGCGGTCTCAATATCTGCCATCATTCTACCATGGTAGCGGAAATCTTCATCCATTAATTTTAAGTTTTGTAAGTTAACGCTGTCCACAAGCAGATCTATCTTTGCTTTCGGATATTTTGGACTCATATCCGCGTCCAAATTAAGATCGAATTGAATGTTGGGGTCAGGACTATTAACCGTTCCATTAATGAGTCCCTTATTCGCCGAAAGCTGGAAAGAAATATCTTGATAAGGATAATCCATTGCTTCTATTTTATCAAAGGCACCCTTTAGTTCGGCTTGCATGTTCTTTGGATCCAAACCCGTTCCTTTTACATCGACATGAAAAGCTATTTCACCGATGAGTGAATCTTGATTTAAAATATGGCCTAAATCAAAATCAGATACGGCAATATCTGCCGAATAACTCGTGTCGGAGCCAGCCATGTCCATATTACCTGTCAGAGCTGCGTTGCCTTTATCTGTTTTTAAAGAGAGGTCGGTATCAAATCCTTGCATACCTCCCTTGAAAGCTCCTTTGGCATAAATACTTTCAGGAAGCTGTATACTGTCTGGCAGCATGCTGGGTGCTATAAGCCGATTCAGATCTTTCTGTCCCGTAGTTAATTTTTTTAAAGCGAGGTCAATATACATATTGTCCACATCCGGTAAGCCTTTGATATGCGCTGTAGCCGATAATACAGTGTTGTCAAGAGTAGAAAAATCAAACTTTGGGATCTGCAAGTCATCCATTCGCCCATTAATGGTCCCATCGATATAAAACTTTTTATCTAAAAGCGGCTCCATCACTTCCACAGTATCCAAAAAAGGCGCAAAAAGATAAATGTCTTTCATATCTATTTGACTTTTGTGCAGGTTGGCTTTGAGGGCTATTTGCTCAGGGTGATCTTCTATAATATCTAAAGAAGGGTAAGAGATTTCTATTAAATCCTGAATGCGTGTGCCGGGCGTTTCCGCCAAAAGGTTCTTTAGTTTTGCTCCGGTAGAAGTGTATTCAAAATCCGTCTTTAATTGTTTTAACGTAAATCCGGAATGATCAGTTGCGGAAAGGTTTTGCAAAGACCCGGATATAGAGTCCATAGAAAAGTAAAAATCACGCAAATCTCCATTTACGTCCGCCATCTGGATATTAAAATAATCAAACCCTTCCATAGCCTCCTCATTTTCATCGGCGTAAGCGACTTGTGTGTTTTTAATAATGGTTTTTTTTGAAGCTACTTTCCAGTTCATTTCTGATGCAAGAGAATCTGTTTGATCAGGTTCTTTTTGTTCTGGATTTTGTTCTTTTTTACCAAAGGCCACTTTTGCCTGCGTGTTATCAAGCAAAATAGATTCTATGTTTACCCACTCCTTGTTTAAATCTATTTCTTTAATAGAGGTTTGAAGTTTGCCAAGGTTAAAGATACTTTCAAGGGCGCTTTCTTCATCTTGATAAGCTATTTCTATGTTTGATAGATCTATTTTTCCCAATTCTATATCCGGAAGTAGTTCTTCAGTTTCTGTATTTGCAGTATCAGCTGTCGTTGTACTATCGGTAAGGAGGGGAGGCCACTGCTTGATAGTGGCTTGCAAACCTTGGATTTTGATGTCAGGCAGTGAAAAAGCCATGTTTTCTTCTAAGTCAAACTTTTTTATCCTTGTGCGAAGCGCATCTAACGAAAGCTCAGTATGAAGACCAATCGTTTGATCATCATAAAGAAAATGGATGTCGTCAAACTTTACTTTTCCGATATTTATTTTCATGGGAGGGCTGTCATCATCCTTATCATCATCGCTCTCTCCATCCGAAAAGGCATCAACGATAAAATCAAAATTAAAAACACCCTCTTGGTTCCTTTTTATGACGGATCTGATTCCTTCTAATTTTATTTCTTGTATTTCTACAGTGTTTTTTAACAGTTTAAACATACTGATGTCCAGAAATAACCTCTTACCGTCTATCAAAGGGTTTTGTTCTAAATCTTCAATATAGACATCTTCCAAAACAATGTTTTTAGGAAAAGAAATGTTGACATAACCTATTTCGACAGTGGTGTTCAGCTTTTGCTCAAGATAGTGAGTGGCTTTTCCGACAACATAATTCTGGACTTTTGGAATACGAATCAAAAAAATGAGTGTAAGGAGGAGGATAAGGATCCCCGCTGCTCCCCACATAATTGTTCGTATGGCAATTCGTAAAAACTTATTCAAACTTTTGTTTTTTATTTATTACTTATTTTCTATTAATAGAGTTTTTAATTTTAAAATTTGCGAAGAAGTTCTCTACCTTTTCAACTTTAGGTTTCTAACTTCTGTTATTATTGCAGCAAGAGTAAAAAGAACTACTATATGATTATTGCCGATGATTCTGAGTATGTGTTTAGTTATATGCAGCTGATAAAAGCTTTTACACAGCTAAAAATCAAAATTATTTATATACTATTTTATTTTTTCGGCAATAGTTTGATAATTTGTCCTGGCCCTTCTGTTAATACATAGACATATCCATCCGGGCTTTGGGCAACTTGGCGTACACGGCCTATACCGTCTAAGAGTTTTTCTTCATTTAAGACTTTATCTTCATCGTCCAGTGTTAGGCGTGCGACGTGTGTTTTAGCCAACGCTCCGCTGAAAATATCATTTTTCCACTCTGGAAACTTATCTCCTGTGTACAACATTAATCCACAGGTAGCGATGGACGGATCCCAGTAATGTAAAGGTTGTTCCATACCTTCTTTTTCCTGTAGTTCCGAAATAATGCTTCCGTCATAATCAATTCCATATGTTATTTCAGGCCAGCCGTAATTGGCTCCTTTTTCTATAAGATTGAGTTCATCTCCGCCCATGGGTCCGTGTTCGGTGGCGTATATTTTATTGTTTTCAGCATCATACACCATGCCTTGTACATTTCGGTTTCCATAGGTCCAAATGGATTTTTTTGCGTCTGCTTCCTCATAAAATGGATTGTCGCTCGGTATTTCTCCATCATCTTGTAAACGATGGATTTTTCCCATATCGTTTGTCAGATCCTGTGCATTTTCTTTTACACCTCTTTCGCCTGTGCTGAAATAGAGATACCCGTCATTATCAAAAATAATCCGGCTTCCAAAGTGTATGCCTGTATTTGTTATGGGCATGGTCTGATATAACTCTTCTAATTCCGTGGCTTTATTTCCGTCCAATTTAAAACGTATTAAGGTCGTGCTTCCGCCATCTCCCTCTGGTTTAGCAAAAGTCATATAGACCCAACCGTTTTCATTATATTTAGGGTGTGCCTTTATATCTAAATATCCTGCTTGATTTGAAGTGTAAGGGCTGGGGAGACCGGAAATACTGTCTGTGATCTCATCATTCTCCATGACATACACCGAGCCTTGTTTATGGGTAATTAATGCTTTTGAATCATCTAGCCAGGTAATTCCCCAAGGGGCGGAAATATCTTTCGACAAGATTTCTTTTTCAAATAGATCAGCTGTAGATGTTGGTTTTTCAATTTCTTCCTCGTTTTCCGAATTGTTTTCCGTACGTGAACTTTTCACTTCATTGCAACTCATAAGGGTTCCAATTAAAAAACAAATAAAAAGCAGTGGGATGTATCTTTTCATAATTTTATGCTGTTAAAGTATGTGATGAATTTATAAATCTTGTTAAAACCTGTACAAATTTAGTGCCTTGACCATCAAGATACAAAAAGATTTATATTTATATTTTTTTGACAGTAAGTTACACCATAAATAATAGTTGGAATTATCCTACACTTTTATTTTGATTTAGTAAGTTTGTTCCATGATAAAAAGGTTTTCCTTATCAACAATATTTTTCAGTATTTGTTTTTTTTCTTTTGCACAATCTTTCCAAAGATTAGAAAAACAATTTGCTGTATCGTCGGTTTTAAGCCAATATTATTACGGTTTTGCTTTATATGATTTGAATAGCAGCCAAGTAGTATTCGGAAAAAATCAACACCATCATTTCACGCCTGCCTCCAATACCAAGGTGTTTACTTTATACGAAAGCCTTACTCACCTTGGAGATTCATTAGTTGGAATAGAGTACATAGAACGCGGCGACTCATTGTATTTTTGGGGGACAGGCGATCCTACATTTTTACATCCTGAGTTAAACACTCAAAAGGTTTTTGATTTTTTAAAAAACAGCAATAAAACACTGGTGTATGTACCTCAAGAAACACAAGAGCCTACTTATAGAGAAGGTTGGTCTATAGAAGATTATGATTTTTATTATCAACCGGAAGTTTCGGCATTTCCTATCTATGGAAATGTGGTACACTTTGAGTTAAATAGAGGTTCTGTACAAATCCGACCGATTTATTTCAGAGAGCGGATTGAATGGGCCCCTTCCTCTAAAGCCACACGGATATCCCGCTCATTAAGAAGAAATAAATATAAGATCAGCGGAAAAATGTCTAACAATTATCAGACAGATAAGCCCTTTATTTATTCTGATTCATTATTTGTAAAACTTCTTGCCGATACTTTGCAAAGAGAAGTAAATTTAACTACTGCCCCTAAACCTGTTGATGTAAAACAATTAAACTCTGCATCCACACGCGAAGTTTTACGGGAAATGATGCTTCCGAGTGATAACTTTCTCGCTGAGCATCTTCAAATGAGTGTGGCTTATCAACTTTTTGATAGTTTTCACACAAAGGATTTTCGTATGAAAATGCAAAAAGAATATGATGATATTTTGCCGGACAAGATTCAATTGAGAGATGCTTCTGGACTATCGATTTATAATAAAATAACTCCGGCTAGCATGGTAGAGCTTTTACAGAGGATATATAAAGCAAATAAGAATGAGGAAGAAGTATTGGAGCTGTTTCCGGCCGGAGGTATAGAAGGTACATTAAAAGGAGTTTATCCTTTGGATCAAAATAAACCTTTTGTATGGGCGAAAACAGGCACGATACACGCCGTGCATGCGCAAAGTGGGTTTATAAAAACTAAAAAAGGAAAAATGTATGCTTTTTCTTTTCTCAACAACAATTATTTGGGCAGTTCCATCCCGGTTAGAAATGAGATGGTGAGAATTATGACTTTTATTCATGATAACTTTTAGCGTATATGTCTCTTATTATAAAAAATGACAAACATACTGTACGTTCCTGGGCTATGTTCGATTGGGCCAATTCGGTGTATAATTTAGTCATAACCTCGACTATTTTCCCTGTGTACTATGTAAGCATTACGACGACGGAAGAAATGGGAGACAAGGTCGATTTTTTGGGATTCACCTTTGTCAACACAGCCCTTTCCAATTTTGCTTTATCTGCAGCTTATTTGTTAATGGCAGTATCTTTGCCATTTTTATCGGCTTATGCTGATGCAAGAGGTAAAAAGCATCTCTTCATGCGTGTTTTTACTTATTTGGGCGCGGCTTCCTGTATAGGACTCTTCTTTTTCAGGCTGGAAACGTTAGAAATCAGTATTTTCTTTTTCGCGCTGGCAGCTATGGGGTATATAGGCGGAGTCGCTTTTAATAATGCTTATCTTCCCCTTATTGCTACTCGTGACCAGCAAGACGCGGTAAGTGCTAAGGGCTTTGCATACGGCTACGTAGGCTGTGTGATATTGCAGCTTATTTGTCTTATTATCATATTTAAACCCGAATGGTTTGGAATATCGGATTCTTCTCTTCCTCCCCGGATTTCGTTTTTGTTAGTAGGGTTGTGGTGGGCTTTGTTTTCCCTTATTCCTTTTAAGGCATTGCCCAAAATCCCCCCGTTAAAAGATGTTGGGGGTAAGAGTGTCCAAAGAAAAGCCATTTCCGAACTTAAAAGTGTAATTGAAAAAATCCGTGAAATTCCGGCTATAAGAAAATTCCTGCTTCCTTATTTTTTTTATTCCATGGGTGTACAAACGTTGATGATTGTGGCTACGGCTTTTGGGGAAAAAGTATTGAATATTGGCGCTCCTAAATTGATTGCTACCATTTTGCTTATTCAATTAGTGGCTATTTTGGGAGCTGTAGTCATGGCTAAAGCTTCCCGAAAAATCGGAAACATAAAAGTTTTGCTTGTTAATGTAGCTGTGTGGGTGGTAATTTGTGTGGCAGCCTATTTTTTAAAATATGAGTGGCAGTTTTATGTATTGGCGTTGATGGTAGGCATATTGATGGGGGGCATTCAATCTTTATCCCGTTCTACTTACTCAAAATTTTTACCGGGCAATATTACAGATACGGCTTCTTTCTTTAGCTTTTATGATGTAACAGAAAAAGTAGCCATAGTTTTTGGATTGTTTTCATTCGCTATTATAGAACAGATAACAGATAATATTAGATATTCTGCACTTTTCCTATCTTTATTTTTTATTTTGGGCTTTGTGTTGTTAATAAGAATGATAAAGATGAATGTAGATTGAATTAAATTATCAGTATGACGGAAGTCGAGTTGTTTATTCCTTGTTTTATAGATCAGTTGTTTCCGGATACGGCATTCAGTACTCTAAAGCTTTTAGAGAAAGCAGGTTGTTCTGTAGCGTATAACCCTGACCAAACATGCTGTGGCCAGCCAGCCTATAATGGAGGGTATTGGGATGAAGCTAAAACGGTAGGGAGAAAGTTTTTGACAGATATGAATAGTCATCGTTATATAGTCTCTCCTTCTGCCTCATGTGTAGGGATGATCAAAGATGGATACAATGATTTATTTACAAATTCGGTAGAACACAATACTTGCAGAACTATTCAACAGAATATTTTTGAATTAAGTGAGTTTCTTGTGCATGTCCTCAAATATGAATATTTCGGTGCAGAAATGGTGGGGCGGGCAGTGTATCATGATTCCTGCTCGGCCCTTCGGCAATGCCAAATCCGGGAAGAACCTCGTAAACTGCTTGCCCAAGTAGGGGGGTTGGAAGTTGTTCCCATGAAAGATCAGGAAACATGCTGTGGGTTTGGGGGGACTTTTGCGGTTAAATTTACAGAAATATCCGCAGCTATGGCTGAGCAAAAAATTCAACATGCACTGGATGTAGAAGCAGAATATATTATATCGACAGATTCTTCCTGTCTCTTACAATTGGATGCCTATATACAAAAACATAATATCGCGTTAAAAACCATGCATTTAGCAGATGTGCTTGTGCAGGGCTGGGCAAATATTTGAAATAATTTTTTTATCATAAAATATATAATCATGAATTCAAGGAGAAATTTCTTAAAAGAGTTAGGTTTAGTCGCTGCCGGCCTTACCGTTGCGCCTCATGTAAATCTTTTTGCAGCTGAAAAAGGATGGTTTAAAATTTCTTTGGCCGAATGGTCTTTACACAAAATGCTTTTTGCAGGGGATTTAAAAAACATTGATTTCCCGGAATATACAGCGAAAACCTTTGATATTCACGCTGTAGAATATGTTAATCAGTTTTTTAAGGACAAGGCTAAGGATATGACTTATCTGAAAGACTTGAAAAACAGGGCTCAGGATAATGGAGTGGAGAACGTATTGATTATGATAGATGGGGAAGGAAGTTTGGCCGATGCCGATGAAAAAAAGCGTCAAGAGGCTGTGGAAAATCATTATCAGTGGATTGATGCAGCACATTTTTTAGGGTGCCATGCTATCCGTGTAAATGCTGCAGGAGAAGGAAGCCGGGAAGAGATGGGGGCACAAATGGTGAAAAGCTTGAGCGAATTGGCAGATCATGGCAAATCAGGAAACATTTCGGTCGTAGTAGAAAATCATGGTGGGCTTTCCTCCCATGGGGATTGGCTTGCAGATGTCATTAAAAGAGTGGATAAAGATAATTGTGGTACGCTTCCGGATTTTGGTAATTTTTATGAATATGACCGCTATCAAGGGGTTACAGATTTAATGCCTTATGCTAAAGGAGTAAGTGCAAAAACGAATGTATTTGATGAACAAGGCAACGAAAGAGAGATTGACTATGCGCGCATGATGGATATTGTGAAGAAAGCAGGCTACAAAGGCTATGTAGGTATAGAGTATGAAGGCTCGGAGCTAAGTGAAGTAGAAGGGGTGAAAGTAACGAAAAAACTATTGGAAAGATTTTTATAATTTAAGCCAAAATCCAAAATATTATTTTGGGAATGCGAACATATTTTTTACTCATAGCTCTTTTTCTCTTCAGCCATTTGCAAAGTTATAGCCAAGAGAAAGATATGGCTGCCTTGGAAGATTCTTTGTCCCATTACGGTAAGAATATGTTCGCATCTATTTCAGAGCCTATACGGTTGGAAAATAATTTTGCATTTATCAATACCTTGGTCGAAGCTTTAAAGAATAAAAACTCCTTTGATTATCCATTTTCCCGTTTAGAGATGATCTCTATCCTCACGGATCCGGATAGTACATTCCGTGTTTTCTCATGGAATATTCCCCTTAACGACGGCTCTTATCTTTTTTACGGCAGCATTCAATTCCGTACCCGTTCCGGGGAGTTAAAGCTTTTACCTTTATTAGATAAAACTTTTGAGATCGAAGATCCTCAGACAGAAATTTTATCTTCGGACAAATGGTATGGAGCTCAGTATTATGATATTATTCCTATTAAAGATTCTTATATCCTTTTAGGTTGGAAAGGGCACTCAAAAGACTATACGCAAAAAGTCATTGAGATCCTTACTGTAGGTGAAGACTCTGTGCAATTAGGTAAAACTGTATTTTTAGAGAATGAAGAACGGACCCGGAGAGTTTTTAATTATACCAGACAGGCAAGTATGTATTTAAAATACCACCCGGAAGAGAAACAAATATATTTTGATCACATTGCTCCATTGAAAGAAGAGCTGAAGGGACAATACAAATATTATGGTCCGGATTTGAGCCATGATGCTTACGAAATAAAAAACGGTAAACTTGATCTGGAAGAAGACATAGAATTGAGAAATAATAATTAAAAAAGATGGGAAGGACACCTTATAAACATGAGGGAGGATTTGTTTGAATTTTTAAATTTCATAAAAATGTTGTTTATTTGACATCATAAATTATGATGTTCATATTTTAATCATAATAATTTTTTAATTTTTTTTATTAACCCTGTATGGAAGAGAAAGACTTAGACCTTGAAAGACACTTAGCAAATCAAGGGGTGGACAACAAAATGGTGATGGGTCATCCTGCCAGTCTTTTTGTGTTGTTTTTTACAGAGATGTGGGAGCGCTTTTCTTATTATGGAATGCGGGCCTTATTGACTGTTTTCTTAGTTACAGAAATTACTAAAGGAGGTTGGGAGTGGTCTAACGGTGATGCCATGAAGTTGTTCGCTTGGTACACAGGTCTGGTTTATCTGACACCGCTTTTGGGTGGGATTATTGCTGACAAACTTACAGGATATAGAAAAGCAATTACATTAGGGGCCTTAGTGATGACGTTAGGGCATGCCTCAATGGCTTTAGAAATCTTTCACAACAATTTTTTCTTTGCTGGATTGGTATTGATGATTTTGGGAAATGGTTTATTTAAGCCTAATATTTCGTCAATGGTGGGGCAACTATATCCCGATACAAGTTCTAAAAAAGATGCCGGATATACTATTTTCTACATGGGCATCAACGCTGGTGCTTTTTTAGGAATGTTGTTATGCGGTTACATTGGAGAAAAAGTAGGGTGGCATTATGGCTTTGGTTTAGCCGGAGTTTTCATGATGTTTGGTATGCTCCAGTTTTATTTCGGCAGAAAGATTTTCGGCATTATAGGCGAAGAGCTTAAAAAGTCGCCTGAAGTAGATACTCCCGAAGTTGAAGCAGCGGAAGAAGAGAACACACCTAAACACATAGTGAGAGACAGATTGATTGTGGTTGCGGTATTAATGTTTGCTAGTCTTTTCTTTTTCTTTGCTTTTGAACAAGCAGGAGGGTCAATGACCATCTTTGCCAAAGATTATACGCAAAGGATTTTAGCAGGTAACACCGGAATTATCTTCAAATGGGTAGATGCTGCTTTGACTATTTTCCCTATTCTTATTGTTACGTATGTATTATTCATGCTCAGCAAACAGATATTTAAGAAATACCCTTTAACCATTATTTTTACCGCTATTTCTTTTGCTATTATTTGGGCTATAGGGATTTGGAAAGTTTCCAGGGAGTTTGGGTTAGACCATACGGAAGTTACGGTCTCTTGGTTTCAGATCTTAAACTCATTTTTCATTATTACATTAGCTTCTTCTTTCAGTAAATTATGGGAGAAAGTTTGGAATCCATCCGGTCCCGTAAAATTCGCAATGGGTTTGGCACTTGTGGGAATCGGATTTGTAGCTTTGGCTTACGGCGCGAGTAATATTCCTCAAGGCGCAAAAACAGCTTCCGTAAGTATGATTTGGTTGATTTTAGCTTATTTCTTTCATACTACCGGGGAATTATGTTTATCACCCGTCGGACTTTCTTATGTTTCTAAATTATCACCTAAGAAATTAACAGGTTTACTTTTTGGATTGTGGTTTACGGCCTCAGCTATTGCGAATTTTATTGCCGGGATGACAGG